>JAJDOE010000068.1 GCA_022340345.1 Gammaproteobacteria bacterium
CGGACAGAATATTAGTTTTTTATTACATACTAAATTAGAATTTCTGTCCAGCCCCGTTCGCCGCCGGCAGGATCAGCACCGGCCGGGCGTCCTGCCAACGCAGGAACCTGCGCGCGCTGGCATTCACATGCCGCGGGCGGATGCCCGCAAGTTCCGCCAACTGGCGCCGGGCCTCCCCCAGGCGGCCCGGCCGTTCGTGGGTACGCAGCAACACCCCCAGCCAGTAGTGATTGCTGCCCTGGCGGCGGCGCACCGCCTCCACTTCCTGGCGCAACGCCCGCTCCAGTTCCTCGTCCCCCACACCCTCCGCCACCAGCGTACTGGTGATCTGCCGCACCAGCTCCAGCATCTCCGTGGCCCGTTGCGGATCCACGTCCAGGCCCACGCCCATGATGCCGAAGTTGGTAAACACCGGGCTGGCCGTGTTGCCGGCGCTGGGCGCGTAGCTCGCCCCGAGTTGCTCGCGGGCCCGGTCCAGCAATCGCTGACTGACGATGCGCGTCAGCACCGCCAGACGGTAGCGGTCCCGGGTGCGGGTCACATCCACCGTCGGCCAGTACACCAGCGCCATACCGGTGGATGCCTGGCCGTGGTGCTCGAAACGCCGCACCACGCCAGGTTCCGGAAAATGCAGACGCCGCGTTGCCCGCGACGGTGGCTTGCGCAGCCGTCGCGTGGGCAGGGCACCGAAGGTCTGTGCCACGAGGTCAATCGCCTGCTCCGTATCCACGTCCCCCACCAGCGAAATCTCCAGGTATCCTTTCGCCAGGGGTTGGGCCAGCCAGTCGCGGAGCTCGTCCAGGCTGCGGGCACGGGCCTGCTCCAGCGGAGCTAAGCCAAAGCGCGGATCACCGCCCCGCAGGTATCGGGCCACATCCGTTGCCAGCACACCACCCACCGAATCCCGCGACCGCCGGTACAGGCCCGCCAGGGAATCCAGATACTGGGTGTAGGACTCGGGCCGGTATCCCGGGTCCACGAGGAACGCCGCCAGCAACTGCAGCTGGAACCGCAGGTCGCCGGAGGTGGTGCTACCGTGCAGCTGGAAGGCGTCGTTGCCGACGCTGAAATCCGTGCTTACATTGTGCCCGGAGCTCAGCTCGCCGAGTTCCGCGGCACTGTGCCGACCCAGGCCACCGGCAAGAAAGGCGGCACTGGCCAGAAGGTCCAGGCCAGGTTTGTCCGCCGGCAGCCGCAGGCGTCCGCTGCCGAAGCGCACTCCCACCAGTACCGTGCCCGCCTCCCGCTGGGTGCTGAGTACATTGAGACGTACCCGGTTGGCGAACTGCACGCTGACGACGCCACTCGGCCGGTGCACGTGACGCCGCAGGACCCGGCCCCTGCGACCCGAATCGGCATAGGCGAAAGCTTCGCCCCGGGTAGCGACTTCCCCCAGCCCGGGCCGGGAACGGGATTTGGCCAGTGCCGTCTCCACCGCCGCCGGCGCCAGCCCCGGCACCCCGGCGACAAAGGCGTCCGGGGCAGCCTGCCAGGCCTCGCGAAATTGCGCCTCCACCCGGGCGCGGGAGGTATCCGCCAATACCTGTTCCAGCCACACCAGGTCATCCGCGTCCGCGCTGTAGACGTCCTGGTCCAGGATGCTGCGCAACAGGCGATCGGCGATGGCTCCGGCCTTGGCAGTACTCCATTGCTGCACCCGGAGGCGGGCATCCGTAACCAGGGCATCTCGCTGGCGCTGGAATTCCGCGTCGCTGAAACCATCATTCAGGGCACCGCGCAAGCTGCGCTCCAGTGCCCCCAATGCAACTGCCCAGCGATCGTTTCGGCAAACCGCGGCCAGCACCAGCAAGCGGGCCTGGCCCCAGAGGATTTCGTCGTGCACCGTGCCGACCCGCAACGGTGGATCCGATCCCTGGCCAAGCTGGCTAAGGCGGTATTCCAGCATCCGGTGTGCCAGCCACAGTTCGGTGTCCCGGGCCCGCTGCGCACGGGTATCCGGAAGCCGCGGACGCAGCAGCGTCAGGCTGGCCTCCACCTGGCGACCGCGGCGCGGGTAGGTGTCCACCGCTGCTGGTCGCCGCGGAATTTCCAGCGTCGCCGGCTCAACCGCCTTGTCGCTGCCGCGAAAGGTGTCAAAGCGACGACGCAACTGCGCCAGCAACGCGGCGGGTTCAAAGTCCCCGACCGCCACCAGCAGAGTCCGGCGCGGATGGTAGTGACGCCGGTAAAAGGCTCGCAGGCCGGCGCTGGTGACCGCACGCAACGTATCCGCGCGCCCGACAGGATCCCGCTCCGGCAGCGGCGTACCCCGGAAGACAAAATGCAGGCGCGCCTTGCTGGCGCGCTGTTGCGGGGAATCACGCAATGCCATCTCCCGCAACACGACGGCGCTCTCCGCCTGCAGTTCAGCGGCCTCCAGATGCAGGCCGTCCGCGATACCTCGCAGGTAGCCCAGGACGTCGTCCAGAATCTCCGGGGCATTGCGGGTGACTTCCAGGCGGTAGGTCGTCCCAGCATGGGTGGTGAACGCGTTGGTGTGTGGCCCGAAGGACATGCCCAGGTCCTGCAGGTGCTGCACCAGGCCGCCGGATGCCAGTTCCCCGGAACCCTGGAAGGCCATGTGCTCGAGCAGGTGCGCATAGCCCTGCTCGCCATCCCGTTCATCCAGAGATCCGACCTGGAAATGCAGGCGCAGGCTGACCTGCCCGGCCGGGAGCGGGTGCCGAAGCAGGGCGATTCGCATGCCGTTGGCAAGCTGGTGCCACTGCACCCGCGGATCCGGGAGCACGTCACTGGAACGGTGAGGCCAGGGGCCCGCCAGGGCGGTGGACAGTCCCATCCACAACAACAGGGCGGCAGGGAATCCGAGCCCGGAACCAAACCAGCCCTGCCGCCGGGGTTGGCCCGCTCCGATTCGATGACAACGCATACTAATTAGTATAGGCATCGGTCGCGCCCCGGTGTTCGTGCCCGGCGGCAGCAAACCGACACACCTTTGCCGGTGTTGGTCGGCAGTTTATGATCCCCTCAACCCGGGTGGTGCAACCAAAACCCATAACCCATCATGCACCGAGCTTCCCGGCAAACCAATCCGGAATCCAGGAGGAACACATGACAGACATCCTTAACGAGGTCAGCGGGATCGTATGGGGTCCGTTCATGCTCGCCGCCCTGTTTGGCGTCGGCGCCTACCTGACCATCGGCCTGCGCCTGATGCCCTGGCGCAGGGTCGGCACGGCGTTTGCCATGCTGTGGAAAGGCCGCAAAGCGGAAGGCGATGGAGACATCACGCCGTTTCAGGCCCTGATGACCGCGCTGTCCGCCACCATCGGTACCGGCAACATCGCCGGGGTGGCCACCGCCATCGCGCTCGGCGGACCCGGGGCGGTGTTCTGGATGTGGATTACCGCCCTGGTGGGCATGGCCACCAAGTACGGCGAGGCGGTACTCGCCGTGAAGTACCGGGAAGTAGATGACCGCGGCCGCTACGTAGGCGGACCGATGTACTACATCAAGAACGGGATGGGCGCCGGATGGGCCTGGCTGGGCTTCGCCTTCGCCATTTTCGGCATGGTGGCGGCCTTTGGCATTGGCAACATGGTGCAATCGAATTCGGTGGCGGACGCCGTCGAAAGCAACTTTGGATTTCCCGAGTGGTCCACCGGACTCGCAATCATGATTTTAGTGGCACTGGTAGTGTTCGGCGGCATCAAGCGGATCGCTCACGTGGCCGAGGCTCTCGTGCCGTTAATGGCGATCGTTTACGCAGGTGGCGCCCTGGTCATCATCCTTGCTAACGCAAGCGAGGTTCCGGCGGCTCTATCAACTATCGTTTCCAGCGCTTTTTCCGGCACAGCGGCGACCGGTGGTTTCGCCGGAGCCGCGATATGGGCCGCCGTCCGCTTCGGAGTGGCGCGCGGCGTGTTCTCCAACGAGGCGGGACTGGGAAGTGCTCCCATTGCCCACGCGGCCTCGGCCACCAACGACCCGGTGCGACAGGGAATGATCGGCATGCTCGGGACTTTCATCGACACCATCATCCTTTGCACCATGACCGCCCTGGTGATTGTCCTGACCGGCACATGGACCAGTGGCGAAACCGGTGCAACCCTATCCACAACCGCCTTCGGCACCGGGCTGCCCGGCTTCGGCAACTTCGTGGTGACCTTCGGCCTGATCATCTTTGCCTTCACCACCATCCTGGGCTGGAGCTACTATGGCGAACGCTGCGCCGAATTCGTGTTCGGCACCAAAGTCATTACTCCCTACCGGGTACTTTGGGTATTGGCGATCATGGCCGGCGCCAGCGGAAGCCTGGAATTCATTTGGCTGCTGGCGGACGTGCTCAATGGCATGATGGCGATTCCCAACCTGATTGCACTGGCCGTTCTCAGCCCGGTGATCTTCAAGCTGACCCGCGAATACAAAGGCCACTGAGCAAACGATGTTGCGGCGCCGGTTCCGCTTCGGGGCCGGCGCCCTTTTTCGTCCTGGGTTCAGCAGCGACCCGGCGGGCAAATGGAGCGATTTGCACGGCTTTGATACACTCCGCGCCCGCCCCGCCCTTCGGAGACCACGCCCGGTGAAACACGTACAGCTCCCCGCCCACGGCGAGAAAATTCGCATCGAGAAGGGTCGCCCGATCGTTCCGGATCAGCCGATCATCGGCTACATCGAAGGGGACGGGATCGGGCCGGATATCACCCACGCCTGTCTGCGGGTATGGGACGCGGCGGTGGAAAAGGCATACGGCGGCAAGCGCCGCATCGCCTGGTGCGAGTTATTCCTCGGCGAAAAGGCCGCCGGCCTGTACGACGGCGACTATTTTCCCGCTGAGACGCTTGACGCGATCCGCGACCTGCGGGTTGCCATCAAAGGACCCCTGACCACCCCGGTGGGCGGCGGTTTCCGTTCCCTGAACGTGTCCCTGCGCCAGGAACTGGACCTGTACGCCTGCGTACGACCGGTCCGCTACTACGCCGGTGTGCCCTCGCCGCTTTGTTCTCCCGAGGACGTGGACGTGGTGATTTTCCGGGAAAACACCGAAGACGTATACGCGGGTATCGAGTACCGCAGCGGCAGCGACGAAGCGGAAAAACTTTCCCGCTTCCTGCGAGAGGAAATGGGCGCCGAATTTTTCGACCAGGCCGCCCTGGGAATCAAACCGATCAGCCCTTTCGCCACCCGGCGACTGGTGCGCAAAGCCATTCAGTACGCTATCGACAACGATCGGGAAAGCGTCACCCTGGTACACAAAGGGAACATCATGAAGTACACGGAAGGCGCGTTCCGCAACTGGGGTTATGAAGTCGCAAAGGCCGAGTTCAGTGACCGGCTGATCA
The DNA here is from genome assembly GCA_022340345.1 of Gammaproteobacteria bacterium. Taxonomy (GTDB): domain Bacteria; phylum Pseudomonadota; class Gammaproteobacteria; order HyVt-429; family HyVt-429; genus JAJDOE01. Next base: position 5,304 of record JAJDOE010000068.1, read on the forward strand.
CCGAGGAACAGCTCTACACCGAGTACAACGGCCGCCAACCGGAAGGCAAGATCGTGATCAAGGACCGTATCGCCGACATCATTTTCCAGCTGCTGCAGTTGCGTCCTGCGGAGTTCGACGTGATCGCCACCATGAATCTCAACGGTGACTACCTTTCTGATGCCGCGGCTGCGGAGGTCGGTGGCGTAGGCATCGCTCCCGGGGCCAACATCTCCGACGAGATCGCGGTGTTCGAGGCCACCCACGGAACCGCGCCCAAGTACGCCAATCAAAACAAAGTCAATCCCTCGTCGTTGCTGCTGTCCGGCGTAATGATGCTGGAGTTTCTCGGCTGGAAGGAAGCAGCAGTCCTGATTAACGCCGCGTTTCCAAAGGTAATCGCCGACCGTACCGTTACCTATGATTTTGCCCGTCAGATGGAAGGCGCCATTACCGTCAGCACCAGCGGCTTTGCCGATGCGCTCATCGCCAAAATCACCAACGAGGCGGATGACCTCGCGCGATTCGAGGAGGAACGTCGCCGGGCGGTACTCGCCCAGCGGGAGGAGCGCGAAGCCAAGCGTATCGCCGACCCGATCCGTGCGATGAAGGATTCCGGCCGCCAACCACGAACCGCAGCGGGCGTCATGTCTCCAATGCGTTCCCTGCCGGCAGACACCACGATTGCGGACGCCACCCGCTACATGCGGGAGAACGGCTTCTCCTCGGTGCTGGTGGAACCCGGCGACGACGGCGTCTGGGGCATCATGACCGAGCACGATGTAGTTTCCCGCATCGTCGGCGAGAACCGCGCGGCCGCCGCGATCCAGGTGGGCGAGATCGCCAGCAAACCCCTGGTCAGCGTTCCGCCGGACACCGGCCTGACGGACGTTGCCTCGCTGATGAACGAGCGCGATTTTCGCCGCGTTGCGGTAACCGAGAACGGGCAGCCGATCGGCGTCATTTCGGAATCCGATATCTTCCGGGTCGTCGAAGAGTTCGGCTGGCGCCCGGAAGAATAGCGGCCGCGACAACCGGTCCGAGCGCATGCCCGCCCTGCGCCCTCCCCGCATCCTGCTTTTTGACTGGCATGCCACCCTGGTGGACACGCTGGACGCGATGTATGCAGCCGTCGATGAAATGCTTACCCAGATCGGACCGCTGGGCCTGGCGCAGCGGCTGGCCCCGGTTTCCGACTGCAAGACCATCGACGACGCCAAGCTGGTGGCCTACGTACACCAACACCACGCGCTGCACCCAAAACTGCGTGCCGAACGGCGGGTATCGCGGACCGATATCTTCGAGGTGTTGTTCGGTTCCGACGCCGCCGCCAAGCAACTGGCTCACGAGGCATTCAATGTTTGCTACCGCCGCCATTTCGGTGAGGTTCGGCCCTTCGAGACCGGTATTCCACAACGACTGCGACGACTACGCGCGGAAGGCGTGCGGCTCGGGATCGCCAGCAATCGCTCCCGGGAATTCCTGGAACACGAACTGGAACGGCTCGGAGAAGACTGGGTCGGGTTGTTCGATGCCATCGCCTGTGGCGACGACGCCACCTGGCACAAACCCAACCCGGAAGTACTGATCCGCGCCCTGGACGATCTGTATGCGGTCCCGGCCACCAATGTCTGGTACGTGGGCGACTCCACCACAGATATTGCCGCCGCTGGCAAGGCGGGGTTGAGCAGCATCTTTTACAACGGCGCGAACTGGGACGATGGCTGGTTGCGCAAGATTTTCCCGGGCTCGGTCGAGCACCCCTGGCTGCCGGACTCGGTGGTCGACGATTTCGAGGAACTGGAAAAATTGGTGGTCTGCTGTATCCGCCACGCCCTGGACAACCGGGATTGCAACGAGCGTACCGAGCGCCTGTTCAGCAGCTTTTTCCCGGAGTGGCAGAACACCAGCGTGCTGGCGCCGCCGCGTTTTATCCTGTTTGACTGGCATGCCACGCTGGCGGACACCCTCGACGCCATGTACCGGGCGGTGGATGACCTGTTGCCGCGATTCGATGAGCTCGGCCTGACCGGGCGGCTCATTGACCCGGCGAAGAGCAAGACCGTGGAAGATGCCAGACTGGTAGAGTACGTCCGCGACCGCAAGCAATTGCACCCGAAGATCAAGGCGGACCGCAAGATCTCGCGCACCGACATCTTCGAAGTGTTGTTCGGTTCCGATGACGAAGCCAAGCGCATCGCTCACCACGCCTTCAATGAATGTTATCGGCGCCACTTCGGTGCGGTGGTTCCTTTCGAGCCCGGCGTGCGGGACATGCTGGTGTACCTGAAGAAACTGGGAATTCGCGTTGGCGTGATGAGCAACCGGGACCGGGAATTCCTGGAACACGAATTGGAAATCATCGAGGACGGCCGCTGGAAGGATCTCTTCGACGTCGTGGTGGGAGGCGATGAAACCCGGCGGCGAAAGCCCTTTCCGGATCCGATTCTCAAGGCCATTGAAGACGTGGGCGAGAACCCCGGTCTGCATTGCTGGTACGTGGGCGATTCCACCACCGACATCATCTCCGCCCGGCGCGCGGCGGTGACCAGCGTGTTCTACAACGGCGCCCACTGGGATCCCCGCTGGATCATGAAGATTTTTCCGGGCACCCGTGCGCACCCCCACCAGCCTCACGTGGTGATGGACAGCTTCGCGGAGTTTCGTGAACTGGTTCGCCTGCACCACGGCAAAGTGGCTGACAGCGACGCCGCCCCGTGAACCGGCCGCTGCCGCTGGTCGCACTCATGTGCCTGGCCCAAGTGCTGAGCATGGCGGGTTTCGCCACCTACGCCACGGTGCTGCCGGAGCTGCAGCTGAGCTGGGGATTAAGCAATACCCAGGCCGGCTGGATCGCCAGTGCCTTTTTTGTCGGCTACGTGGTGGCGGTACCGCCACTGGTGGGTCTGACGGATCACAACGATCCGCGCCGCATCTGGCTGGCGGGCGCACTGTTTGCGGGACTCGGAAATGCCGGATTCGCCTGGCTGGCAAGCGACCTGTGGAGTGCCACGGCGTTCCAGGCGCTGGCGGGTGCGGGCCTCGCCGGCACCTACATGCCGGGACTGAAGATGCTCACCGACCGGCTGCCCCACGAGATCGCAGTTCGGGCGACTCCCTATTACACCGCCACCTTCGGCATCGGCACTGCGCTCTCCTACTGGCTGGCCACGCATGCCAGCGACTGGTCGGACTGGCGCGCCGCTTTCACAGTAGCCGCCGCGGGAACGCTACTGGCGGCCGTCTTGGTGCTACTCAGCATACCGCCCCGTGCGGCCACCACGGGCGGCAGCAGACACCCCCTGAATTTCCTGCCGGTGCTGCGCAACCCGGCGATCCTCACCTGGTCACTGGCCTATGCCGGGCACTCCTGGGAACTGCTGGCCCTGCGTGCCTGGCTGGTGGCGCTGCTGGGTTTCAATCTGGCCCGGCAGGGCACCGATCCCGGCGCCTGGGATCCGGGCAACGTCGCCACGCTGGTGGCCCTGGGCGGGGTTCCGGCGAGCGTACTGGGCGCGGAAATCGCGCGGCTCATGGGGCGCCGGCGCACCATCCGCGTGGTAATGGCCATTTCCCTTCTGCTGGCAGTGGCGCTGGGAGCGGCGGCCGGCGGCTCCTACCGGTGGCTCGCGGGGCTGGCGCTGGTCTATAACGTGTTCATTCTGGCCGACTCCGGCGCGATCACCGCGGGCGTGATCCATTCCACGCCGGCGGACCTGCGCGGTGCCGCCATGGCGGTGCACAGCATCCTGGGCTTCTCCGCCGGCATCGTGGGACCGCTGGCGGTGGGCCTGGCACTGGACCTGGCCGGTGGCGGTGATTCGGTGTTTGCGTGGCTGCTGGGTGTCATTACAATCGGCCTGGGCTCAATCCTGGGCCTGCTGGCCCTGAGCGCGGGACGCCAACCCGGTGAACGAATATGACTGAACACGCCCGCCGCCGCCTGTCCCTGGCCTTCTCCGCCGCCGGGCACGCCACCATGCACCTGCTGACGGCGTTCTTCTTCGTCATCGTGCTGGCGCTGGAAAACGAGTGGCATCGTCCCTACCACGAGCTGATCGAACTGTGGACCATCGGCGCCTTGCTGGTAGGCGTGGTGGCCGTGCCGGTGGGCTGGATCACCGACCGCTGGCACGCCCCCGGCATGCTGACCATCATGTTTCTCGGCCTGGGCGTGTCCTGCCTGGGTTGCGCCCTGGCGGACGGCTCCGTATCCCTGTGGTGGGGCCTGACCGCGCTCGGCGTGTTCGCCGGCATTTACCACCCGGTGGGCATTCCGTGGGTCGTGCGTACCAGCCAGGCCAGCGGCAAGGCGCTTGGCCTGAACGGGATTTTCGGTGGCTTCGGCGTGGCCGCCGCCGGTGGCCTGACGGGTTTTCTCACCGACCAATTTGGCTGGCAAGCGGCCTTCGCGGTTCCCGGCGTGGTGTGCTTGCTGATCGGAATTGCCCTGGGGATCAGCACCCTGCGCGGCTGGGTGGACGACGGCGATCGCAACATCCGCCGTACCCAGCATTCCCGCGGCGACATGCTGCGCTCTTTCGCCATGCTGGCGGTGACCATGTTCTGCCTGGGTTTCATCTACCAGGCCAGCCAGACCGCATTTCCCAAGGTCTTCGACGTGCGCCTGGAACACTGGCTCGGCGAAGGGACCCTCGGCGTGGGAATGATCGTGACCATGGTCTACGGCGTGGCGGCGGTCATGCAGCTGGTGGGTGGCCACCTCGCCGACCACTATCCCCTGAAGCGTGTCTACCTCGGGGCGATCCTGATCCAGACCCCGGTACTGGTGTTCCTGATCCTGGCCGCGGGACTGCCGCTGATCGCCGCGGCAACCCTTTCCGTGCTGCTGAGCACAGCGGCCCTGCCATCGGAAAACATGCTGCTGGCGCGCATCACCCCGCAAAAGCATGTGAACCTGGCCTTCGGCGTCAAGTTCATCCTCGCCTTCGGCGCCGCGCCGGCGGCGATCGCTTTTGTCGCCTGGATCAACGGAACCACCGGCGGCTTCGAGTGGGTGTTTGGCACCATGGCGATTCTGGCGGCGATTTCCGCAATGGCAGCCATGGCACTGCCGGGGGATCGTCCGCTGGAGGAACAGACCAGCTCCGCATAGCGCCGGTCCCGTAGCCGCATACCGCCTCCGGACGACCACCCGGGGCGGTAGCCGGCGATCCGCATCGATATCGCCAGCTGGTTCCTAGGGTGCCGACGCTGGCTAGATGGTCTCCGCGAAAAGGTCGTGCTCGGAGGAACCGCTAACCCGTACCCGCACCCGGTCGCCCGGTTTCAGGTCCTCGAAGGTTTCCACGAATACCTGGCCATCGATCTCGGGTGCGTCCCCGGGGCCGCGGGCGATGGCGCGGTCCGGCTCCACCTCGTCTACCAGCACCTCGATTTCGCTGCCGATCTTCCCCCGCAGACGTGCCGCGCTGATGGCCTGCTGGGCGTGCATAAGAATTTCCTGGCGTTCGGCCGCCAATTCCGCGGGCACATGGTCCGGCAGTGCGTTGGCAGCGGCGCCAGCCACCGCTGAATACGTGAAACAGCCCACCCGGTCCAACTGCGCGGCTTCGAGGAATTCCAGCAGCATTTCGAAGTCCTCATCGGTCTCCCCGGGGAACCCGGTGATAAAGGTGCTGCGCAGGGTGAGTTCCGGGCAGGTATCCCGCCAGCGCTGGATCCGCTCCAGCGTATTTTCGGTCGCCGCCGGCCGGCGCATCGCCTTCAGGATGCGCGGGCTGCCGTGCTGCAGGGGCACGTCCAGGTAGGGCAACAAGCCGCCGATGCCCATCTGCGGGATCACCTGGTCCACGTGGGGATAGGGATACACGTAGTGCAACCGAACCCATACACCGAGTTCCGAAAGCGCAGCCACCAGGTCCTGGAAGCGGGTCTGAAGCGGGCGGCCGTTGTGAAATACGGGTTCGAAGCGACGATCGACGCCGTAGGCGCTGGTGTCCTGGCTGATCACCAGTAACTCCCGCACGCCCGTGGCCACCAGGCGTTCGGCCTCCTCCAGGACTTCCGGCAATGGGCGGCTCGCCAGGCGGCCGCGCATCTGCGGAATAATGCAGAAACTGCATTTGTGGTTGCAGCCTTCGGAGACCTTCAGGTAGGCGTAGTGGCGTGGAGTCAGGCGCACACCTTCCACCGGCACCCGCGCCTCGCCCGCATGGGCCGCCACTGGCGGCAGGTGGGCATGCACCTGTGCCATGACCGCCTCGTAGTCGTGTGGCCCGGTGACCGCCAGCACCCGCGGATGGGCATCACGGATCAGTTGCTCGTGGACACCCAGGCAACCGGTGACGATCACCCGACCGTTTTCCGCCAGCGCCTCGCCGATCGCTTCCAGCGACTCCTCCCGCGCGGCGTCAATAAATCCGCAGGTATTTACGATCACCAGGTCGGCGCCGTCGTAGCGGTCCGCAACCTGGTACCCCTCGCCACGCAACTGGGTGAGGATGCGCTCGGAATCCACCAGTGCCTTGGGACAGCCCAGGCTTACGAAACCAACGCGTGGCATGGAATCCATCCGGGCGCGCCCGGCGGGGACTACTCGGACTTGTTGAACATGGCGGTGTCCTCGGCGATCTTGAGGACCGCCAACGCTTCACTGAAGGCCTTGCCCGCCGCCGCGGCATCCCCCGCCTCCAGGGCCTTTTTGCCCTGCTCCACCAGGGTGCCAACCTGGCTGCTCTGTTCCGGGGTCATGCTAAAACCCTTGGCCAGCTGGGACTGGATCTCCGTGAGCTGCTCGGTGGGCGCGGCGGAGCCGCAGGCCCCCAGTAGCAGGCTGCCCGCGATCAGAAGAATTGGCGTAATGCGTGCCATGTTTGCTTCTCCAATGGTGATGGTGAGGATTGGCGGCCGGCGGTGGTCCGGGCTTCAGTGAATCTGGGATACGGCAATACGTTGTTTCCATTCGGCCGGGCCGGACTCATGCACCGAGTTGCCATGGACATCCACCGCCACGCTCACCGGCATGTCCTCGACCTCGAACTCGTAAATAGCCTCCATACCCAGGTCCTCGAAAGCCAGCACCCGCGAGGCGCGGATGGCCTTGGATACCAGGTAGGCGGCGCCGCCCACCGCGATCAGGTACACCGCGCCGTGGCGGGCGATAGCCTCGCGTCCGATGGCACCGCGTTCCGCCTTTCCGATCATTCCGATGAGCCCGGTCTTTTCCAGCATCACCTCGGTAAATTTGTCCATGCGCGTGGCCGTGGTGGGGCCGGCGGGTCCGACCACCTCGTCGCGGACCGCGTCCACCGGGCCGACGTAGTAGATAAACCGGTCACGAAAATTCACCGGCAATGGCTCACCCCGTTCCAGCATGCCCGCCAGGCGCCGGTGGGCGGCGTCTCGCCCGGTGAGCAGCTTGCCACTGATGAGCAAGGTCTCGCCTGGCTGCCAGTCCGCAAGGTCGACGCGAGTCAATCCGTCCAGGTTCACGCGGCGCGCGGTTTCCCCCGCGGACCAGGCGATCTCGGGCCAGTCCGCCAGGGACGGCGGATCGAGTTGCGCCGGGCCGCTGCCATCGAGTACGAAGTGCGCGTGGCGGGTAGCGGCGCAGTTGGGAATCAGGGCCACCGGCAGCGACGCGGCGTGGGTCGGGTAATCGCGAATCTTCACGTCCAGAACCGTGGTCAGTCCGCCGAGTCCCTGGGCGCCAATACCCAGGGCATTGACCCGTTCGGCGATTTCCAGACGCAATTCCTCTACCCGGTTGGCGGGACCCCGGGCCGCCAGCTGCGGCAGGTCGATGGGGTCCATTAACGCTTCTTTGGCCAGCAGCATGGCTTTCTCGGCGCTGCCACCGATGCCGATGCCGAGGATACCCGGGGGGCACCATCCCGCGCCGAGGGTGGGAACCGTATCGACCACCCAATCCACCACGCTGTCGGAGGGATTGAGGATGGTGAATCGGGATTTATTCTCCGAGCCGCCGCCCTTGGCGGCCACCGTCACACTGACCCGGTCACCGGCCACCACGCGGGTGTGGATCACCGCCGGCGTGTTGTCGCCGGTGTTGCGGCGGGCGCCGGCCGGATCGCTCACAATCGATGCACGCAAGGGGTTGTCCGGATCGGTGTAGGCCTCGGCTACGCCCTGGTTGACCATTTCTTCCACTGCCAGTTCGGCCTCCCAGCGCACGTCCATGCCAATTTCCAGGAACACCACCACAATACCGGTGTCCTGGCAGACCGGCCGGTGGCCCTCCGCCGCCATGCGCGAATTGATGAGAATCTGGGCCATGGCGTCCCGGGCGGCGGGGGATTGCTCGCGCTGCCAGGCATCCGTCATGGCACGAACGAAATCCGCAGGATGGTAAAACGAAATGTACTGCAACGCGTCGCGGATGCTGGTGATGAAGTCTTGCTGGCGGATTACGGTCATGAGACTTTGCTGCACTGCACAAAAGAAAGCATTCTAGCGGCCGCATCGGCGCTTGAAAAGCACGGGCACGAAGCAAGCCACGCCCGGGGTCGGGTATGCTTGCGCGACGATTCTCGTCGTTTGCGGAGCTGAGCGCCGATGCCTGTCCCCACCCGCCTGCGGGCACCCCTTCGAGCCGTGATCCTGGCCGCCGCGCTGGGCACCACCATGGTCATCACCCCGGTCATCAGCCTGGCGCTGGCCGCGGCGCCGGCAAGCGGCGATGCCCTGGCAGAGGATCCCGACTGGCTGCCGCAGGCCGAGCTGGCGGCGGAATCCGGCAATACGCGCGCCGCGTTCCTGCTGGGGGTCTATTACGAACTGCTGGAAAAACACGGTCCCGCCTACCGCTGGTACCTGCAGGCCGCCGAAGACGGGCTGCCGCGGGCCCAGGTGCGCATTGGCGAGTACTACCAGCATGGCGAGGGACGTCCCCGCGACCTGGCCGAGGCCCTGACCTGGTACCGCCGCGCCGCGGATGCGGGTTCCGCCCGCGGCATGGACTATCTGGGTATTTTCCTGGCCGAAGGCTACGGCGTGGAACGGGATTGTGCCGCAGCGGTGCAGTGGTTCGAAAAAGCCGTCGCCGGGGGCTATGCGCCGGCGAGCAACAACCTGGCCTATACCCTGGCAACCTGTCCGGACCCGGCGGTTCGGGACGGTCCCCGGGCGCTGGCGCTGGCGCGCGCCGGGAAACAGGACGATATCGCCGGGCTGGACACCCTGGCGGCCGCCCTCGCGGAGTCGGGCGATTTCGCGCGCGCCCTGCAGATTCAGCAGCAGGCCATCGACAAGGCACGCGCCGCGGGTGACACGGAGGAGATTGCCCGCTTCCGCGCCAAGCTGGAGAGCTACCGCGCGCAGAAGCCCTGGCGCGAAGATGGCAGCGAATACAAGGATTACATCTTCGACGAAAGCGAGCCCGAGCCGCCGGTACCCGGTACACGCATATGAGCCGGGGCCCGAAAACCCCGCAAACAGTGGATTTTGGGTGCGTACTATTTCCTTTTCCCGCGTAACGCCGCGCGTATCATAGGAAATGCAATAACGCATTGGTGAGACTCCGAAAGTGAATATCCTCAGTGAAATCCTCAACGCCTCCGGCGGTGACACCATGCGCCAGCTCGGCCGGCAATTCGGGCTGGATCAACGCGACACCGAGCGCGCCGTGGCCAGCCTGCTGCCGGCGGTATCCGGTGGCCTGAAACGCAACATGGCCCGGGAAGGCGGCCTGTCCGAGCTGCTCTCGGCCCTGGGCCAGGGCAACCACGAACGCTACCTGGACGATCCGGCGGCACTGACCGAACCGGATACCCGGGACGACGGAAACAGCATTCTCGGACACCTGCTGGGCAGCAAGAAGGCGAGCCGTGATGCGGCCTCCACCGCCGCACAGGAAACCGGCCTGGACCTGGGTATCCTCAAGCAGATGCTGCCGATTATCGCGGCCATGGCCATGGGCTCCATGAACAAGGGTGCGCGCAGTCGCAATCTGCAGGCAGCGCCTCCCCAGGACCAGCTCGGTGGGCTTGCCTCGCTGCTGGATCTGGACGGTGACGGCAGCGTGGCGGATGACCTGATCGGCCTGGCGGGAAAGTTCCTGCGTTGACCCGGGTCGCGGACTGGCGCGAACGCCTGGCCGAAAGGCTGCTGGCGGAACGACGCGGCATCGAAAAAATTCTCGACGAGGTTCGCGCCAGCGGTGAACCGGTTTCCCTGCTGGAGCAGGCACGCATCGATGAGCACATCGAGAAGATCTCCGAGCTCAGCTCCCTGCTGGAGGGAGCCCGGCAAAGCAACACAAAATCGGTAAAGGAGAAAAACCATGGGACTGTTTGACTACGCGATGGATATGGGCAAGAAACTTTTTGATTCCGAAGACGAGGGCGGGGAAAAGATTCAGCAACATATCGAGAAGGACAACCCGGGCATTAGCGGGCTGCTGGTCAAGGTAAAAGACGGGGTGGCAAGCCTGTTCGGAAAATCGGATGACCCGGTGGCCGTGGAGAAAGCGATCCTGATGGCCGGCAATGTGGTCGGCGTAAAGGAAGTGAAAACGGAAATCGAGGCGCCGCCCCTGGCCGACGACGTGGAGTACTACGTGATCGTCCGCGGCGATACCCTCTCCGGTATCGCCAAGCGCTTCTACGGCAAGGCCAGCCTGTATCCGAAGATCTTCGAGGCCAACCGGGAAGTCATCAAGGACCCGGATCTCATTTATCCGGGGCAAAAGATCCGAATTCCCAAACAGGCGGGATAGCCGACACGACGCGAACGGGACCCGGGACAGGAGTGGTGGCCTGGCACACTTTCGTCACGCGGTATTACAAATCCTTCGGCCGGATCAGTTCGTTGACGGTGCTCGCCTCCCCCGCGGTAAGCGCCGACCAGGAGCCGTTGAACGCGATGCGCGCCAGGCTCGCAGTCGGCAGGAATTTGCCATCCGCCGGCTCGGTCACGCCCAGGTGGCGCGCCAGGTCCTCAAACCCCGGGTTGTGTCCGACCAGTAACAGGCGGCGGACCACATCCGGCGTTTCCCGTAGCACCCCCAGCAGCCGGTCCAGGTCCGCCAGGTACAGGCGCCGGTCAAATTCAATGCGCTCGCCACCGAACCCCACTTCCTCGCAGGCGGCAATAGTCGTCTGCCAGGCCCGCAGGGCCGGCGAGGCACGCACGAAGTCCGGCACCCAGCCCTTTTCGCTGAGCAGCTGACCCACCCGCGGGGCGTCTTCGCGCCCGCGCCGGTTGAGGGGTCGCTCGAAATCGCTGCCTGCACCGCTATCCCAGTCCGACTTGGCGTGGCGCAGCAGCAGCAGTTCGTGATCGTGTTGCATGGGCGCCTCCCGGGCGGGCTCGCGCAGCCCGTTGATCAGTTCGATGAGCTCCCGATGGTAGCCGAGTTTGCGGAACTTTCTGAGTGCGCTGCGGACCTGCTTGCGATAGGCCGTTTCCGTACCCCGCAGCCAGGCGAGAATCGCATCCGCCGCAGCCGGTTTGTATTCCGGAACCAGGGCATCCCGGTAATCAAGGATCAGGCGTTGCTGCACGCTGCAGTCCTGGATTCCGCCCAGCGCATCCTGCAAGGCGCGACAGCAGCGCAATACCTTTTTTGGCGCCCGTCCCCCCGGGGTATCGAACTCCAGCAGATAACGAAAACGTTTGGCCGACTTGCGCAAGCGGTGCAACTCCACCGCCGGAGCTCCCGGACCGGCGGCCCGCAGGTCCCGGTTAAGGTGTGCGAAGGCCAGCCACAGTGACTCGGCCGCCTGCTCCCGCAGGTCCATTTTACGACCGGGCTTGGCCAGCCGTTGCCAGCGCTTCAGGATCTGCGCGTAGCGCTGGTCGTCCAGGCACGCCAGCAGCCGGGCAACCGATCGTTCGCGCTGCTCCGCCACGGCCGTAACCAGTCGGTCGAGACCGGGAACCGGTGGTCCGGCAGTGGCGCGAAACTCCGCCAGCCGACCCAGTAGCAGATCGTGGTCGCGGGCCGCGGTTGCCGCGGTAAGCCACCGCAAATCCCGTGACAACCGTCGCGCCGGGCGCCCGCCCAGTTCCCGGAGCGCCACGCGGCCGCGCCGCAGCGTCACCCGGAAACGGTGCAGGATGTCCGGGTCCTGATCGGCGCGTATGGCGGGCAACAGCTCCCGGTGGCAGGCCAACTGCCGGGCGAGGATGGCGGGGAGATCGGGGCGCATGGTCCTCCCGGAATTACGGCGTCGCGCAGGCTTGCCAGGCGACCGCCAAGGGTCCGAAGCGTAGCGGAGGGTCCCTGGCCAGGGAAACCGCTTAGGGAAACCGCTTGCGGTAACTACTGTATATATATACAGTCTTTCGCCCCATGCCCCCGGATTATGTCGAACTCCACGCCCTCTCCAACTTCAGTTTCCTGCGCGGGGCCTCCCATCCCGGAGAGCTGGTGCAGCGCGCCGCGGAACTGGGATATGCGGGCCTGGCCCTCACCGACGAGTGCTCGCTGGCGGGCGCGGTGCGCGCCCACCAGGCGGCGACGGACTACGGCGACGCCTTTCGCCTGATCCTCGGCAGCGAACTGCGGCTGGAGGACGGGTTGCGGCTGGTCTTGCTGGTTCCGGACCGGGCCGCGTGGGGGGCCCTGAGCCGGCTGATCACGGCCGCCCGGCGGGCCGCCCCCAAGGGCCGCTACCGGCTGGCGCGGTCCGGCCTGGAAGAAATGGCGCCCGGCTGCCTGGCCCTGTACCTGCCGGACCCGGAGCCTGCCCGGCGCTGTGAGCAGGTGGGATGGTTTCGCGATCAGTTTGGCGAACGCGGCTGGCTGGCGGTGGAACTGCTGGCCGGCGACCGTGACCCGGAACACCTGGCGGGCATGCAGGACCTGTCCCGCCACACCGGCCTGCCGCTGGTCGCCGCCGGCGATGTCCACATGCACCTGCGCACCCGGCGACCCCTGCAGGACACCCTCACCGCCATCCGCCTGGGCACCACCGTGGACGCCGCCGGGAATGCCCTGTTTCCCAATGGCGAGCGCTGCCTGCGCAATCGCCAGCGCCTGGCCGGAAGCTACCCGGCGGAACTGCTCGCGGAAACCCTGCACATCGCCGCCCGCTGCGATTTCCGGCTCGACAGCCTGCGCTACGAATACCCGCGGGAACTGGTTCCCGACGGGCACACCGCCCGCAGCTGGCTTGCGCAACGCACCGCCAAGGGCATGCGCCGGCGCTGGCCCGAAGGCGCGCCCGCCCCCGTGCGCGCACAGGTGGATCACGAATTACGGCTGATCGCGGAACTGGAATACGAACCCTTTTTCCTGACCGTGGAGGAGATCGTCCGCTATGCCCGTTCCCGCAACATCCTCTGCCAGGGCCGGGGCTCCGCCGCCAACTCGGCGGTGTGCTACTGCCTGGGAATCACCGAGGTGGACCCGGCGCGCATGGAGATGCTGTTCGAACGTTTCGTGTCGAAGGAACGCAACGAGCCGCCGGATATCGACGTGGACTTCGAGCACGACCGGCGCGAGGAAGTCATCCAGCACATCTACGCGAAGTACGGCCGCGAGCGCGCCGCCCTCGCCGCCACCGTGATCACCTACCGGGCGCGCAGCGCGGTGCGTGACGTGGGCAAGGCCCTGGGGCTGGAGCCGGAACAGGTGGAGCGGCTCGCCGGCGGGCTGCATCGCTGGAACGGGCGGCGCATCGAGGCGGCACAACTCGCCGAAAATGGTTTCGATCCCTTCCACCCACGGCTGGCCCGGGTCATGGGGCTGGTGCAGCAACTGATCGGTTTTCCCCGCCACCTGTCCCAGCACGTGGGCGGATTCGTGATCGCCCGGGATTTATTGGAGGAGTTGGTGCCCATCGAGAATGCCGCCATGCCCGGTCGCACCGTTATCCAGTGGGACAAGGACGACCTGGAGACCCTCGGTCTGCTCAAGGTGGACTGCCTGGGCCTGGGGATGCTGAGCGCCATCCACCGCGCCCTGGACCTGATCGCCACGCGCCGCGGCCGACCCTTCGGACTCCAGGACATTCCCGCGGAGGATCCGGCGGTCTACGCCATGATCCAGGAAGCCGATACCCTGGGCGTGTTCCAGATCGAGTCACGGGCGCAGATGGCCATGCTGCCGCGCCTGAAGCCCGCCTGTTTCTACGACCTGGTGATCGAGGTCGCCATCATCCGCCCGGGCCCGATCCAGGGCGACATGGTGCATCCCTACCTGCGCCGCCGCCAGGGACGAGAACCGGTGAGCTACCCCAGCGACGAAGTACGCGATGTGCTGGAGCGCACCCTGGGCGTGCCCATTTTCCAGGAACAGGTGATCAAACTGGCCATGGTGGCGGCGGGGTTTACGCCCGGGGAGGCGGATCACCTGCGGCGTTCCATGGCCGCCTGGAAACGACACGGCGGGCTGGAGCCATTCGAACAACGCCTGGTGGAAGGCATGCGCCGTCGCGGCTACCAGGAAAGTTTCGCCCGCCAGATCTTCCAGCAGATCCTGGGCTTCGGCGAATACGGTTTTCCGGAATCCCATTCCGCCAGTTTCGCGCTGCTGGTCTATGTGTCCGCATGGCTCAAGTGTCACCAACCGGCGGCATACTGCTGTGCCCTGCTCAACAGTCAGCCCATGGGCTTTTATGCTCCCGCCCAGCTGGTCAGCGACGCCCGCCACCACGGTGTACGGGTACTGCCGGTGGACGTGTGCGCCAGCGACCGGGACTGCACCCTGGAAGGCGATGCCCTGCGCCTGGGGCTGCGCCTGGTCAAGGGGTTGTCCCGGAAAGGCGCAGCGCGTCTGGTAGCGGCCCGGCGCCAGCAGGCTTTTGCCGGACTTTCCGACCTGCGCCGACGAGCGCGCCCGAACGCAAAGGACCTGCAGGCACTGGCGGACGCCGATGCCCTGGCGGCGCTGGCCGGCAACCGCCGCCAGGCCAGCTGGCAGGTCCTCGCCCCGGAGACGGCCCCGCTGGACGGGCTGCCCCTGGACGCGCCGATGGAGGGCATGCCGATGCTGCGCCCACCCAGCGAGGGAGAGAACATCGCCGCGGATTACGCGAGCCTGGGCCTGAGCCTGGGACGTCACCCGCTGGCGCTGCTGCGCCCGCGCCTGGATAGCCTGGGCTGGTGCGCTGCCGACGCGCTGCACCGCCAGGCCCATGGTCGCCATACCCGAACCGGTGGCCTGGTGATCTGCCGCCAGCGACCGAGCAGCGCCTCGGGTGTCATCTTCCTGACCCTGGAAGACGAGACCGGGTACAGCCAGATCATCGTCTGGCCCAGGCTCGCCAAGCAACAGCAACGGGAATTGCTGGGGGCGCGACTGATCGGGATCCAGGGCGTGGTACAGAAGGAGGGGCGCGTGTTGCACGTCATCGCCCACCGGATCGAGGACCACTCTGCCTTGCTGGGCACACTCCGGACCCACTCGCGGGATTTCGCGTGAATACCCGGCTGCTAGAATGCGCCAGGGACGCAGTAAAGGGAGAGACGCGGCATGTTGGCCGACGCAAAAACCGTAATGAACCGGGTCTGGACGGATCCCGCCTTCGCACGGGTGGTGCTGTACTGGTACCTCGCACTCCTCGCGGTGCTGGGTGCCTTAACCGTGTGGTTCTTCCCCAGCTACGCCTACCCTTTCGGCGACGAAAACCAGTACTACAGCCAGGCACAGCATCCCTGGACCCTGATCCCGGATATCTTCGAGGGCTACCCGGTCAAGGAAATCACCGACCTGTATGCCAAGCGGCTGTTCCTCTGGCCGTTCGCCGCGGTATTCGCGATCTTCGGTTTTAGCCTTCTGGGGGCGCGACTGGTGGTCCTGTTCTGGGCCTTATTGCTGGCCTATTTCACGTTCCGAATCGTCGAGCAAATCAGCGGCCACCGGCAGGCCCTGCTCGGCGTCGTGGTGATGTCCTTCACCCCCATGTTTCTCTACCTGTCCCATGGCGTGCGTCCCGAAGGCCTGTTCACGCTGTTCCTCGTGATCGCCCTGTGGCTGGTCATCCGCGCCGCGCACATCACCTGGAAGACCTACGCGGTGGTCGCGTTCGTTGCTTCCTGCACCTTGTGGATCCACTACAACGGCGTACTGATGCCACCGTTGTTCTTTATCGTGCTGCTGGCCTATGACCGGGGCCGCAGCTGGAAAAAAGTCGGAGGATTTATCCTGGGTGGCGTCGTCTTCCTGGCCTTGTTCGTTCCGATCAGCGTCCTGCCCGCCACCGAGTTCCTTCAGCGCTACGGATTGAGCCCGGAGACCCACGAGTCCTCCAAGCAGATTCCGGTCCTGGAGACCCTCGACTGGGCGCGTGTGCTGTTCGACTCCTATTCCTATTACCTCCGGCAACTGGTGGACAGCGCCTTTGGCGGTTGGTCCCACGCCCTGATCATCGGAATTTTCGTCCTGTCCCTGGTCGGGCTAATGGCGCCGCAGGCCGATCGGCGCTGGCGACTGCTGAAGATCTATTTCCTGGCCATGCTGGTAGTGCTGTTTTTTGTCGTGCCCAACCGGCGACTCGAATACCTGTTCTACCTGTATCCGGTCATGATCCCGCTGGCGATCGCCGGCCTGCGCAATGCCCGGGTTCCGGCGGGCCGGGTGCTTGGCGTGTTTGCCGGCCTGTGCCTGCTGTACGGTGTTTTCGCTTACCAGTTGATGAGCGTGCACTGGAACCGGCACCAGGCCAGCCAGGAAATCGCGGCACAGCTTAGCAAGGTGATCGCGGAGTACGGAAAGCCGGAATCGGTCCGCATCGTCGGTCCACAGCAAGCGAATATCCTGGCCATGGGGACGCAATACCGGACCCTGCACGCAATCATCCAGACCCGCAGCTTTCTGAAGGCAATTCTCCGGCTGCACCCCCACATCGTGCTGCTCAACAACGCTATGGCCGGCTTTGTACTTCGGGTCGGCGGGCAGGATCAGGCCTCGATACCGCAAACCCGTGCGCGCATGGCACAAACGCTCCGAAGCCTGGGATTCCGGGAACAAAAAATCGTTATGGACGGTGCCTACTGGATGTCGATTTTCCGGGCGCCCAGGAAGAGGCCGGACCCGGAAAGTCGAAACGGCGCCCCCTGACCCATGTTCGCGCAAATTCTGCGGCAGCTGCACCGATTCCGTGCCGAGCCGGCGCTCACCCGGTCCGCATTCTGCTGGTACCTGGCCGGCCTGGGAGCGTTCGGGCTCGCCACCCTGTGGTTCTCGCCACCCTATTCCTACCCCTATGGTGACGAAGGCACCTATTTCAGCTACGCACTGCATCCGTGGAGCCTGATCAGCGATTTCTTCGAAGGCTACCCGCCAAAAGAAGTGGTCAACCCGTACAACGCCCGCCTGTTCCTGTGGCCCTTCTCCGCCGTATTCGCCATTTTCGGTTTCACCGTATTTGGCGCAAGGGTGGTCGTACTGTTGACCGCGCTCGCCCTGCTGTACTTCAGCTACCTGCTGGTGGAGCGCCTGAGCACACCGCGCCAGGCCCTGCTGACCGTCGTCCTGTTTTCCCTTTCTCCCGCCTTTTTTTTCTACTCACACGGCGTGCGCCCGGAAGGCATGATGGCCCTGTTTGTCACGCTGTGCCTGTGGATCACGCTGCGGGAGGAGAAACCCCGGACGCGTACGTGGTTCACCGTCGGATTGCTGTCCTCGAGCATGCTCTGGATCCACTACAACGGCGTGTTGATGCCACTGGTCTTCTTCGTGGCGCTGCTGGTCTACGACGCGCAACGAAACTGGCGCAAGGTCGCCGCCTTCTTAGCTGGCGGACTGGTTTTCGTGGTGGTATTCACGTTGCTCAACCTCCTGCCTGCGCTGGACACGCTGCGGGGCTACGGTCTGCTGCCGATCACCTACGAGTCGTCCAACGCGATCCCGATCCTGCAGACCCTGGACTGGAGTCGGGTTCTGCTGGAGTCCCTGGCCCGCTACGCACAACTGGCAGCCGCCAGCCCAATCAGTCGCTGGGCGATCACGCTGACCCTGGTGGTGTCCGGCCTGGCATTCGTCGGCCTGCTGCAAAAATCGCCAAATCGCCGCTGGCGGACGGTCAAAACGGTACTGGTCGGAATCCTCCTGCTGCTGCTGTTCGTGTTTCCCAATCGCCGCCTGGGCTACCTCTTCTACATCTACCCGGCCCTGTTCGCCCTGGCGATTTTCGCGCTGCGCACCGCCCGGATACCGGACACGCGGACCCTGGCGCTGGTGGGGGCCCTGGCTGCCGGCTACCTGGTCAACAATGCCACCCTGCTTCGGGGCCACTGGCAGCGCCACCAGGATCATCAGCAGGTGGAGACCGAATTGCGTTCAGCGATCGAGCACCTGGGGCCGGCGAAAAGCGTGCGGGTCATGGGTACCCAGCACTTCCACGCCATGGCGGCGGACACCCGCTACCGGACCTTTCACTCCATCATCGCCAACGGCAGCATCAGCGCAACGGTGCGCCGCATCAAGCCGGATATGGTCATCATCGACGAGAACGCAGTCCGGTTCCTGGCGCACGTACACCAGTACCAGAAATCCTTTCGCCAGGTACGGGAGCAGACCATGCGGGAGCTTCGTGGAATGGGCTTCACCGAACAGAAGGTCTTCGTGCGCGGGCTGCACTGGTTGTCCCTGTTCCGGGCGCCGCGGAAGATCCCGTGATCCGGCGACCGGGCCTCGCGGCTGCCGCCGTCGGTTTTGGCCTGCTCGCCGGCCTGGCGCTCGCGGAAATCGGACTGTTCCTGGCCGGCGCCGACGCCCCGGTACTGGAGGTGCGGGACACCCGGTGGGTGTTTGCCGACCGCAGCAACCGCCAGGAATTCCGCGAGGAAGAGCCGGATGCGCGGGCCCTGGCAGCGACCACCACGCGGATCCTGTTTCTTGGTGATTCGGTCACTTTCGGCCAGGGCATCGCCCGGCGCGAGGATCGCTTCACCGACCTGATCGAGAGCTGGCTCAACCGGGACGGGGGCGGGCAGATCTTTCACACCTACAATGCCGCCCGCTCCGGATCCGAGCCGGAACACTGGCTGGATTTCACCCGGCGGCTGTTTCCGGAGTATCCGCCGGACTTGCTGGTGGTGGTCTTCTTCCTGCGCGACGGCACCACCCTTTGCACCTCGCTCCGCTGCCACCGAAAGTACATCGCGGCGCTGAAGAAGCGTTTTGGCTACGACCATCCCTGGCTGCGGTATTCCCGGCTGTGGCGGCTGTATTCCGGCGCGCGGGTTCGGAATACCTTCAACGCCGACTACCGCGACTACATCCGTGCCGCCTACCTGGGAAGCCCGCAGCAGACAGCCGAATGGCGCCGCCAGCAGGAGTTCCTCCGGAAAATCATCGCCGATGCCCGGCGGCGGGGAATCGAACCCCTTGTCTTCATTTTTCCGCTGTTGCTGGATCTGGAGAATTACCCGTTCGATGCGGTGGAGCGGGAAGTTGAGCGGTTTTTTCGGTCCCTGCACGTGCCCCCGATCCCGCTGCTGCCGGCTTTTCGTGGCCGTGCGACCCGTGATCTGTGGGTATCCAGGGACGACCAGCACCCGAATGAGGCCGGCCACCGAATCGCCGCCGAGGCCATGTACCCGGTTCTGCGGGAGCGGCTGCAACCCGCCCGGCCATGATGGGCGTCAATTCACCGCTGCGAAGGAAGTGCTCTAATAGGACCCGGAAACAGGGAATGCCTGCAATCCATTCGGCATGCCCGGAGTCCGGGCGCGGACGCTGATGGCCAACGATGAAGAGGAACCCATGAACTTCAAGCGCATAGCCCTCTGGGGCGGTATCGCAGTCGCCATCGTCGTCGCCGGCTGGTGGGTATCCCGCCCGAACCCACTTCAGGTTGTCACCGCGACCGTGGAGCGGGGCGCGGTGGAGGCTACCGTTGCCAATACCCGCGCCGGAACCATCGAGGCCTGCCGGCGGGCCAATTTGTCCCTCGCCCAGGGCGGCCAGATCGCGAACCTGCCGATCCGCAAGGGGCAGATCGTGGAGACCGGGGAACTGCTGGCGGAGTTATGGAACGAAGACCTCAAGGCACAGTTGCTATTGGCGGAACGCGGCCTGGTGGCCGGCGAAGCCCGCGCGGTGGAGACCTGCACCCGCGCCGACGTTGCCCGGCGCGAGGCGAGCCGAACCGCGAGCCTGTTCAAGAGCGGCCTGGCCAGCGAAGAAAATCGCGACCGCACCGATGGTGACGCACGAGCCACCGCCGCGGCCTGCCGCGCCGCCCACGCGGCCCGGGACGTAAACTCCGCGCAGGTGGACGTGGCCCATGCAGCCCTGGATCGCACCATCCTTCGGGCTCCCTTCACCGGCGTGGTGGCGGAAATCAACGGTGAACTCAACGAGTTCGTTACGCCCTCTCCGATTGGAGTCGCCACGCCGCCGGTAGTGGACCTGATCGCCGCCGGCTGCATCTTCGTGAGTGCTCCCATCGACGAGGTGGATGCGCCATCGATTCAGGTCAACCAGTCGGTGCGCGTCCACATCGATGCCTATCCCGACCAGTCCTTCCCGGGCAACGTGCGCCGCGTCGCCCCCTACGTACTCGACCTGGAAAAGCAGGCACGTACCGTGGAGGTGGAAGTGGAGGTCGAGTACGGTCCCGAAGTGAAGTTGCTTCCCGGCTATAGCGCCGACGTGGAGATCCTGTTGCAGCGTCGCGACGACGTCCTGCGGGTCCCCACCGAGGCGGTGATTGAAGGACCACGGGTATGGGTGCTGGACCCGGTGGGAACGCTAAGCTCACGCAAGGTTCGCACGGGTTTGCGCAACTGGCGCTACACCGAAATTCTGGAAGGTCTGAGCGCCGGGGAGTCCGTGGTCACTTCCGTGGACCGGAATGGTATCGACGAGGGGGTGAGCGCAGAGTCCGAAGAACCGTCATGATCCGTCTCGAGGGCATTGACCGCATCTTCCAGGTCGGCGACCAGCAGGTACACGCACTGAGCCAGGTGGATCTCGAAGTCGGGACGGGCGAGTACATCTCCATCATGGGGCCATCCGGTTCCGGGAAGTCCACCCTGCTCAATCTGCTCGGTCTGCTGGATCGCCCCACATCCGGGCGATACTTCCTCAACGACCAGGACGTCAGCGGCCTGGACGACGCCCGCCAGGCATATACCCGCCGACGCTACATTGGCTTCGTTTTCCAGTTTTTCCACCTGGTGCCGCGCCTGACGGCTGCGGGCAACGTGGAACTGCCACTGATCCTTGACGGAGTCGCGCCGGCGGAGCGCCACGAACGGGTGAAGACCTCGCTGGCGGAAGTGGGCCTGGCGGATCGCGCCCATCATCGTCCCGATCAATTGTCCGGCGGCCAGCGCCAACGGGTTGCGATCGCTCGCGCCACGATCATGCGCCCACAGCTTCTGCTGGCGGACGAACCCACCGGCAACCTGGACCAGGCTTCCGGAGCAGACGTCCTCAAAGTGCTTGAGGCACTCAGCGACCAGGGTATCGCCCTGATGGTAGTTACCCACGACGCGAACATCGGCGCCCGCGCGCACCGCGCGATCCGAATGGTGGATGGCCGCATCGTCAGCGACCGGGCGCAATGAAACTGCTGGAAAGCCTGCGCTTCGCCTTCCAGGCCCTCACGGGATTCCGACTGCGCAGCATTCTGATGGTGCTGGCCATGAGCATCGGCGTGGCCTCGGTGATGATTCTTACCGGCATTGGGGAAGGGGCGCGTGGCTACGTATCGGGCCAGTTTGCCTCGCTGGGCACCCATATGCTCATCGTGATCCCCGGCCGCACGGAGACCGGCGGCGCCGGCGCCGCATTCACGGTGCCGGATACCCCACGGGACCTCACTCTCGATGACGCCATTGCGCTCCGGCGCAGCGCCCACGTATCGATGGTGGCGCCGGTGGTGCTGGGTTCCGGGCTGGTTTCCGCGAAGGGTCGCGAACGGGATATCCCGATCCTGGGATCCACCCGCGAATTGTTCACCATTCGTCACTGGGAACTGTCTCAGGGGACCGCTCTCCCGGAAGGAGACCTGCAGCGGGACACGCCGGTATGCGTGTTGGGTTCCAAGGTGCGCAAAGAACTATTCGGGGCGGATCCGGTGCTGGGAGAATGGCTGCGCGTCGGTGACCGACGAATGCGCATCATCGGCGTACTGCGTCCGGGCGGCATGTCGGTGGGCGTAGATGTGGATGACGTGGTACTGGTGCCGGTCGCGACCGCCCAGGCCCTGTTCAATTCGCCCTCGCTGTTTCGGATCATGGTGTCGGCCACCCGCCGCGAAAGTATCGAGCCGGCCCGCCGATTTGTGCGCGATACCCTTCGTGAGCGCCACCAGGGTGAAGAAGACGTGACAGTGATTACGCAAGACGCAGTGCTCGCCACTTTCGACCAGATCCTCGGTGCGCTGACCCTGGCGGTAGGCGGCATCGGCGCCATCAGTCTGGTAGTAGCCGGCATCCTGGTAATGAACGTAATGCTGGTAGCGGTCAGCCAGCGTACCGCCGAGATCGGCCTGCTCAAGGCACTGGGTGCGCGCCGAAGCGGCATCCTGCAGCTGTTTCTGTACGAGGCAGTGCTGTTATGCCTGCTCGGGGCGGTGGTGGGCACCCTCGTCGGGCAGGCGGGAGTCTGGGCGCTGGCCAGCACCTACCCACAGGTACCCGTGGCAACTCCGTTGTGGGCGTGGATCGCGGGCGTTTCGGTGGCGGTCGTCACCGGCGTGTTGTTTGGCGTCCTGCCGGCACGCCGCGCCGCCGACCTGGACCCGGTTACGGCCCTGTCGAGGCGTTGATGCATGCGTACCGCCGACCTGGTAACCCTGACCGCCGGCAGCATCGTCGCCCAGCGTGGCCGTAGCGGGCTGACTGCGCTGGGAATCGCGGTGGGAATTGCGGCGGTAGTGTTGCTGACCTCCATCGGCGAGGGACTGCACCGGTTCGTGGTGTCGGAATTTACTCAATTCGGTACCAACATCATTGCGGTCAATCCCGGGCAGGCGACCACTTTCGGTGCCTCGGTCGGGATTTACGGCACCGTGCGGCCTCTGACGCTGGAGGACAGCGACGCCCTCGCCCAGCTACCCGGTGTCGAAGGCGCGGTGCCGTTCTCCCAGGGGAATGCGGAAATCAAGGCCAACGGACGCTCGCGGCGCACCATGGTCTACGGTGCCGGGCCCATGTTTCCGCAGGTCCTGAAGTTCCAGGTCGCCTCCGGCCGGTTCCTTCCGGACGACGACCCGCGCTCCGCGCGCGCGTTCGCGGTGTTGGGCAGTCGCCTGCGCGAGGAACTGTTCGGAGATAAGAACCCGCTGGGAGAGCGTATTCGTGTCGGTGGCGCCCGTTTCCGGATCATCGGGGTCATGGAGAGCAAAGGACAGGTGCTGGGCTTCGATCTCGACGACACCATCTATCTCCCAACCGCCCGTGCGATGGAACTGTTCAATCGCGAGGGCGTCGTGGAAATCGACCTGATCTTCAGCGAGGGCCGCGAGGCCGAAGTGGCCGAAGGTATCCGGCGGGTGATTTCCGCCCGACACGGACGTGATGACGTCACCATCACCACCCAGAAACAGATGATGGACGTCCTGGGCTCGGTGCTCGACGTGCTGACGCTGGCGGTGGGAATTCTGGGAGGCATTTCCTTGCTGGTGGGAGCCGTGGGCATCCTTACCATCATGACCATTGCGGTCACGGAACGTACCGGAGAAATCGGCCTGCTTCGCGCGCTCGGCGCTGGCCGTGGTCAGGTACTTGCCCTGTTCCTCGGCGAGGCGGTGGTGCTGGCGACCGCCGGTGGGCTGGCGGGACTCGGCCTGGGTTTCGGAATCGGTGCCCTGCTGTCCGCCGCGGTTCCGACCCTGCCGGTGCATACGCCCCTGAGCTTCGTGGCGCTGGCACTGGCAATGGCTGGGGGAATTGGCCTGTTGGCCGGGGTCCTGCCGGCACGGCGCGCCGCCGCCATGGACCCAATCGAGGCCTTGCGGGCCGAGTAAGCGCACCCCGGCAATTTCGCGGCGCCGGCGCCGCGACCCGATTCGCCATGGGAAAGGGGCCCACGCAGGGCCCCTTGCGAATCCGGACTTTGGGCCGGGTCCTTGTTTAGCTTGTTTAGCCAGCCGGCTTGTTGGTGCTCCGTTCATCAGCCGTCGCACCGTCGGCAATTGCAAGAAACGGCAGCGCCGCTGCAACTATCAGGCTCGATCGCTTCATGCCGTCCTTCCTCAAGTTCGCAAATGACCAGGGATTGACGTCGCCTGGCCGCCGTCCCGACCGGTGGAAACCGGCGGCTGCGCCGCCCGGGCGCACCGCCCTTGAACCGTCAGTCACACTCGGGCTCGGTTTGCTCGCCTGCGGCGCCCTTTCTCTCTCCCTTGCCCTCCTGGCCGCTGGTCTTTCCCTCTTCGGGCTTCTGGTCATCCGCCTGGCACCAGGGGGAGATACCGGTGGCGAGGTCTGCCTGGGCGGGAACGTTCACCGCCACCAGCAGGGCCAGCATCGAAACCAGGCGCATCTTCATGAGTCGAACTCCTGCTCGTATCGGCATCCCGGTCGCGGGGCGCCACGGGTTGGCTTTCATCCCGGACACCCGGGCCAGGATCGCAAATCGAGGGTTTCGCGCGAAGAAAGCTTGCCACCCTGACGAATCAACCGGTGCCGGGCCGAGGCCAATGGTCAGCCCCGGACGGTCAAGCGAGCAGTCTTCAGGTCGTTTTGTGTGGTCGCGCATCGCTCGGCGCATCGGCTTCTCCGCTGAAGTCCGGGTCGCCCGGCTTGGGGCCAAAATTCTCGAGCTTTTTCTGGTGGAGAACGTAGGCGGCGAGTTCGGCCTCGGCATCCTCTTTACTGTCGAAGGGCCCCATGATGGGACCTTCGCGGGTGGAAAAAAACCACCGCCCATTCTCACAGCAAACCCGTCCTGCCCGAAAGCGCGTCGGTGCATCGTCCGGATCAGTCTTTCTTTTCATCTGCTCTCTCCCCGGTGTAGCTTTCATTCTGCCATATTGAGGAAGAACCGCGAATCAAGCGGGATGGGCGATCCGTACGCTGAGCGATTGCCTTCTTTCGCTTCAGGGTTATCATTCGCCGGATTTTGCGAGAGGGTCAAGCGTGGATTCGCCCAAAAAGTGCGTACGGAACGGGTTCCTGGGGTTCTGCCTGCTGCTGATCGCCGCCTGCGGCGGAACCGACAAGGGCGTGGATTTCGCCCTGCGGGACGTGGATGGCGCCTTGCACCGGCTTTCCGACTACCGCGGGCGCTGGGTGGTGGTCAACTTCTGGGCTACCTGGTGCGGCCCGTGCCTTGCCGAAATTCCGGAACTCAACCGGCTGGCGGAAAAACACGCGGAACGGGTACGTGTCATTGGGATCAATTTCGAGGAGATCGATGCCGAGACCCTGCGCCGTTTCATCGCCAGGCACCGGATCGGCTACCTGGTGGTCCGCAACGGCGACCAGCCGATTGTTCCCTTTGAGCCGCTGAAAGGCCTGCCCGCTTCATTTTTCATCGATCCGGACGGCAACTACGTGGCGCGACAGGTGGGTCGGGTGAGTTTTTCGATGCTGGAGAAATTCCTGCGCGAGGAAGCCGCGTTCTAGGTTTCAGACGCGCGGAAGCCGTTTGCGGGATAGCAACGCAACAGTTCGCCCCGACGACGACAGTCTACGGAGCGAAACGGGAAACCGGGTGATGCGAATCAACAGAGTCTTTTTCGCTGCATTGGCAGCGCTGCTGACCAGTCCCGCGGGTGCTTCCGATCTCGAGCGCGAACGGCGCATGGCAGTTGAAGTGAAAGCCGGACTGTTCACCGGCGAGCCGCTACAACTGGATGCGGATGGCACCCCCTTTCTCGCCATCTTCACCGCAAGCGAGGCTCCGCAAGCCCGCGGTGGCGTCGTCATCCTGCACGGCCGCGGATTTCACCCCGACTGGCCCCAGGTAGCCGGCCCGCTTCGATCCGGCCTGGCGGTAAAAGGCTGGCACAGTCTGTCCCTGCAGATGCCGGTGCTGGCCACGGACGCCAAATACTTCGACTACGTGCCCGTTTTTCCGGAGGCTTTTCCACGCATCGAAGCGGGAATTCGGTTTATGAAGGACAAGGGAATCAAGCCGATCATTCTGATCGCGCACAGTTGCGGCGTACATATGGCCATGGCCTGGATTCGCGCGCGTGGCGAGCCGGGTATCGACGGTTTCGCCGGAATCGGCATGGGCGCTACCGACTACCAGCAGAAAATGGCGGAACCCTTGCCGCTGGCGAGCATGCGGGTTCCGGTGCTGGACCTGTACGGCGCCGACGACTACCCGGCGGTTCTTCGCATGGCGCCGCAGCGCCTGGCGGCGATCCGCAAGGCGGCCAACCCGCGCTCCCGCCAGCAGAGGGTGCCGGCAGCAGATCACTACTTCACGGATCGGGGCGACGTCCTGGTCGAGACGGTGAACGCCTGGCTGGCAACTCTGGCTGTCGAGTAGCCGTGCCGCCGGACGAACCCACCCCGGGCGGACCAGGCACCCCCCGCGCGCCGCCGCTCCGCGGCCCATACCTACCCGCACGGCCAGACCGGGTCCTGCATCGCCATTCACCGGCCGACTTGCGCCGGACGGGATTTCCCGCACAATGCGCCTGCCCTGGCACCAACCGGAAACCCCATGCCCGCGCGACATACCACAGAAGATCTGCGCATCCGCGAGATTCGCGAGGTCAGCTCGCCGCAATTGCTGCACCAGGAACTGCCCCTGGGGGACGCGGCGGCGAAAACCGTGGTACGTACCCGAACTGGCATAGCGGACATTCTTCACGGTCGCGACGACCGCCTGCTGGTGGTGGCGGGCCCCTGCTCCATCCATGACCCGGCGGCGGCGCTGGAGTACGCGCAACGCCTGCGCGCCGCCAGCGTGCGATACGCCGCCGAGCTGCTGCTGGTGATGCGGGTGTATTTTGAGAAACCCCGCACCACAGTCGGCTGGAAGGGTCTTATCAATGACCCGGGGCTGGATGGCAGCTTCGACATCAACCGCGGTCTGCGCCTGGCCAGACAGTTGCTGCTGGATCTCAATAACGTGGGAATGCCCGCGGCCACCGAGTTCCTGGACCTGGTAACGCCCCAGTACATTGCCGACCTCGTGAGCTGGGGGGCCATCGGCGCGCGAACCACCGAGAGCCAGGTACACCGTGAACTGGCTTCCGGCCTGTCCTGCCCGGTGGGCTTCAAGAACGGCACCGATGGCACCCTGCGAATCGCGGTGGATGCAATCCGCTCCGCCAGCGAGGCCCACCATTTCCTTTCCCTGACCATGGACGGCCATTCAGCCATTTTTTCCACCACCGGAAACGGCGATTGCCACGTGATTCTCCGCGGCGGGCGGCGCCCCAATTTTGATACCGCCGCCGTGGAGGAGGCCTGCCAGCAATTGATGGATGCGGAACTGGTGCCGCGGGTGATGATCGACTTCAGCCACGCCAACAGCGGCAAGCAGTTCCAGCGGCAACTCTCGGTGGGCGCCAACGTATCCGCGCAGGTGGCGGGCGGGGAAACCCGCATTATAGGCACCATGATCGAAAGCCACCTGGAGCCGGGCCGCCAGGATGTGGTGCCGGGCAGGCCGCTGGCCCACGGCGTGAGCATCACCGACGCCTGCCTGGGCTGGGCCGACACCGAGCCGCTGCTGGCCCAGCTCGCCGACGCCGTCCAACGGCGGCGTCGAAACACCCGATGACCCCATCGCCATTCCGCCGACGCCGGCGCTGACACCTACCGGAAAATCCCTTAGCATTCGACCCGACCGGCCGCTGTTCCGGAGGGGGGAAATACCGGCATCATGAACGCCTGGCTCGAACAGTCTTTTTATGGAAATACCGCCCTGGAATGGGGCATCGCCCTGGGCATCATCGCCGGGGCGATCGTCCTGTCCAAGCTGGTGTACTGGATACTCGGTTCCGTCGTGCGCCGCATGGCGGCGAAGACCGACACCCGGCTCGACAATATCGCGATTGATATGCTCGAAGAGCCGGCGGTGGCATTCATCGTGCTTGCCGGCGTCAACTATGCGCTGAACACCCTGAGCCTCCCCGCCGGGCTGGAGGCATTCCTCGACAAGGTCCTCGGCTTGCTGATCGCGCTGACCATCACCTGGCTGGCGGCGCGCCTGTTCGATTCCATCTACAAGGAATACATCCTGCCGCTGTCGGCCAAGACCGACACCGACCTGGACGACCAGTTACTGCCGATCCTGCGCAAGACGGTCAAGGCCGCCATCTGGGCGTTCGGCCTGATCATCGGCTTCAACAATGCCGGCTACGACGTGGCTGCGCTGCTCGCGGGTATCGGCATCGGCGGCCTGGCGCTGGCCATGGCGGCCAAGGACTCGGTTTCGAACGTATTTGGCGGGTTCACGATCATCATGGACCAGCCCTTCTCCATCGGCGACCGCGTGCAGGTGGCCGGACACGACGGTACCGTCGAGGAAATCGGAATCCGCAGCACCCGACTTCGCACCCTGGAAGGCCGCGAGGTCTCGATCCCGAATTCGAAGTTCACCGACTCCACGGTGGAGAACGTCTCCCGGGAGCCGTCCCGCAAGGTGGTCAGTAATCTCGGGCTGACCTACGACACGACGCCGGATCAGATGCGCGAGGCCATGGATATCCTCAGAAGGGTCGCGGGCGACAACGCCAGCCTGGAAGAGAAAGTCACCGTGGCCTTCAACGCCTTTGGCGACTCCGCCATGAACATCCTTTTCATTTACTATATAAAGAGTGGCGCCGACATTGCCGGCACCCAGTCCGAGATCAACCTGGCGATCCTTGATGCCTTCAATTCCGCTGGCCTCGAATTCGCCTTTCCCACACAAATGCACTACACCAAGGCTGTTTAATAAGGAGATCTCCGAATGTCCAAGTCCATTGAAGCCATCGAAGGTATCGGACCGAAATACGGCGCCAAGCTGCGCAAGATTGGTTGCAGCAGTCCTGCCGCTCTGCTTCGCGATGGAGCCACTCGCAAGGGACGCAGCGCTATCGCCCAGAATTCGGGTATCAGCGAAAAAATCGTGATGCGTTGCGTCAACATGGCGGACCTGTTCCGCATCAAGGGTGTGGCCAGCCAGTACGCGGAACTGCTGGAAGCCGCCGGTGTGGATACCATCAAGGAATTGCGCAATCGCCGCGCTGACAATCTGACCGTGGCCATGCAGACCACAAACGCGAAGAAGAAACTGGTTCGCCAGGTTCCGAGCGAGAAAATGGTGGCCGGCTGGATAGCGCAGGCCAAGACCCTGAAACCCGCCGTCACGTACTGAGCGGCGCATGTCGGATTCCGAATCCCCGCGCATTCTGATCGGCGGCGCCGAGGGTGCGCACATTAGCCTGGCGACCCGCATGGCCAACCGCCACGGGATGATCGCGGGGGCCACCGGTACGGGTAAAACAGTTACCTTGCAGGTGCTTGCAGAGGGTTTCTCGCGCCTGGGCGTGCCGGTGTTCATGTCGGACGTCAAGGGCGACTTGTCCGGGTTGGCTGCCGAGGCCCGCCCACACCCGAAAATCGATGAGCGCATACAGTCCATCGGCATCGCCGATTACAAGGCGCAACCCAGCCCTACCGTGTTCTGGGACCTGTACGGGGAAAAGGGCCACCCCATCCGCACCACGGTCTCGGAAATCGGGCCGCTGCTGCTCTCCAATCTGCTGGAACTGAACGATACCCAGACCGGGGTGCTGTATTCCTGCTTCCGCATCGCCGACGACAACGGCATGTTGTTGCTCGATCTCAAGGACCTGCGTTCCATGCTCTCCTGGATGAGCGACAACGCCCGGGACCTGCAGGGGGAGTACGGCAACATCGCCGCCGCCAGCGTAGGCGCGATCCAGCGTCGGCTGCTGGTGCTCGAGGAACAGGGCGCCGACCAGTTCCTGGGAGAACCCGCGCTTTCGATCGCCGACCTCATGCAGTTGGACTTTTCCGGAAACGGTGTCATCAGCGTACTCGATGTCACCCGGGTGGTTTCCCGGGGTCCGCGCCTGTATGCGACATTCCTGTTGTGGCTGCTCGCGGAGCTGTTCGAGACCCTTCCGGAAGTCGGCGACCCGGACCGGCCAAAGCTGGTTTTTTTCTTTGATGAGGCCCACCTGCTGTTCGATACCGCTCCCAGGGCCCTGCTGGAGAAGGTCGAACAGGTCGTTCGCCTGATTCGCTCCAAGGGCGTGGGCGTGTTCTTCATCAGCCAGAGTCCCGCCGATATCCCGCCGGACGTGCTCGGCCAGCTCGGCTGCAAAATTCAGCATGCACTGCGCGCTTTTACGCCCAAGGACCAGAAGGCGATAAAAATCGTCGCCGAAAGCTTCCGTCCCAACCCGGGCCTTGACACGGGGCAGGTAATCACCGAGCTCGGTATCGGCGAGGCGCTGGTCTCGGTACTGGACGAAAAAGGCGCGCCCACCCCGGTGGAACGTACTCTCGTGCGGCCACCGGAATCGCGCATCGGTCCGCTTAGCGATGCCGAGCGCAAGGAGAAGATGGACCGCTCTCCCTTCAAGGGCCGCTACGAAACCGCTATTGACCGGGAATCCGCGTACGAAATGCTCAAGAAGCGCGCCGAGGAAGCGGCCAAACGAGCCGAAGCCGAGCGCATCGCGGCGGAAAAGACCGCCGCGGAAGAAAAGCAACGCAAGGAAGAAGCGCGCGAGAAGGCCCGCCAGTCCCGCCGCCAGTCTCCGATCGAGGCGGCCATGACCAGTGCCGCCCGCAGCATCGGCAGCCAACTCGGGCGCAAGCTGGTGCGCGGCATCCTGGGGTCCCTGCTCGGCAAGAAATAGCCATCGCCAGGCGTCCTGCGTATACTGGAATCGAGATGACCTGTGCCCGTCGCCGCCTGAAACGCCTCGTCGGGGTGCTCGCCCTGAGCGCCATGTTTGGCATCGCCCAGGAGCTCGCCGGCGCCCACAAAATCCTTGCCAACTACCATCCCGGGCATGCCTGCAGCGTGTGCCTGGTGGCCCATGCCACGGCCTTGCCATCGGCGAGCGCGGCGTCGCCGGCTCCCGTTCCGCCACAGTTTGTTGCGCTGCCTGCGCAGCCCCGCCCGGCCAGTGTCGCGGGCATACCGGCCCGCGCACGTTCCCCGCCGGCCTGAAGTCTTCTGTCGCGGACCCCGCGTCCGCCCGCTGATCACCCAAATCCAACCCTCCGCGGCTCTGCCGCGCGGTGGATCGTGTGAATTCCGATACGGAGACTTCTCATGAACCGGTTCCTGATCGCCGTGGTTTCCACGGCATTTTTCGCCCCCGTGGCTAGCGCGGACACGGCGGACGCCCTCGAGGGCATCCGCGCCTCCGTGGAGGCCATGCGCACCGACTACGAGACCCGCATCGCAGACCTCGAAAAACGGCTGGCTGCGGCGGAATCCGCGCTGGCCAAGGGCGCAACCGCTGCCGCCACGACGGCAGCCCCACCGGCACCAATGGTGGCCGCCGTCGCGCCACCCCCGCCACGCAGTAACAACGCCTACAACCCCAGCATCGGTCTGACGCTAACCGGGCTGTATGCCAACTACAGCCAGGACCCGGAGGGGTTTGGAGTCCAGGGGTTCCAGCTGGGCGGTGAGCCCGGGCCGCCGGACACCGGCTTCACTGCCAGCCACAGCGAGATCAGCTTCTCTGCCAACGTGGACGAGCGGTTCTACGGCCAGGTGATCGCCGCCATTGCCCAGGAGAAAGGCGAGGTCGCCGTGGAACTCGAAGAGGCCTTCGTGGAGGCGGGCGCCCTGCCGGGCGGACTCTCTTCCCGCGCCGGGCGTTTCCTCTCCTCCATCGGCTATCTCAATTCTTCCCATGCCCATGCCTGGGACTTCGTGGACGCCCCGTTGCCCTACCGGGCGATGCTCGGCGGCCAGTACGGGGACAACGGGCTGCAGGTGCGCTGGCTCGCACCGACGGATCTGTTCCTGGAAGCCGGCATGGAGCTCATGAGTGGCGGGGAATTTCCGGGTCGGGCATCCGGGGAAGACTTCCCGGGCCTGGTGACCGCCTCACTGCGACTCGGCGGCGATGCCGGCGACAGCTACAGCTGGCTCACCGGCATCTCCCGGCTATCGACCGATCCCCGGGAGCGGGGTGCCGGTGCCGAGGAAGGCGGCGGCGCCACCTTCACGGGTGACAGCGACCTGACGGTCGTGGACGCGGTGCTCAAGTGGGCGCCGAATGGCAACGCCCGCAACCGCAACTTCAAGCTGCAGGCGGAATTGTTCCGCCGCGAGGAGGATGGAATGATTTCGGTGGACGACGGTGCCGCTTCAAGCACGTACCGCGGTACCCAGGATGGCTTTTACGTGCAGGGGGTCTACCAGTTCCAGCCGCGCTGGCGCGTCGGTACGCGCTACGGCTGGGTC
>JAJDOE010000136.1 GCA_022340345.1 Gammaproteobacteria bacterium
GGCAGGCTGGCGATCGACGAACAGAACCGTCCGGCGCCGGGTTCCGCCGGTACGGGTCCGATGTCCCGCTCCGAGCTGATCGATCAGGGCATCTATTACTCCCGACTGGCGGTAGATCAGCCAGGCCGTTTCCAGGACCCGGCGTGGCGCTATGCCGCCACCTCCCGTGAGCGAATCGCAATCGAGGCCGCCGCCCTGCAGCTGGATGAGAGTGTCCTCTGGCAGCGGTTGTTCGAGGCCGAGGAGGGATTCCCGGCTGCGGTGGACATACCCCGCGAACTCGAGGGCCTGGCGCCGTGGTAGGCCGCGCGCTCGCCCTGTTGGCGCTACTGGGATGGATCGCGGCCGCCGCCGCGGCGGAGAGCTTCCGCGTCCGGCTTGCGCCCGGCCAGGCCGAGTACGGCAAGCCGCTGGCGGTGGAACTGCGCGCCGGTGCCCCGCGCCCGCGGCTGGATACCCTGGACCTGTCCCCGCTGGATGCCGACTTCGTGGTCGAGACCACCGGCAGCGTGGAGCCCGATCCGGACGGGGCAGGGCAGCTCTGGCGCCTGCACCTGTACCCCCGTCGCCCGGGGGAATTGCGCATTCCGTCGCTGGACTTTGGCGGCCTGCGCAGCGCGCCGGTCGCGCTCGTCGTGTCCCCCGCCACCGCCCGCCGCGGTGGCCTGCCGATCCGGGTCCACACCCGGGTCAGCGAAACCACCGTCTGGCTGGGCCAGGCGGTGCGGGTCCACCTGGAACTGGAAAGCGACAGCCCGTTTGCTTCCCTGGAGTCCGGAAACGGCGCCTCCCGGCACGACGGGGTCGTGCTGGCAGCGCTTGCCGGCACCCGCCGCTCCGTGGCGCAGGACGGCGAGCCGCGCACGCGGTATGGCGCTGGTTGGGTTCTGTACCCGCAGGTCACCGGTAGCGTGGGACTGCAGTTGCCGCCGCTGGACTACCGGGTGGACGGCGTGGTCACGCACCGTTTCTATCCGCCGCGTATCGATCTGCGGGTTCGGGCGCTGCCGGCATTCGTGCCACCGACCATGCCGGTCGGACGACTGGAACTGGAAACGTCTGCGCCGGACCGGTGGTTTCTGATCGACCGGGAACTGGCATTCCTGACCCTGCGGGTGCGGCAGGAGGGTCCCCCGGGCCAGCGGCCGTGGCAGTTGCTGCGGCAGCTGCAGAGCGATTCGGCGCTTAGCTTTTATCCGGCCAGGGAAGTGGCCAGCGAGATGGCAGGGGAAGAAACCGGGGACGTTTCCGGAGAAAGCACGGAACCAGCCGGTTACGGATCCGGCCGCCCGGTGGAAACCGTCTACCAGGTGCCGTTTGCGCCCCGGGTCACGGGCA
This sequence comes from Gammaproteobacteria bacterium, assembly GCA_022340345.1. Lineage (GTDB taxonomy): Bacteria > Pseudomonadota > Gammaproteobacteria > HyVt-429 > HyVt-429 > JAJDOE01. Next base: position 1,339 of record JAJDOE010000136.1, read on the forward strand.
TGGTCTCGCTGCCGTCGCTTCGGCTGCAGTACTTCGATCCCGCCAGCGGTCGGATCCGGACCCGGACCCACCCGCTGGGCCGGCTGCTGGTGGTCAGTGCGTGGATGCGGTACGCGGTCCCGGGGGTACTGCTGGTGGTTTTCGCGCTGCTGGCGAGATGGCTGGTTCGCGCGGCCCGAATCCGTTGGCGTTCCTTCCGGGCCTGCGCATCGGCGCTGCGCATGCTGCGCCAGGCGCGGACGCCGGAGGCCGCCCGGGACGGGCTGATGCGGATCGCCGCGGGGGAATCCTGGCCCGCCAACCTCACCCTGGTCGGCTGGCTGGATCACTGGGGGGTACGCTACCCGGCTCCCGCCTGGGTGTCGGACGCCGTGCACGGGTTGCAGGAGTGCCTGTATGGGCGCGCCCCGGGGCGGTTCGCGGAAATCCGGCCGCAACTGATCCGGATCTGCTACCTGCGGGCGCCGTGGCTGCGCATGCTGGCGCCTGGAGTCGTTACAATCCGTCCGTGACCCAGTCCGACTTCAGGGCCTGCCAGTGGCGGGCATCCACACCGTGAGCGACCCGGCCCGGCGGCGAAACGCGCCCTGTCCCTGTGGCAGCGGTCGTCGCTACAAGCAGTGCTGCGGCCGGCCGGGTGCCGGTGCGGAGATGTATCTGCCCAGCGGCTACTTCCGCCAGCGCCTGGCCCCGGATTCCGCGGCCTGCCAGGAGCAGCCCGCCGGCACCGTGATGCGCCGCGATGGCAGCGCCACCCAACCCAATATCCCGCGGGGCCTGCTGCTCCTGGAAGAAGGATTCGACGCGGCGCTGTGCGCAGCCATCAACCGGCATGCCGACGCGCAGCAAGGCAGCCGTGCCGGGGTGCAGGACCCCACGGCGCTGGAGCGGGGGCTGGTGATGACCCGGGACCTGGCGATTCGCGAAACGGACTTCGTGGAGCTCGGCCCGCTGATGGATGGCGTAAGCGCGCGACTGGCGGAGGTCTATCGGGAGCAGGTCGCGGGCCATTACGGCGTCCGCCCGGAGTGGTATGAGCGCCCGCGCGTATTGCGCTACCGCCCCGGAGGGCACTACAAGCCCCATGCCGACTCGGAGAACTGGCACCGGGAGCAGCGGCAATGGGTGCGGGGCATGGACCGGGATTACTCGATCCTGGTCTACCTCAATGACGGCTACGATGGCGGTGAACTGCGTTTTCCCAACTTCGGTTTCCGCCTGCAGCCCCGGGCGGGGCTGCTGGTGTGCTTCCCCTCGGATCACCGCTACCTGCACGAAGTGGCCCCGGTTACCGCGGGCACGCGCTATGCGTTGGTTTCCTGGATCACCGCCCGCGGGACCCCGCGGGTAGGTGGCCGTCCCCGGGACGCAATGGCCACCGGTCTCGACCGCTAACGCGCCAATTGGCGCCGGCGGGCGCATTTGTTGCTAATACGCAACACCAATGTGAGTTGTGGTTTTATTGCAAAAACCAGTTGCACGAACGCCAATTTGTGGTTTAATACGCATGCGCAAAACTAATGGATGCGCTGTGTACGTACGCAAGTACAAGTCTTTCAACCTATTCCTCTCAGGAGGGAATAAATGAACAAGAAACTTCTCGTTGCAGCCGTAGGCGCCGCTCTGGTCGCCGGTCCGGCGTTTGCAGCCAAGCCGACGGTCAGCGTCTTCGGTAAGGCCCAGCAGGAGGTCGTGAACATCAGCAGCGACTCGCTGACCGACCAGACCTACCAGGGTGACGGCAGCACCATGAGCCGCTGGGGCATCAAGGCTTCCCAGGATCTGGGCAACGGCCTGACCGCCTATGCGATGCTCGACTTCCTTCAGGGTGCCGCGTTCAGCAATGGTTCCGACGGTGACCGTGAGCATTTCGTTGGCCTGAAGGGTTCCTTCGGTTCCATCCGCCTGGGTCGCCTGCAGGGCATCTACAAGACCACCGGTGGTGTGAAGTGGGATCCGTTCGTTGCCACGTTCCTTGAGATGCGTGGTGCCGGTGGCCAGGGCCAGGGTTCCTTCGCCCACAATGGTTTCCGTAACAACCTGATCGAGTACGCCACGCCGAAGATCGGTGGCGGCCTGACCGCCCGTTTCGCCTTTGGCGTGGACGAGCGTGACAATCAGGATGGCGAGTTCCACTGGGGCGCGTCCTGGAAGGGTGGTCCGCTTGAGATCATCGTTGCCGGCAACCAGACCGGTGGAAGCGGCGCTGAGCTGAACAACACCAAGGTCGGTGCCCGTTACAAGGCCGGTGCCATGGACGTCTCCTGTCAGTACGAAGACGTGGAAAATGGTGGCAACATCCAGGTGACCGGGCTCCGCATCCAAACCGGTGGCCAGGCAGATGGCGAGATCATCGGCTGTGGTCTGGGCTACAAGGCGGGTAACACCCTGCTGCGTGCCAGCATCGGTCAGTTCTCCGCCAGCAACAATGCCGTTGGTGACACCAGCATGTTCGCCGTGGGCTTCGCGCATTTCCTGAGCAAGAAGATGCGTATCTACGGTGGTTACAAAAATATCAGTAACGACAACAATGGCGACACCGATCTGATCGGTGCCGGTATGCGTTTCGACTTCGGCTAAATCGACAGCACAAACTGCCGATGGGAACGGGGCCTTCGGGCCCCGTTCTTTTTTGGTGGATGACAAGAGGGGCGGGTCCTCCCTACCATTAAGCCCAACGGAATTCTGGAGCTGGAAATGACCATCAAGGCAGGCATCATCGGCGGTACAGGGTATACGGGTGTGGAACTGCTGCGCCTGCTCGCCGGCCACCCGCAGGTGAGTTTGCAGGTGATCACCTCGCGTGGCGAGGCCGGGCGGCGGGTGGACGAACGGTTCCCCAACCTGCGCGGCCACGTGGGCCTGCGCTTCCAGGAACCCACGCCGGCGGCCTTCAGCGGCTGTGACGTGGTGTTTTCCGCCACCCCCAACGGCGTGGCCATGGGCTATGCCCGCGAGCTGCTGGATGCTGGGAAGCGCATGATCGACCTGGCGGCGGATTTCCGCCTGCGCGATGCGGCGGTCTTCGAGCACTGGTACGGCATGCCGCATGCCTGCCCGGAACTGCTCGCCGAGGCCGTCTACGGCCTGCCCGAGGTCAATCGCGAGGCACTGCGTGCCGCGCGACTGGTGGCCAACCCGGGCTGCTATCCCACCGCGGTGCAGTTGGGATTTCTACCCTTGCTGGAGTCCGGGCTGGTGGACACCACCGGCCTGATCGCGGACTGCAAGTCCGGCGTCAGCGGTGCCGGGCGCGGCGCTCAGGTCGCCAACCTGCTGGCGGAATGCGCCGACAGCTTCAAGGCCTACGCGGTAGGCGGTCATCGCCACCGCCCGGAAATCGAGCAGGGCCTGGAGATTGCGGCCGGCGTAGCGGTGGATCTGGTTTTCGTTCCGCACCTGGTGCCGATGATCCGTGGCATCCATGCGACCCTCTATGGGCAACTGACCCGCGAACCGCGGGACGGGGAACTGCAGTCCCTGTTCGAGGCACGTTTCGCGGACGAGCCTTTCGTGGACGTGTTGCCGCCGGGATCCCACCCCGAGACCCGCAGCGTGCGCGGCAGCAATGTCTGCCGGCTGGCGGTGCACCGACCCGGCGACGGTAGCCGGGTGGTGGTGCTCGCGGTCGAGGACAACCTGGTCAAGGGCGCAGCCGGCCAGGCGGTACAGAACATGAACCTGATGTTCGGCATCGAAGAGACGGCGGGGCTCACGCTGGTACCGCTTTCGCCCTGAAATATATCGTCGCGCAGGCTTGCCAAGCGACCACCGCTGATCCGGAGCGCAGCGAAGGATCCCTGTCTGGCCATCCGGACCGCGCAGGCTTGCCAAGCGACCAGCGCTGATCCGGAGCGCAGCGAAGGATCCCTGTCTGGCCATCCGGACCGCGCAGGCTTGCCAAGCGACCAGCGCTGATCCGGAGCGCAGCGAAGGATCGTACCGAAGGCGCCGACGGTGCGACAGGGTGTATGCTCGCGCTGATTACCCGCCGCTATAATTTACTTCCATGCCCATCCACAGCCCCAACCTGGTGGTCAGTCCGCGCCGCCCCACGTGGCAATACCTGCTTCTGGCGGTACTGGCCCTGGCGCTGGTGTTGGCCAGCGTCTGGATAAGCTACCGGCGCGGTATGAGCGACGCGGGCTACGAGCAGGGCGCCCATGCAGACGAGCGCAGCCGGCTGAATACCGAGATCCGCAGCCTGAAACAGAGCAACGCGGAACTGCGTGGCCTGCTTGCGGCGGCGGAACGCCAGTTGCAGATCGACCGCACCGGGTATGCCGAGCTGGACGAGGCGCTGCAAACCTCTACCCGCCAGTTGGCCGATCTGCGCAAGGAACTCGGCTTTTACCAGAATATTATCTCCGCGCCAGAAGATCGTCGCGGCGTGGTGGTCCAGCAGCTGGATATCGAACCGGCAGGAAAGCCGGGGAGTTACCGCTTTGAAGTGATCGTGATTCAGGCCTACAACCACAAAAACGAGGTCAAGGGCCGGGTCGGGTTGCGGGTGACCGGTACCCAGGGTGGGGAACAGCGGGAGATCAAGCCGCAGCGGGACCCGGGCGAAGCCCTGGTCTTGCGTTTTCGCTATTTCCAGAAACTGCGAGGGTCTTTCGACCTTCCGGAAGGGTTTCAGCCACAGCAAATTGTGGTCACCGTAACCCCCGACAAGCAGGCGCCGGTGACCCGGTCGTTCGAGTGGCCGCTGACCTGAAACCATGCTCCGGCGAAAAATATGATCTGGTCCGGCATAGCCCCTATACTTATGCCATTGTTGAAACAGCCCGCCGCCGGCCTGCCCGGCCGACCGGGACCCGTATTTACAGGAGGAACTGAACATGTTGGGCGGAAAGAAACCGGACGAGTCGCAAGCGCGCCCCGCGAACACCATTGATACCCTGATCGGCGAAGGCGCCGAACTCAAGGGCGACATCATTTTTTCTGGTGGTCTGCGCATTGACGGAAAGATTCGTGGCAATGTAACCGCCAAGGGCGACAGCAGCAGCATGCTGGTGGTCAGTGACAAGGGTGAGGTGGACGGCAGCGTCAACGTCCCCCATGTGACGATCAACGGCGCCGTGAATGGCAACCTGAACTCGAGTGGTACCGTGGAACTGCAGCCGAACGCCCGCATCACCGGCGACGTGAACTACCGTCAGCTGAAAATGGAGCTCGGGGCTTCGGTGAACGGCAACCTTGCCTGCGATCGCGATAAGCCGTCAGCGGCCTCGCCCTTGAAAACTCCGATGTCCGTCACCAAGGAAGCGGTCAAGAATTAGGTATCGGAAAAATGACGACTTCCCTGCAAGTTACCGAACGAGCGGCTGAGCGGGTCCGCCAGCTGATCACCGAGGGCGAAACCCCCAGCGCCAGCCTGCGCGTGTACATCACCGGTGGTGGCTGTTCCGGCTTCCAGTACGGCTTCAAACTGGATGACCAGGACGCAATCCAGGACGACGACCTGTCGGTGGAAGTGGAAGACATCACCGTGGTGGTGGATCCCATGAGCTTCCAGTACCTGATGGGTTCGGAAATCGACTTCCTCGACGACCTGCAGGGCGCGCGCTTCATTATCAGGAACCCGAATGCATCCACTACCTGTGGATGCGGGTCGTCCTTTTCCGTTTGATCCAACGCTCGTGGGTGTCATCCCGAGTCGCGTAGCGACGAGGGATCTCCCGCGGACAACGCGTAATCCCTACGTTGCTGAAGATCCCTCCGCTGCTTCGCAGCGTTCGGGATGACACCGGAGAGGCCGTCAGGCCTACGCCGAATATACCGCCCCTAATACCACCGCTTCCCGCGCCCCGGTGACCGCCGGCAGGTTGCCCGGCAGGCCTTCCAGGCGGCGGTGCGCAAGCCAGGCAAAGGCCATGGCTTCCACCCAGTCCGGGTCCATTCCCAGCGCGGCGGTAGTCGTCAGCGGCTGTCCCGTCCCCAGTTCCTCTTCCAAGGCCGCCATCAGCGCCGGGTTGTGGACGCCACCGCCGCAGGCGAATACCGGTAGCCCGCGCCCATCTGCGGCCTCGAGGGCATCGCGCACCGAACGCGCGCTGAAGGCCACGAGGGTGGCCGCCACGTCGGCGGCGGCCAGATCCGGAAAGGCCTCCAGGCGCAGATCAAGCCATGCCCGGCTGAAGTAGTCGGGACCCGTGCTGCGGGGAGGCGGCAGCGAGAAAAACGGGTCGGCCAGCAGCCGTTCGAGCAGCGCCGGACTCGGCTGGCCGCTGGCGGCGAAGGCCCCGTCCCGGTCGAAGGACTGGCCGGTACGCCGCCGCATCCATCCGTCGAGGAGGGTATTTGCCGGCCCGGTGTCAAACCCGGTAACCCGATTTTCGTCCCGGATCAGGGTGACGTTGGCGATGCCCCCCAGGTTCAGGATCACGCGCGGGGCGCCGGCGAGCGCGGCGGCGTGGAATGCCGGCGCCAGGGGCGCTCCCTGGCCACCCACCGCGAGGTCCGCGGAGCGGAAGTCGGCAACGGTGGGGATGCCGGTGCGGCGCGCGACCAGCGCGGCATCGCCGACCTGCAGGCTGAAGGGGTGTTGCCCGCCGGCTTCGTGCCGCAGGGTCTGGCCGTGGCAACCAATGGCACGGATCCCTGCCGGGTCCTGGCCTGCCGCTCCCAACAGGCCGATGGCGGCCTTGGCGAAAACCTCTCCCAGGGCATGCCCCAGGTGGCCGGCGCGGGCCAGTTCCCCGTCGCTGCCAGCGGCCAGGGCATGAATCTCTGCGTGCAGCGGCTCCGGCAGGGGTTCGGTGCGGGCCGCCAGCAGGCGCGTTCCCGTGGTATCGATCTCCACCAGCGCGGCGTCCACCGCGTCGGCGCTGGTACCGGAAAGAAGTCCCAGGTAGCGGGGCATGACCGGGCGTTTTGCTGGCCGCCCGGCGGCTCAGCCGGGCTGTGTGGGAGACGGTTGTTGGCTGATCTGGGCGGCGGTTGGCGGCTCCCCGGCCAGTGCGTCCAGCCGGGCGCTCCAGCTGCGCGCATTCGCGAGGAATTGCTGGCGGTACCGCTTGTCAATGGGCTGGGCCCGCGGGGGGCGAAACTTGAGCGGGTTCACGTGCTCCCCGGCGACGCGGAATTCGTAGTGCAGGTGCGGCCCGGTCGCCAGGCCGCTGCTGCCCACGTATCCGATGACTTCCCCCTGGTGCACGTTCTGGCCCGCTTTCAGGCCCCGACGGTAGCGGGACAGGTGCGCGTACACGGTGCTGAACTGGCCGCCGTGACGCAGGATGACGCGCCGTCCGTAGCCGCCTTCATTACCCACTCGATACACCCGCCCGTCCGCAGTCGCCACCACGGGGGTTCCCCGCGGGGCCGCGTAATCCACGCCCCGGTGTGCCCGCCAGCGCTTGAGCACCGGGTGATAGCGTTTGCGGCTGAACCCGGAACTGATGCGCGAGAATTCGACTGGCGTGCGCAGGAAGGTCTTGCGCATGGACATGCCCTCGGGGCTGTAGTAGCGAGTCCGCCCCTCCTCGTCGCGGTGGACAATCGCACGATGCACGGCGCCGCGGTTTACGAACTCGGCGGCGACGATGTCTCCTTCGCTGACCTTGGATCCGTGCAGGAAGCGTTCCTCCCAGACCACGCTGAAGTGGTCCCCCTGGCGCAGGTCCAGCGCGAAGTCGATATCCCAGCCGAAAATCCCCACCAGCTGCATGATCAGGGCGTCCGGCAGGCCCGCCTGTTCACCGTCGCGAAACAGGGAACTCTGGATCTCCGCGTGCACAACCCGGTGGCGGGTCTCCAGTTCTTCGATAACCCGGGAGACTTCGAAGTGCGGTTTCGCCTGCCCCGGGACGCGGCTCACGCGCAGGAAATCCCCGGGACGGTAACGGTATTCCAGCGTCTGCAATGCGCCCGGCTTGTCCAGGGTGAAGGACAGTTCCCGACCGGGCCGCAGGCGCGCCAGGTCGGTAGCGTCCGGGTGCTCGGCAATCACGTAGGCCTCGCGGGCGGGAAGTCCCAGGCGGGTGAATATGCCTTCCAGGGTGTCGCCGCTGCGGACGCTGACCGACTGGCGCTGCAGGTCCGTAGCCGGTTTGCTGCTCGGCGCATCCGCCGGGGCGCGCGTTTCGGCAAGCCCGATGGCGGCGGTTACAATCTGGAATGGGCTTTGGTCAGGCCGGGTAACGGTAATGATCTGGCGGGGACGCAGCGGCGTGCTGCTTGCGGGTACACTTACCGAGCGAGCGTCATGCGCGCTGCCGGGGTCCAGGCCCAGTGGCAGGATGGCGATACTGCCGAATGCGGCAAGCAGCCCGGCGGGCCAGCGCAGGGGCAGGCGCTTCGCCAGGGAGGGCCTGGGCGCCACGCGCTGGCGGCGGGGCCGAGCGGCGACCCCGATGTCCGTCAGATCGTTGAAAAATTCGCTGGATTTCTGCAAGGTTAGGCCGCTTTACTTAAGTGACCACTTAAAATCTGCCGCCAACTGTACCGTGCAGGCTATAAAAGTAAAGTCCTGATTCCCTTATCATTTATTCCCACACAACCGCATTCCCTTATCATCTATTCTCAAACAACCGCCGCCTTGCGACGGTCCACAGGCCTGACCATGACCCCCCACCCATCCCTTGAAGAACTGCGCCGCGGCGCGGTGGAGATCCTGCTGGAAGCCGAACTGAACGAGCGGCTGGTCAGCGGCCGGCCCCTGCGCATCAAGGCCGGTTTCGATCCAACCGCCCCGGACCTGCACCTGGGGCACACGGTCCTGTTGAATAAGATGCGTCAATTCCAGGATCTCGGCCACGAAGTCATTTTTCTCATCGGCGACTTCACCGGCCTGATCGGCGACCCGACCGGAAAGAACGTCACCCGTCCGCCGATGACGCCGGAGGAGGTGCAGGACAACGCCGCCACCTACCGGGAGCAGGTGTTCAAGATTCTGGACGAGGCCAGCACCCGGGTCCTGTTCAACTCCGAATGGATGGGCAAAATGCCGGCCTCGGAGCTGATTAGCCTGGCGGCCCGCCATACGGTGGCCCGCATGCTGGAGCGGGACGACTTTTCCAGGCGCTACAGCGGCGGCCAGCCCATCGCCATCCACGAGTTCCTGTACCCCCTGGTGCAGGGCTATGACTCGGTGGCCTTGCGCGCGGATGTGGAACTGGGCGGCACGGACCAGAAATTCAACTTGCTGGTGGGGCGCGAACTGCAGAAGGCCTGGGGCCAGCCGCCCCAGGTGGTGCTCACCATGCCGCTGCTGGAGGGCACCGACGGGGTGCAGAAGATGTCCAAGTCCCTGGGCAACTACATCGGCATCAACGAGGCCCCGGGGGAGATTTTTGGCAAATTGATGTCGATTTCCGACGAGCTCATGTGGCGCTACCTGGAACTGCTGTCGTTTCGCCCGGCGGCGGAAATCGCCGGGCTGCGCCAGGGCGCGGAGGAGGGGAGCCGGAATCCGCGGGATATTAAGGTGGGGCTGGCCCGGGAGATTGTGGAGCGCTTCCACGGCGCCTCCGCCGCCCGGGCGGCGGAGGAAGATTTCACGGCCCGTTTCCGCCATGGGGCCCTGCCCGAGGAGGTCCCGGAGGTGGAACTGCCCGCCCGGGACGGGGGCTGGCCGATTGCCAACCTGCTCAAGGAGGCGGGGCTCACCGCCAGCACCTCGGAGGCCCTGCGCATGCTGGGCCAGGGGGCGGTGCGCCTGGACGGGGAGCGGGTGCAGGACCGGGACACGGTGCTTGTCAACGGGAGCCGTGTGGTGGCCCAGGTGGGCAAGCGGCGGGTGGCCCGGGTGCGGGTCGCCGGGGCCTGAATTTCCCGACCCCCACCGGGGCGAGGTGGGGGCTTTCCCGGCGTCCGCCGGGGCCGGGCATAGCCGGCGGTGGTTCCGGATAAGCTATGCCCGCTGACTGTTTCACTGGTAGACTTGTCGGTCCCGTCGACGAAAAGAAAAGCGTTGACGGGTGGGCGGCAGTGCGTATAATCCCGCCGCTCGACCGACCCTGCGGGGTCGGTCTGTTCTTTTACAATTTGGATCAAGCAATACGTGTGGGCGCCTTAGTCTGAGCGCGGTTCTTCCATTCCAGTATTGCGGAACTGTTCGAACCCGTGGTTTGTTTTCCCGGGGGCTGACCGGAACCGCTGTGTTATTCGCTCCAACCTTCGGGAAGGGGCAAAAAGCTAAAACTGGAGAGTTTGATCCTGGCTCAGATTGAACGCTGGCGGCATGCTTAACACATGCAAGTCGAACGGTAACAGCAGAGCTTGCTCTGGCTGACGAGTGGCGGACGGGTGAGTAACGCGTAGGAATCTGCCCAGTAGTGGGGGACAACCCGGAGAAATCCGGGCTAATACCGCATACGCCCTATGGGGGAAAGCAGGGGATCTTCGGACCTTGCGCTATTGGATGAGCCTGCGTCGGATTAGCTTGTTGGGGGGGTAATGGCCCACCAAGGCGACGATCCGTAGCTGGTCTGAGAGGATGATCAGCCACACTGGGACTGAGACACGGCCCAGACTCCTACGGGAGGCAGCAGTGGGGAATATTGGACAATGGGGGCAACCCTGATCCAGCAATGCCGCGTGTGTGAAGAAGGCCT
>JAJDOE010000082.1 GCA_022340345.1 Gammaproteobacteria bacterium
CAGCGCCGAGACCATGCCCATCACCAGTACACCAACGAACGTACCGCCCTTGAGGCCCTGGCTGCGTTCCTGCAGACGGGACTGGATGGCGCTGGGCATCTGGATCTCGAAGAAGCCGAACATGGACAACGCCAGCGCCACCAGCACCAGCACGAAGAAGCCGATGGCCCAGATGTTCTGCACGTAGGCCTGCAGCTGCTCGCCGGTATAACCGGCGAAGATTCCGACCGCCATGTAGGTGATCGCGGTGCCGAGTACGTACACCGCCGACAATATGCCGCCCCGCAGGCGCGAAACTTGCGGTCCCTGGCCGACAATGATGCCGGATAGGATCGGGATCATCGGCAGCACGCAGGGCGTGAAGGTCAGCAGCAGGCCGACCCCGAAGGCGCCCAGCAGGGCCCAAAACAGCCCCTGGTCCGCCTCCACCTGCAGGCCGCTTTTGGGTCCGGCGGGGATCGCGTCCGCAGCCGTGCTGACCGCGACGGCTGCCGGCAGCTTCAGCTCCAGGGTCTTCTTGATGGGTGGATAGCAGATTCCGGCATCGGCGCATCCCTGGTACTCCACCGCCAGCGACAAGTCGGTCGCCTCGATAGCGGCCCGCAGCAGCGGGACCTCGAACGCCACCCGGGAGTAGTACACCTCCACGTCGCCGAAAAATTCGTCGTGCTTTTTCTTGCCTGCCGGCATCCGGATGGGAGCAACGCGCACGCTCCCGGAGCGGCTTTCCAGCTTGAATTTATCGCGGTAGAGGTAGTACCCCTCGGCGATGTCCACTTGCAGCCGCACGCGACTGCCGTCCAGCACCTCATAGGTGAGGGCGAAGGCCTTGTCCGGCTCCAGGAACTCGTTTTCGGGGCCAGCGCCACCGGCGGCGGGCTGGTTCAGCAGGTCGCGCAGGGCCGTGATCTTCTGAATTTTCCCGGCGGGCTGTCCGGCGGCGGGTCCGGCCTGACCCTCGAAGGCCGCCAGCTGCAGTGTGCGGGTCTGGGTCAGGGGCGGATAGCAGACGCCCAGGGGTTCGTTGCAGCCCTGGGAGCGGGCTACCAGTTCCACGGTCAGCGGTGTGGCGGCATTTCCGCCGGCAATCCGTTCGATGGGGAGGCTGACCACGAGTTCCTTCTGGAAGATGCTGATATCGCCGAAGAATTCGTCGTGTTTCTCTTTCCCCGGTGGCAGTTGGACGCTCCCCAGGCTCGCCCCGCTTGCGTTGATTTCGAAGTGGATCTTGTCGCGATACATATAGTATCCGGACGCGATCTCCCAGCGGGCCTCGATATGGTCCGCCGCTGTTGCCCGGGCGTTGAAGGCGAAGGCCTTCTCCGGTTCCAGCGGTTCCTCGTCCTGGGCCGTGACCGGGCCGGCCAGCAGAATGCCCGCAAGGGCAAGCCAGACTCTTCGCATGGGATTACTCCGGGTTTTCAATCCAGCTGAGGTATTCGGGCAGTCCATCGGAAATAGGGACCGCCAGTACCTCGGGAAGTTCGTAGGGATGCAGCTCGCGAATCCGCCGGCAAAGCGCGGAAAAATTCGAGCTGGTGGATTTGATCAGCAGCAGATGCTCATCGGCCTTCTCCAGCTTGCCGTGCCAGCGGTACACGGATCGCAGGCCGCTCACCACGTTGACACAGGCCGCCAGGCCTTCCGCGACCAGGGTCTCGGCCACGGCCTCGGCACTCTTCGCGTCCGGGCAGGTGCTGATTACCAGTTGCGGGTCGGGCATGGGTGGGCGGCGGGCAAGGGCGAATGGCGCGCGATTATGGCATATCCGCCGGCCACGCCTGCGGGGCCTTGACTTCGGACTTTTCGGCACCATAATTAGCACTCCTCTGGAGAGAGTGCTGACAATTCGGTCACCACTGCTTCAACCTGTTGTTTTATTTACTGAAATTAATTGAGCGAGGTTTGGGATGAACATTCGACCCCTTCATGACCGCGTGATCGTCCGTCGAATCGACGACGAGCGCACCAGCCCCGGGGGCATCGTGATCCCCGACACGGTTGCGGAAAAGCCCATGCAGGGCGAGGTCGTTGCCGTGGGTAACGGCAAGATCAACGAAAACGGCGACGTACGTCCGCTGGACGTCAAGGCCGGAGACAAAATTCTGTTCGGCAAGTACTCGGGTACCGAGGTCAAGGTCGAAGGCGAAGAGCTCCTCGTGATGCGTGAAGACGACATCATGGGCGTGCTGGAAGGCTAGGAGAAAAATTATGAGTGCGAAAGAAGTCATATTTGGCGAAGCCGCCCGCAAGAAGAAGTTGCGTGGCATCAACATCCTGGCCGACGCGGTCAAGGTGACCCTGGGTCCCAAGGGCCGCAACGTGGTGCTGGAGAAATCCTTCGGCCCCCCGACCATCACCAAGGACGGCGTGTCGGTAGCCAAGGAAATTGAGCTCAAGGACAAGTTCGAGAACATGGGCGCGCAGATGCTCAAAGAGGTCGCCTCCAAGACCTCCGACGTGGCGGGTGATGGCACCACCACGGCGACGGTGCTGGCCCAGGCCATGGTGCGCGAAGGCATCAAGGCGGTCGCCGCCGGCATGAATCCGATGGACCTCAAGCGCGGCATGGACCAGGCGGTAAGCGCCGTCGTTGAGCAGCTCAAGGAGCTGTCCCGGCCGTGTTCGGACCATAAAGAGATCGCGCAGGTTGGTACGGTCTCCGCGAACGCGGACGACTCCGTGGGCAACATCATCGCCGAGTCGATGGAAAAGGTGGGCAAGGAAGGCGTCATCACCGTCGAGGAAGGCAGCGGCCTGGAGAATGAACTCGAGACCGTAGAAGGCATGCAGTTCGATCGGGGCTACCTGTCTCCCTACTTTGTGAACAAGCAGGAGAACATGAGCGTCGATCTGGAAAACCCGCTCATCCTGATCCACGACAAGAAGATTTCCAACATCCGCGACCTGTTGCCGGTGCTGGAAGGCGCCGCCAAGGCCAGTCGTCCGCTGATGATTATCGCGGAAGACGTGGATGGGGAAGCCCTGGCGACCCTGGTGGTTAACAACATTCGCGGCATCGTCAAGGTGTGCGCGGTCAAGGCCCCGGGATTTGGCGATCGTCGCAAGGCGATGCTGCAGGACGTTGCCGTGCTCACCGGCGGCCAGGTGATCTCCGAGGAAATCGGCATGAGCCTGGAGAAGGCGACCCTGGAGACCCTGGGCCAGGCCAAGCGTGTCCAGGTGACCAAGGAGAACACCACCATCATCGATGGTGCCGGCTCCAAGAACGACATCGAAGCCCGCGTAAAGCAGGTGCGTGCCCAGATCGAGGAGGCCACCTCGGACTACGACCGCGAAAAGATGCAGGAGCGGGTGGCGAAGCTGGCCGGCGGCGTTGCCGTGATCAAGGTCGGTGCCGCAACGGAAATGGAAATGAAGGAAAAGAAGGCGCGCGTCGAGGACGCCCTGCACGCGACTCGTGCGGCGGTGGAAGAAGGCGTGGTGCCCGGCGGTGGCGTGGCCCTGGTGCGCGCGCTGGCGGCCATCGGCGAAATCAAGACGGCCAACAACGACCAGCAGGTCGGTGTGTCGATCGTTCGCCGTGCGCTCGAGGAGCCCCTGCGGCAGATCGTGAGTAACGCCGGTGAGGATGCCTCCGTGATCCTCAACAAGGTCGCCGAGGGCAAGGGTAACTACGGTTACAACGCCGCCACCGGCGAGTACGGGGACATGATCCAGATGGGCATTCTGGATCCGACCAAGGTCGCCCGCACCGCGTTGCAGAACGCCAGCTCGGTTGCTGGTCTCATGATCACCACCGAAGCGATGGTTGCCGAGATCGAGGAAGAAAAATCCGGTCCGGCGGGTCATGGCGAGATGGGCGACATGGGTGGCATGGGCGGCATGATGTAGTCCGCAACTCCCGGGTGCTTTGCATTCGTGGATGCCCCGCTCCCGAAAGGGAGCGGGGTTTTTTTTTGGTTTTTCCGCGCCGTCGCGGGACTGCCGGTGCGTATTGGCTTCCGTTACACTGGCCGGGAAGGGAGCCAGCCGCCGCCAAGGTCCGCCCGAATGCCAGGGACTCCGTTGCTCGACCGAACCCGATCGCCGCATGCGGCGATCCTGATATTTGTCGTGTTCGTGCTGGTGAGCGGATTCGCCACCTACGCCTGGAGCACCTGGCGGGAGGTTCGCGCGGCCACCCATGGCGAACTGGGCTTCCTGCACCGCCTGCTCATCCAGACCACCAACGAAGTCTTCAGCCATCACCAGTCGGTGCTGCGCATCCTGGGGGAACGCCTGCTGGAGATTGACGCAGGGTCGTTTCCGGAGCGTGGTCGCGAACTGGTAAACCAGATGCTGCGCCTGAACCCGGCCATGGCGGGCTTCGGCCTGGCGCGCGCGGATGGTCAACTGGTACTGGTGTCCGGGGTTGGTCCCGGGGTGACACTCCCCAATCTCCTGCAGCAAGCCACCACCGTGGAGAGTTTTCGCCGGGTACTGGCGACCGGCCGCATGCTCAGTGGCCGGAGCTATTTCCTGCCGCTACTGGAGCGCTGGGTGGCGCCCATCCGGGTGGCGATCCGTGATGCGGCGGGCGCGGTGCCGCTGGTGATGACCGCGGGCATCGACCTTTCTTCCTCCGGGGCGACCTGGAACGCTATCGAGCTACCGCCAGGCACCAGCGCCCGGATCCTGCGGCCGGACGGCTACTGGCAGCTGGTTTTGCCGACCCGGCCGAAAGCGCGTGTCGCCACCTACGACCAACCGGCGGATCCGGCATGGATCCGCGCTCTGGGGGAGGCACGCCGCCTGCAATCGCCTTCCGATGAACCCTTCGCGGTGGGCGACGACCTGGTGACGGGGGCCTATCTTCCCGCCTGGGACCTGTACACCCTGATTTCCCGTCCCCGCGCGCTGATGGTGGATCGCTTTCGTGACCGCATGCGCATACCCACCGCGCTGTTCGCGGTGTTCATGCTCATCGGCCTGATGTCCTATCGAATCTCGGCGCGTCAGCAGCGCGATTACGAAGAGCGCCTGGTTCGCCAGGCCCACTTCGACCACCTCACTGACCTGCCCAACCGCCTGCTGGCGCTGGACCGACTGCGCCAGGCACTGGGTTTTGCGCGCCGCCGGGACAGCATGGTGGCGGTCATCTACCTCGACCTGGACAACTTCAAGCGGATCAACGACAGCGCGGGGCACCTGGTGGGGGACAAATTGCTCACCCATTGCGCCCAGCGCCTGCGTAGGCTGGTGCAGCCCGGCGACACCGTGGCCCGCCTGGGGGGAGACGAATTTCTCATCGTGCTGCCCCAGGTTCGCGGCAATCTGCAGGCGGAGACCACCGCCGCCGCGGTGCGCCAGGTCTTCGACCGGCCATTCCTGATCTCCGGCCGGGAAATCGTCATCACCTGCAGCATCGGCGTGGCCATGTATCCCCAGGACGGGGAGGATGGGGAAGAGTTGCTGCGTGCCTCGGATACCGCCCTGTACAAGGCCAAGGAGATCGGCCGCAACGTGCATTGCTTCTTCTCCGACGAGATGAACCAGGAGGCCGAACGGCGCATGGCGCTGGAGGCCGCGTTGCGCCAGGCCATGCGCGAGCAGGAGTTTTCCGTCGTCTACCAGCCCCAGGTGCGGCTGGCTGACAATGTCTGGGTCGGCTGCGAGGCCCTGCTGCGCTGGCATAGCCGCGAGCTGGGTGAAGTCGGGCCCACCGAATTCATTCCCATCGCCGAGGAGTCGGGGCAGATTGTCGAGATCGGAAACTACGTATTGCGCAAGGTCTGCGCGGACCTGGTAGCCATGCAGGCCGCCGCGGGCGGCGGTTTCCATGCCTCCATCAATGTTTCCGCCGGGCAATTGCGCACACCCGAATGGCCGCTGCTGATACGCCGCTGCCTGCAGGAGCACGGCGTGGACGCGGGCAGCATCGAACTGGAGATTACCGAGGGACTGCTGGTGGAAAGCGGCGAACAACTGCGTCGCCTGCACGATCTGGGGTTGCGCATCGCGCTGGATGACTTCGGCACCGGATTTTCCTCCCTGGGCTACCTGCAGGAGTTTCCGGTGACCACGTTGAAGATCGACCAGACCTTCGTCAAAAACATCGAGGGCGATTTGCGCGACCAGCGGCTGGCAGCCGCGATCATCAATCTCGCGAATACATTGCACCTGCAGGTAGTCGCCGAGGGGATCGAGAGCGCGCCCCAGGCTGATTTCCTGCGCGCCAGTGGGTGCCTGGTAGGCCAGGGATTTTACCTCAGTCGCCCGATCGCACGCGATGCGCTGTGCGATCAGTTGATGGCGCAGCGGCCGTCCGCGGTGGGCTAGCGTTTTCGGATCAGCGACACGCCATCCCGGACGGTCAGCATCACGGTCTCCACGCGCGGGTCGGCAACTACGTGGTCGTTGAACCGCACCAGGGCATGGTCCGTTTCCTTTCGCGGATCCAGTACCCGCCCGCTCCACAGGACGTTGTCCGCCACCAGCAATCCTCCGGTACGCAGCATCGGCAGTACCGCCTCGAAGTAGTCCACATAGGACTCCTTGTCCGCATCCAGAAATACCAGATCAAACGGTCCGGCCAGGGTGGCAAGGGTTTCCAGGGCCGGTCCCAGGCGGATATCGATCTTGTGTCCGTGGGGACTGCGGGTGATGAAGGAGCGCGCGATATCGGCGTGTTTGGGGTCAATTTCGCAGGACACCAGCTGACCGTCCTCCGGCAAGGCCGCGGCCATGGACAACGCGGAGTAACCGGTAAACAGGCCGATCTCCAACACCCGCTGTGCTCCGCACAAACCGGTCAGCAGACCCAGCAGGGCGCCTTCCAATCCCCCGACCAGCATCTGCGGCATGGCCACGTTCTGGTGGGTATAGGTTTCCAGTTCGCGTAGCAATTCCGCGGGCGGCTCGCTGTGGGCGGCTGCGTACTCTTCGATGCGGGGTTCAACGACGGGAATCATGGTGCCAGCCTCCTTGGGAATCTCCGTGGAAATGACGCAGCCGATGGCCGGGTGCTATGTTGCCGCGATCATGCCACAGCCTTTCCCGATTCCGGATTCGCTGCCGGAGAGTGAGCGGGAGCGCACCGAGGACCGCCTCGCCGCCCTGGTAACCGGCGTGCCGCTTTCGCCGGAGGTGGCCGCCGCATTGCCGGTGGTGATTGCCGGCAGTGAGTTCGTGGCGCGGGTTCTGTCCCGCCAGGGGATCGGCCTGCTCAACGACCCGGCGTTGCAGCAGGCGCGACCAGTGTCGGACTACTCCACGCTTCTGGAACGGGCATTGTCCGCCTGCGAGGACGAGCCGGCGCTGCGGGCCGGCCTGCGGCAGCTGCGAAACCGGGAACTCGCTCGCCTGGCGTTTCGCGACCTGGCCGGATGGGCCGGACTGGACGAAGTCATGCACAGCCTGTCGGGCTTTGCCGACGCGGTCCTCGATTACGTCCTGAACTGGCTGTGTGCCCGGGACCAGGCGGTCAGCGGCGCAGCCGGGGACGACGGACATGGGCAGGCCGCCGGCCTGGTGGTTCTGGGCCTGGGGAAACTGGGTGGTTGTGAGCTCAACTTCTCTTCCGACATTGACCTGATCTTCGCCTACTCCGCCGACGGTACCACCGCCGGTCCGCGCCGGCTCGAGCATCGCGAGTACTTTCTTGGCCTGGCCCGGCGACTGATCAGCATGCTGGCGGATCTCACAGAGGACGGCCAGGTGTTCCGGGTGGACATGCGCCTGCGCCCAAACGGCGATAGCGGTCCGCTGGTGCTGTCGTTCGACGCGACGGAGTACTACTACCAGACCCACGGCCGGGACTGGGAACGCTATGCCCTCACGAAGGCGCGAGTGGTGGCCGGTCCACGGCGGGCGGGGGAGCGCCTGCTGGAATCCCTGCGTCCGTTCGTATACCGGCGGTACGTGGACTTCGGCGCCATCGAGGCACTGCGCGATATGAAAAGGCGCATCAGCGGAGAAATGAAACGTCGCGCCCTGGACGGCAATCTCAAACTCGGTCCGGGCGGCATTCGCGAAGTCGAGTTCATCGCCCAGTCGCTGCAATTGATTCACGGCGGCCGCAATCCGCAACTGCGCACACCGCGGTTGCACCGCGCGCTGGATGCGCTGGTGGCGGGTGACTGGCTGGAGCCCGAGTCCCGGGCCCACCTGCTGGACGCCTACCGTTTCCTGCGGCGCGCGGAGCACCGACTGCAGATGCGCGAGGATCAGCAGACCCACCGACTGCCGGACGATCCCGTGAGCCGGGCACGGCTCGCCTGGAGCATGGGGTTCCCATGCCAGGCGGATTTCGAGGCGGCGCTGGCGGCTCATTGCCAGGCGGTGCACGGGGAGTTCGAGCGCCTGGTCGCGGACCGTGGCGTGGAAGGCCAATCGACGGATTTCGACTGGGCGGAAGAGCTGAACGCCGGCCTCCTGGAGGAGCGGCTCGCCGGCCTGGGTTTCGATCCGGCCAGCGCCCGGGATCTGCTCGCGGTGCTGCGCAAGGGAGCGTACGCGGGTTTGACCGCCCTGGCCCGGGACCGCATGGATCGGGTTTTGCCACCGTTGTTGCGTGCGGCCGGGGGGACCCGCAAGCCGGACGCCACCCTGACGCGCGTGGTCGGCGTGCTGGAACGCATATCGCGGCGCTCGGTGTACCTGTCGCTGCTGGTGGAAAATCCCCCCGCCCTGGAGCAGTTCGTCAAGCTGTGCGCGGCCAGTCCCTGGGTCGCCAACTGGCTGGGTAATCATCCGGCATTGCTGGATGAACTGCTCCATCCGGAAGCGCTGTCCCGCAACCTGGATGAGGACTCCCTGCGCCAGGAGTTGCGTCAGCGTCTGGCGCGTGTGCCCGCCGACGACCAGGACGGGTTTCTCAATACGCTGCGCGAGTTCCGGCACGGTCACGTGTTGCGTATCGCGGCGCTGGACCTGGACGGGCAGCTGGCGGCAGAGGAAGTCTCCAGGCGACTGTCGAATGTCGCCGGCGTGTGCCTGGGCGCCGCCCTTGCCCAGGCGCACGAGCTGATGGCGGGTCGTTTCGGCGTGGCCCGCTGCGCGGATGGCAGCGAGGCGGAATTCGCGGTGATTGCCTACGGCAAACTTGGCAGCGCCGAGCTGGGCTACGCCTCGGATCTGGATCTGATCTTCCTGTACCAGGACGCCGCCGCCACGGGAGCCAGCGATGGCCAGCGCAGCCTGCCCAACGATGTGTATTTCGCGCGGCTGGGACAACGCTTGCTGTCCATCCTCAACACCCGGACCGCGGCCGGTATCCTGTACGAAACCGACATGCGGTTGCGGCCCAGCGGCCAGTCCGGCGCGCTGGTAACCAGCCTGTCGGGTTTCGAGCGCTACCAGCAGGAGAAGGCCTGGACCTGGGAGCACCAGGCCCTCGTGCGTGCCCGCCCGGTGGCCGGGGACACGCACCTGTCGGATTGCTTCGAAGCGGCGCGCCAGCGGCTATTGGCGCAGCCCCGGGACCGCCAGCAGCTCGCCGGCGAGGTGCTCGGCATGCGCGAGCGGATGCGCGCGGCCCACGACCGTTCCACCCCGGACCGCTTCGATCTCAAGCATGGGCGCGGTGGCCTGGTGGACATCGAGTTCCTGGGACAATACTGGGTGTTGCGGTGGGCCTCCCGCCACCCCGAACTCACCGCCCGCCGCGGCACCCTCGAGGTGCTGGCCGCCCTCGCGGAAGCCAAGCTGATACAATCCGCGTGGCAACGCACGCTGAGCGACGCGTTCCGGAAGTTTTTGGCCACCGAACACCATCTGCGGCTCATGGAACGCCGGCCCTCGGTTGCCGCCAACAAGCTGGTGGCGGAACGCTCGGGCGTACTGGTGGTCTGGGAGGCGGAATTCGCGTTCGTTGCGCCGCAACAACCTGTCTGAATTTTCGGAGATTTCCCGATGTCCATGTCCGACCGCGACGGCGTTATCTGGTACGACGGTGAGTTCGTGCCCTGGCGCGACGCGACCACCCACGTGCTCACCCATTCCCTGCATTATGGTATGGGCGTATTCGAAGGCGTGCGCGCCTACCGCACGGATCGGGGCACGGCAATTTTCCGACTGGAGGATCACACCGCGCGGCTGTTCCGCTCGGCACACATCCTGGGTATGTCCATCCCCTATGACCAGGACCTTCTCAATGACGTGCAACGCCAGGTAGTGCGCGACAACGGTCTCGACGAGGCCTACCTGCGGCCGATATGTTTTTTTGGTTCCGAGGGCATGGGTCTGCGCGCCGATAACCTCAGCGTGCATGTGGCGGTGGCCACCTGGCCGTGGGGCGCTTACCTGGGGGACGAGGGTCTGAGTCGCGGAATTCGGGTGAAGACGTCTTCCTTTACTCGTCATCATGTCAACAGCGCCATGTGCCGGGCCAAGGCCACCGGTCACTACATCAATTCCATTCTTGCCCTGCACGAGGCTTTCGCCGCAGGCTGCGACGAAGCGCTGATGCTGGATACCGACGGGTTTGTTGCCGAGGGCAGCGGCGAGAATTTGTTCATCGTCCGCAACGGGAAAGTTTTTACTCCGGACCTGGCTTCCTGCCTGGAAGGCGTCACCCGCGACACGGTGCTGCAGTTCATTGATGAGCTCGGGCTTCCGTTCGCGGAAAAGCGAATCACTCGCGACGAGGTGTACACCGCTGACGAAGCGTTCTTTACCGGCACCGCCGCCGAAGTCACACCGATTCGGGAACTGGATGGACGCCAGATCGGAACCGGCAGTCGCGGACCGCTCACCGAGCAGTTGCAAACCATGTATTTCGACCAGGTGAAGGGTCGTCGTGAAGCCCACCCCGAGTGGTTGTCTTTCGTGGAGTGAGCCAGGGAATCTTCCATGAACGAAAAAACCGAAGCCAAGCCGGGTCCGCTGCAACGGGTCAGCGTGACCCGGGCAGACCTTCCGGTGCACTGTCCTGGCGGGGACATGACCCTCTGGAATACACATCCACGGGTGTACCTGCCGCTGGACGAAGAGGGCGAGGCCACCTGTCCCTACTGCGGTACGGTCTACGTACTCGCTGGCTAAGCAGGTGAGCAACGCCCGGGTGGTGCTGGCGCCCAACTGGCTCGGAGATTTCGTGCTTGCCCAGGGCCTGCTTCGGCGCCTGAAGCAGCGTCATCCGGATACCCGGTTGACCCTCGCCGGGCGTCCGGCGTTCGCCTCGCTGGCGCGCCTGATGCCGGAGGTGGACCTGTACCTGGAACTGCCGAGGGCGGTGCGAGCCGCCACCCGCCGCCTGAAGGACGGACATTTCCAGCACGCCATCGTGCTGCCCAATTCCTTCCGCAGCGCGCTGACTTCCTGGCTGGCGCGCATCCCAAGGCGTACCGGCTACCGGCGTGACCTCCGGGGTGGCTTGCTGAATGACGCCCGCAGCCGGCCGCCGCGTTCCGTGGGGACCCTGCTGGAACAGTTCCTGGGCCTGCTGGACGAGCCCGCGGCGGCGCGGGCCTGCCTGCCACGCCTGGCGCCGGACCACGATGCGGCGGAAGGACTGGCGCGGCGACTGGGGATAGACCCGCAACGCCCGCTGCTGGCGCTGTGTCCCGGCGCCGCCTTTGGTCCCGCCAAGCGCTGGCCGTCCGGACATTTCGGCAGCGTCGCACGTCACTATTCGGACCGCGGATGGCAGGTGGCGTGGTTCGGTGGCCGCGCCGAAACGCGGATGTGCGCGGCTGTCGCCGCGCTCCATGGCGGTCTCGATCTGGCGGGACGCACCGACCTCGGTGAAGCTGCGCAGTTGCTGAGCCTGGCTGCCGCGGTAGTAAGCAACGATTCCGGCCTGATGCATTTGGCCGCGGCGGTGGGCGCGCCGGTGACGGCGGTGTTCGGCAGTTCCGATGCGGGTTTCACGCCTCCCCTGGGAGACCAGGCACGGGTGGTGAGCAATCCTGTCAGCTGCGCTCCGTGCTTTGCCCGCTATTGCCGGTTCGGCGACTACCGCTGCCTGAGCGGCGTCAGCCCGGCGCAGGTGCTCGCGGCCCTGGACACCGCCGCGTGAGGTTGCTGCTGCTGAAGACCTCTTCCCTGGGGGACCTGGTGCACGTGCTCCCGGCCCTGACTGATGCCCGGCGGGCGCTGCCGAATTTGCAGGCGGACTGGGTGGTGGAAGCGGAGTACGCGGAGTTGCCGGCCTGGCACCCGGCGGTAACGCGCAGTCTTCCGGTGGCTACCCGCGCCTGGCGCCGCGGACGGCGGCTGGGCGGTGAGCATGGCCCTTTGCGCAGCCTGACCGCGCTGCGCCGGTCCGACTATGACCTGGTGCTCGACGCACAGGGCTTGCTGAAGAGCGCGGCGCTGGCGGTCCTGGCGCGGGGCCCGCGGGCGGGGCTGAAAGCGCCGCGGGAACCCATGGCTCGCTGGGGCTACCAGCAGCTTCACGCGGTAAATGCGCACAACGCGGTGGACAAGAACCGCCAGCTGTTTGCCGCGGCCCTCGGTTATCCGCTACCGGGCCGGTCGGCGGATTTCGGACTGGGGCGCCACCACCCGGAGTCGAGCACCCTGACCTTCATTCACGGTAGCGCATGGCCAGCCAAGCGCTGGCCGCGACGACACTGGATCGAGCTGGGTCGGCGGGCCTGCGCTGCCGGCTTTACGGTGCAGCTCCCGGCCCACAGTCCCGAGGAATTGGCGGAAGCGCGCGCCATTGCCGCCGGACTGCCGCGGGCGCGGGTGCGGGCCAGTTCGGATTTGTCGGAATTGCGCGACCAGCTCGCCTCCAGCAGCGCCTGTGTTTCGGTGGACTCCGGCCCGGGCCAGCTGGCCGCCGCGCTGGGAGTTCCGGTGCTAATGCTGTTTGGCGCCACCGAGCCCCGGCGGACCGGCATCCACGCAGCGCACGTAGCCAACCTGTCGGCACGATTCCTGTGCACGCCCTGCTACCGGCGGAGCTGCCGTTTCCCGTCCCAGGCTGCGTGCTACGATAGTATCGGCGCCGCAACCGCGTGGCACACGCTACAGGCTTTGATGAATAGCAGGGGATCACAACGTGCCGCCTGAGAGCGTGCTGGTTACCGGGGGCGCCGGGTACATCGGGTCCCACGCGGTTCGCCAGTTGCTGGACGCCGGCCACCGGGTGGTGGTGGTGGATGACCTGTCCACCGGCCATCGCTGGGCGGTAGACCAAAGGGCAACACTGCAGGTGGGCAGCGTCGGCGACCGTCCGTTCCTCGATCAGGTGATCGCCGCCCACGGGGTGGGCGCGGTGCTGCACTTCGCCGCTGCCACGGTGGTGCCGGAATCTGTCGCCCAGCCGCTGCGCTACTACCGCAACAACACCGCGGGTTCGCTGAGCCTGCTGGAGGCCTGCCGGCACGCGGGCATCGGGCGCTTTATCTTTTCCTCCACCGCCGCGGTCTACGGCGCGGCGGGCGGCGAGCGGGTCAGCGAGGACGCGGCCACCGTTCCCATCAACCCCTACGGCCAGTCCAAGCTCATGTGCGAACAGATGCTGGCGGACACCCACCACGCTGTTGGCGGAGACTTTCGCTACGTGGCGCTGCGCTACTTCAACGTGGCCGGCGCACGGCTGGACGGAGAACTGGGCCAGGCGACCCCCCGGGCGACTCACCTGGTGAAGGTTGCCTGCGAGGCGGCCTGCGGACGCCGGCCCTCGGTCACGGTGTTCGGGACCGACTTCGAGACCGCCGACGGCACCGGAGTGCGCGACTACATTCACGTGGAGGACCTGGTGCGGGCGCACCTCGATGCGCTTGCCTACCTGGATGGCGGAGGCGAGCCGGTGACGCTGAATTGCGGCTACGGGCGTGGCTACAGCGTGCGCGAGGTACTGGCCACGGTGCGCCAGCTCAGCGGCGTGAATTTTCCCATCGAGGAGGGTCCGCGCCGCCCCGGGGACCCGGCGGCGATCGTGGCGGACGCCTCGCGCATTGGCCCCGTGCTGGGCTGGCGGCCGCTCCACGCGGAGCTGGCCACCATCTGCCAGACCGCCTACGAGTGGGAGTGCCGCGGCCTGCCGGGCCGCGCGGTGGAGTGACATCACCGCTTTGGTTCGCCCTGCCGGTATGGATCCGGCATGGTGGCCTGCAACGCAATCTGGTGCGAATCGCTCGCCGGTGCGTACAGCGGGGCCAACCGGTGCGGGTGCTGTGCGGGGAACTGCGCGAGCCGCCGCCGGCGGACCTGGACTTCGAACTGCTGCCGGTGCGGGCCGCGACCAATCATGGCTTCAACGACGGCTTTGCCACCGTCCTGGCACGCCACGCGGCCCGGCACCGGCCGTTGGCGGTGGTGGGTTTCGTACCCCAGGCGGGTCTCGACTTTTACTATGCGGCTGACCCGTGTTACGCGGCACGCATCGGATCCCGCAGCTGGCGTCGCTATCTGCCGCGTGGCCGCGCCCGCCTGCGCCAGGAGGCGGCGGTGTTTGCCCGCGGTGGCGCCACCCGCATCCTGCTGCCGGCGCCCGACCAGGCGCAGGCGTTTCAGCGTTGCTACGGAACGGAACATCGCCGCCTGTACCGGCTGCCGCCGGCCCTGGATAGCGCCCGGCTTGCGGGCGGCGACGGTCCGGCGTTGCGTGCGCGGCTGGGCATCCCCGGGGACGCGCCGCTGCTGCTTACGGTAGCGCGCCATCCGCACACCAAGGGCGTGGACCGGGTTCTGCGCTGCCTGCCGCGACTGCCCGGTTACCATTATCTGGTAGTGGGGGCCGGCGAACCGGCCGGGCTGCTGCGCATGGCCAGGAGACTTGGGGTGTCGCCGCGCTTTCATCCCCTGCCGCCGATGGACGAGTTGGCCGGTGCCTATGCCGCCGCCAACGTGCTGGCCCATCCGGCACGGCGCGAGAATTCAGGCAATACGCTGCTGGAGGCCATGGCCTGCGCGGTGCCGGTGGTGGCCAGTGCCGAATGTGGCTTCGCCACCCATGTGCGCGCCGCCGGTTGCGGCGAGGTGCTGGCGCGGGGCTTTGCCACGGCGGACCTGGCGGAAGCGCTGCGCCGGGTCTGCGCCGCCGGGCCCGCCGCCGGCGGGCCGGACTACTGCGCGCGGCTGGTGACCGGCGAAGGCGACGATTTCGCCCAACGCGCGGTCGATGTGCTTTTCGGAGAGCGCGCCGCGTGAAGCGCATCTACCCGGATTCCGCGCAGGCGGTGGCCCGGGCGGCGCTGGATTCCGGCTGGAGCGTCAACCCGGTGGTGCCGGTCAAGTTGCAGCGGTCACGCCAGGTGTATCGACTGCCGGCCACCAACGGGGCGATGTACGTCAAGGTGCACAGCGGGGTCGGTTGGGCAGAAATTTTCAAGAACCTGGTGAGCCTGCGCTGGCCGGTCCGCGACGCGGGGCCGGAATGGCGCGCGCTGACCCGCGCCCGGCGGCAGGGAATCCGCTGCCCGGAACCCCTGGCCCTGGCCTCGCGCGGCCGGCATCCCGCCCGCAAGCGCTCGGTCCTGGTTACCCGCGCGCTGCCGGAGAGTACCGCCGTGGAAGTCGCCTGGCCGCGGCGCGGCGCGCTGGCGCGGCGGCACCTGGTCGTGCGGGTCGCGCGCCTGGCGCGTGCCTTGCACGACGCCGGCATCAACCACCGTGACCTGTACCTGGGACACCTGCGCCTGGGAGACGGTCCGGTCTGGCGGGCGCCGCTGTACCTGCTGGACCTGCACCGGGCGCAACTGCGCCGCCGGGTCCCGTTGCGCTGGCGCTGCAAGGACCTGGCAGCGCTGGCATTGTCCGCATTGCGCGCCGGCGAATTGAGCGCGGCGGAGGCCACTGCATTCCTGCGCGCCTACGGCGAAGTGCCGGGGGAGCCCGGCCTGTGGCAGGCGGTGCGTGCCCGGCTGCTTCGGGATTTGCGGCGCCACCGGCAACCGCCGCCGGACTGGCTGGGCGCCGCCAGCGGACAGTGGCAACGGCGGGGGTACTGGCGGCGCGCCCACGGCGCGGGATTGCCCGCGAGCTTGCCGCGGTTGCTGGCCGAAGACCGGGGTCGCGGGCGCCTGGATGACGGGCACGGATTCCACGAATTGAAACGGGACCGGCGCACCCGGGTGTATCGCTGGAGCGATGGCCGGTGCCGCCTGCTGGTGAAGGTGTACCCGTTGTCCGGGTTGGCGCGCCTGCGTGCCCTGGGCCGTGCCAGCCGGGCCCGGCGCGCCTGGCGCGCCGCCTGCGATTTGCGCGCCGCCGGCATCGGTGCGCCGCGGCCGTTGCTGCTCTATGAAAGGGGCTGGGGCCTGTTGCCTTCCGGCAGTGTGCTGGTCAGCGAGTTCGTGGATGGCGCGAACTGCGGCGAGCTGCTGGAGACCCGTCCCGGGCATCCGGTGCGGGTACGCCTGGTGGCGCTGCTGCGGCGGCTGCGCGGCTTGCGTTTTGTTCACGGAGACCTCAAGGCCAGCAATCTGCTGGTGCGCGGCGGCGAGCCCTGGCTGATCGACCTGGACCGCGCGCATCGCTGGCGGAAACCCTGGGGGTTCCGGCGCGCTTTTGCCCGCGACCTGCGACGTTTTTCACGCAATTGGCAGGCTCGTCCGGAACTGCGCGCCTGGTTCGACGAGCAATTGCGGAGTCGCCGATGAACCGCCTGCTGTACACCGTGGTGCTGTACCTGGTGTTGCCGCTGGTGCTTGTGCGCCTGGCCTGGCGCGGCTTGCGGGATTCCGCCTACTGGCGCCGCTGGCCGGAACGCTTTGGCCGCTACCCGCAGCGTACCGCGCCGGCTAACGCCGGAGAGACCATCTGGGTGCATGCGGTGTCGGTAGGCGAGGTCCGCGCCGCCACTCCGCTGGTGGAGGCGCTACTGGAGGCAGGCTACCCGGTGTACCTGACCACCGTAACGCCCACCGGCTCGAGCCAGGTGCAGACCCTGTTCGGTACCCGGGTGTCTCACAGCTACCTGCCCTACGACATTCCGCCTGCCATTCACCGCTTCCTGAACGCGGTGCGGCCGCGACTGGCGGTGATCATGGAGACCGAGATCTGGCCGAACCTGTTTTTTGCCTGCCGGGAGCGCGGGGTGGCGTTGCTGGTGGCCAACGTGCGTATCTCCGATCGTTCGTACGTGGCGTATCGTCGCCTGCGCAGATTCATCGCCCAAACCCTCGCCCAGGTGGACCTGTTCGCGGCCCAGTCCCAGCGCGACGCCGATCGGGTCATGGACCTGGGAGCGCCGCGGGACCGGGTGCACGTTACCGGCAACATCAAGTTTGAACTGGATTTTCCCGCCAGCCTGCGGGAATCGGCGCTGGGCCTGCGACGGGACTGGGGGACCCACCGGCCGGTGTGGATCGCCGCATCCATCCATGAAGGGGAAGAGGCGGCGATACTGGATTGCCTGGCCCGGGTGCGTCACGTGCATCCCGGGGCACTGGGGGTGCTGGTTCCGCGCCGGCCGGAGCGTTTTAGTGCGCTGGCCCAGGCCTGCCGCCGGGCCGGGGAAACGGTGGTCATGCGCAGCGCCGGCGGCGGGCCGCTGGACCCGCAAGTCAGTGTCTATATCGGCGACACCATTGGCGAACTGCCGCTGCAGTACGCCGCGGCGGACGTGGCCTTCGTTGGTGGCAGCCTGACCCCGGTCGGGGGCCACAACGTACTCGAGGCCTGTGCCCTTGGACGGCCGGTGCTGTTCGGTCCGCACATGGAAAACTTCCGCGAGATCGCCGAACTGGTGCTGGAAGCCGGCGCCGGCGTGCAGCTGCGTGATGCGGGCGAACTGTTGGCGGGACTGCTGGATTTTCTCGGCGATGCCGAGCGCCGGGACCGGGTCGGACGCGCGGGTGAGGCCCTCATCGAGGCCCATCGCGGCGCCCTGGCGCAGACCCGCGGTGCCATCGAACGCCTGCTGGTGCGCACCCCGCAGACCTGAGCGGTCCGCGGGGGCGCTATTCCGCCCGGAGGGCTATTTCAGCCAGGTGTTGAGCTGGGCGAGATCCGTTTCCGCGAGTCGCCCGGCAGCCAGTTTCAGGTCCAGCAGGTTCAGCAGGTAGTCATAGCGGGCGCGCAGGTAGTCGCGCTTGGCAAGGAACAGGTCGCGCTGGGAATTCAGCACATCCAGGTTGCTGTTGAGGCCCGCCTCGAAGCCCTTCACCTTGCCTTCCAGGGCGCTCTCACTGGCGGTTACCGCCTGGGACAGCGCTTCCACGCGTTTGCTATGGCTGGCGACGCCGAGGAATGCCGCGCGCGCCTGGCGCTCTACGTTGCGACGTTTGCCTTCCAGGTTCTGCAGTGCCGCCCGGTGGAGTTCGCGTGCCTGGGCGGTGCGCGAGACCACGCGCCCGCCCTGGAACAGCGGCACTTCCAGTTGCAGCATGATGTCGGTGGCGTCCTGGATGGTTCCGCCACCGGCCAGGCTGCCGTCCGATTCAAATCGCGAGCGGCGTGCAATCAGGTCCAGGGTCGGCAGGAAACCACCCTTCTGGACGCTGATTTCCCTGGCGGCGGCCTCGGCGGTTTCGCGTACCGACTGCAACTCAATATTTTCCTGCAGAGCGATCTCCACCCAGGCGTCCAGGTTCGGCGGGTCCAGCACCTTCTCCAGCCGCGCCTCCCCCAGCGCGGCGAGCTGGCCGGGGCGCTCTCCGGTCAGCTCGCGTAGTCCTTCGCGGGCATCCTCCAGTGCGTCGGTGGCCTCGATCTCCTGGGCCTCGGAAGTCTTGAAGCGTGCCAGCGCCTCGTGCTGATCCGTGACCGTGCCCATGCCCACTTCCAGGCGCGCATTGGCCAGGTCCAGTTGCCTCTGGTTGGCGATACGTTCGGCCTGCGCCAGATTCAGGGTGTCGCCGTATCCCAGCACCAGCAGGTAGGCGCGCGCGGTGCGCACGATCAGGTCCTGTGCCGCGGCCCGCAGATCGAACTCCGCGGCCCGCGCCGTGTGCCGTGCCTTTGCGTAGTTGTGAAAACTGGCGTAGTCGAACAGTGGCTGGACCAGGTCCAGGCTGAGAAACTCGGAATCGAACTCCGCATCGCCCTCCACCGTGAAGGCGACTCCGGGGGCTTTGACGGTGTCCTTGTTGCGGGTCTTGTTGGCCGAGGCCGACAGATTCGGCAGTAGTGCGGCGCGGGCCTGGCGATAGGCCTCGTGGTTGGCATTGGCTTTCGCCCGGGCGGCCAGGTACACGGGGTCACGCTCCAGCGCGAGCCGGTAGATATCCATGAGGTCCTCGGCGGATGCCGGGGCGCAGCCGAGGAACAAGCTCAGGCCGAGGGCAAAAACCCCGACCAGCGGTTTGGTAGAACGAGACATGGTTCGGACACTCCGTTAAGTCAGTAGCGGGACAGCGAGCTATCGATCTCGCGAGCCCAGTCTTCGATTCCACCGGCAACATTGAGTACTTTACTGAATCCTTGCTGTTCAAGGAACCGTCCCAGCAGTCGGGAGCGGACTCCGTGGTGGCAAATCACGGCCAGCGGCGCATCGGCCGGCAGTTCCGGCAGGCGGTCGGGCACCTGGTTCATGGGCATATGCCGGCTACCCTCGATAACGCACACCGCCACCTCCCAGTCCTCGCGGATATCCAGCAGCTGCAACGGGTCATCCGGATCGCGCAGCCGCCCGGCGAGTTCGTGAACGCTGATGTCTTCCACTCCGGGGCCGCTGCGCCGGCGCGGCTCAGAAATGGAAAACGGGCGGGTTCGCGGCGTGGATCAGCGCCGGCAGGTCGGTTTCGAACAGCTCCCGTTGCTGCACTCCGTGGTCGCGAGTGAAAACCGTCGCCACCATCACCGGAGAGACGCCGACCACCGCCACCAGGCGCCCGCCCTCCTGCAGCCGGTCAATCAGGGCATCCGGGCGCTGTGGTACCGAGCCGGTGAGCAGGATCACGTCCCAGGGGCCGTTCTCCGCCCAGTCCCGGGCCGCGTCGCCCACCGCCAGCGTGACGTTGCTGATGCCGTGCTCGGCCAACCGTCCGGCGGCGGCCTCGCTCAGGTCGGCAAAGATTTCCACGCTGTCCACGTGGGCGGTGAGCCCCGCCAGCAGGGCGGTGACAAATCCACTGCCGGTACCGATCTCGAGAACCCGGTCCGTGGGGCGCAACTCCAGTTCCTGCAGCAGCCGGGCCTCGGCCTTGGGGGACATCATGACCTGGTCGTGCTCCAGCGGAACCCGCAGGTCGGAGAAAGCCATCTGCCGGTAGCGCACCGGCACAAAATCCTCCCGCGGGACCGCCGCCACGCGGTCCAGAACCCGCTGGTCGAGGACCTCCCAGGGGCGGATCTGCTGCTCGATCATGTTGTAACGGGCGCGTTCCAGGTCCATGGGTCGTATTTCGTGTGTATCCGGGGGCGCAAGCCTACGCGCTGGCGCGACATTCTGGCAAGCGCCGGGTCGGGGGCATCTTGCATTGGCGCAATGGTTGATCTACCGTGATTTTCCCTCTTTTCTAGTTGCCCCGGGACTGCCTTTTCAACGATGACTTCCAAGGCCCGATCCTTTGAGAGCGGTGACGCCCGGGTGGATGCTTCCTCCCTGGAGCCGCTGCCGGCTTCTTCCAAGCGCTACCTGGACGGTTCGCGGGCAGATATCCGCGTGCCGGTGCGCGAGGTGCGTCAGGATCCAACCGTCACCCGGGATGGCCCGCGGGCCAACCCGTCGATTTTTATCTACGATACTTCCGGCGCCTACACCGACCCCGGCGCCGAAATCGATATTCGCCGCGGCCTGCCCGAGTTGCGTGCCGGGTGGATTTCCGAACGCGGCGACAGCGAAACCCTGGCGGGACCGAGCTCCAGCTACGGACGCGAGCGCGACGACGATGGGGAATTGGCGCAACTGCGTTTCGAGCGCCGGCATCCCCCGCGGCGTGCGCGCGGCGATGTCAACGTCACGCAGATGCACTACGCGCGGCGCGGCGAGATCACGCCGGAAATGGAGTTCATCGCCATACGCGAGAACCTGCGCCTGCAGGCCCTTGGCGAGGACCGGGAGTTGCTTCGTCAGCATCGTGGTGAGCGATTCGGCGCAGCGATTCCGGACGAGATTTCCCCGGAGTTTGTGCGCGACGAGGTTGCCCGGGGGCGGGCCATCATTCCCGCCAACATCAACCATCCGGAAAGCGAGCCGATGATCATCGGTCGCAACTTTCTGACCAAGATCAACGCGAATATCGGAAATTCCGCGGTTACCTCCGGTATCGCCGAGGAAGTGGAAAAAATGGTGTGGGCGACGCGCTGGGGCGCCGATACGGTCATGGACCTGTCCACCGGCAACCACATTCACGAAACCCGTGAATGGATCGTACGCAACAGCCCGGTGCCCATTGGCACCGTACCCATTTACCAGGCGCTCGAGAAAGTGGACGGTCGCGCGGAGGAACTGAACTGGGAGATTTTTCGCGACACCCTGATCGAGCAGGCAGAGCAGGGGGTGGACTATTTCACCATTCATGCCGGCGTGCGCCTGGCCTATGTGCCGCTCACCGCGCAACGTGTGACCGGCATCGTATCCCGCGGTGGTTCCATCCTTGCCAAGTGGTGCCTGGCCCACCACCGCGAGAATTTTCTGTATACGCACTTCGAGGATATCTGCGCGATCATGCGCGCCTACGATGTCAGTTTTTCGCTGGGCGACGGGCTGCGCCCGGGCTCGATTGCCGACGCCAACGACGCCGCCCAGTTCAGCGAGCTTGAGACGCTGGGCGAACTGACCCGCCTGGCGTGGAAACACGACGTGCAGGTGATGGTGGAAGGACCCGGGCATGTGCCCATGCACCTCATCAAGGAGAATATGGACAAGCAGTTACAGGAGTGTTCGGAGGCGCCTTTTTATACGCTCGGGCCGCTGACCACCGACATAGCGCCCGGCTATGACCATATTACGTCGGCCATCGGCGCGGCCATGATCGGCTGGTACGGCTGTGCCATGCTGTGTTACGTCACCCCGAAGGAACACCTGGGACTGCCGGACCGACGCGACGTAAAGGACGGCATTATTGCCTACAAGATCGCCGCCCACGCGGCGGACCTCGCCAAAGGCCACCCGGGTGCCCAGGTCCGCGACAACGTCCTGTCACGCGCGCGTTTCGAGTTTCGCTGGAACGACCAGTTCAATCTTTCCCTGGACCCGGATACAGCCCGCAGCTTCCATGACCAGACGCTGCCCAAGGACGCGGCCAAGGTGGCGCACTTCTGCTCGATGTGCGGCCCCAAGTTCTGCTCCATGAAAATCACCCAGGAGGTGCGTGACTACGCACAGCGTCACAATCTGGGCGCCGACGACGGGGTGCTGGAGCGCGGTATGGAGGAGAAGGCCGAAGAGTTTCGTTCCGGCGGGCTCGAGGTCTACCGCAGGGCCTGACGGCGCCGCGACCGCTACGCCCGATGAGTCTCGAGGTAGCGCCCGCAGAACCCGCTGACGTGCCGCTGGTTGTATCGTTAATCCGCGAGTTGGCGGAGTACGAGCGGCTTGCCCACGAGGTGGTGGCGCGTCCCGAGGATGTGCAGGCGGCGCTGTTCGCCGACCCGCCGGCTGCGTTCGCCAGGCTGGCGCGCTGGGACGGCGAGCCTGCGGGCTTTGCGGTGTGCTTTCCCAATTTCTCCACCTTCCTTGGCCGTCGTGGCATGTACCTGGAGGACCTGTACGTGCGACCTGCGTTTCGTGGCCGCGGCATCGGGCGGGCGCTGCTGGCCAGCGTGGCCGCGCAGTCGGTTGCCCAGGGCTGCGAACGCCTGGACTGGGCAGTGCTGGACTGGAACCAGCCCGCCATTGATTTTTACCAGTCGCTGGGCGCCCGCTTGCAGCGGGATTGGCGGCTGTTCCGGCTGGAAGGCAGCGCCTTGCGACGTTTCGCGGCCAATCAACGGTCATGAACGATCGCCCGGGTTACGCCGAGCGCACCGAGGCAGCGCTGGACCATCTGTTGTTTCTGCAGGCGGCGCCAACCCTGGCCGCCAGCCTGGGGGTCGCTACCCTGGCCTTCCTGGTGCTGGTCCCCGCGGTGGCGGTACCTCGCTGGCTCGCTGCCTGGTATCTGTTCAGCCTGCTAACCGGCTTCGCCCGATTCTGGCTGGTTTCGCATTTTGAGAAGCAGGCGCCGGACCATTCCGAGCTGCGCAACTGGCGCGGTTACTACCTCGTGGGGCTGGTGTTCAGCACCCTGGGCTGGGTCTGGTTGTTCCAGTTCTTCGACCCGTCGGCACCGGCATGGACGCAGGCCTTTTTGCTCATGATTGCCGCCGGAGTGACTGCCGGCGCATTGCCGTCCACGGCGCCCCGGCTGAGCGCTTATGCCGTGGTGCTGGTACCGATCTGCGCATCGGTGATCGTCGCCTTCTGGCGCGCTGGAGGGATTTACCCGCTGGCGATTCCCATCGTGATGTTGTTTGGCGTGATGCTGCTGTTTAGCGCGCGCAATCTGAACCGTGACCTGCGGCGGTCCCACCGGCTTCGGGTGGAGAACGAAGACCTGGCCGAGACACTGCGTTCCGCCAAGGAGCAGGCGGAGCATGCCTACGCGGACCTGCGCGCCCAGGTGGACGAGCGAGCCCGAACCGAGGCGTTGCTGGTGGAGAGCGAGCAGCGCTTCCATGACATCGCGCGCACCATTCATAGCGTAATCGTGATTTTCCGCGAGGATTTTCTCTACCTGAACCCGGCCATCGAACGCATTACCGGCTACCGCCCGGAAGAACTGATCGGCAAGCCGTTCTTTTCCATCGTGCACCCGGACGATATCGAAATGGTTCGCGAGCGCGGGCGCGCCCGGTTGCGTGGCGACCCGACACCTTCGGAATACGAACTTCGGGTACACACTTTTGACGGGCAAACCCGCTGGCTTTCCGCCAGCGCCGCGCGGGTGGAGTACGCCGGCCAGCCAGCGGTGCTGGCGGCATTGTTTGATATTACCCAGCGCAAGCTCGCCGAGGACGCGCTGCGGGAGTCAGAGGAAAAATACCGGTTGCTGGTGGACCAGGTGCGGGACGCAATTTTCATCGCCCAGGACGGAAACCTGGTGTTCGCAAATCAGCGGACTCCCGAGTTGTTCGGATACGAGGCCAGCGAAATTGTGAACCGGCCGTTCGTGGACATGGTAGCGCCGGAATTTCGCGAGCTGCTGACGGAACGTCATCGCAAACGCCTGGGAGGAGAACAGGTTCCGGATACCTATACCTTCCAGATTCTGAACCAGACCGGACGGCGGGTGTGGGTGGAGCTCAGCGTGGTGGTGGTGACCTGGGAGGAGCGGCCCGCGACCCTGAACGTGCTACGCAACATCGATACCGAGCGAGCGGTGGAAGAAGCACTTTTCGATGCTCGCGAGCGCGCCCAGATCACCTTGCAGTCTATCGCCGACGGGGTCATCTCCATCGATGAACATCAGCGGGTGGAGTATCTGAATCCGGTAGCGGAACTGCTCACCGGATGGAGTTACGTCAGCGCCCGCGGTTGCCATGCGGACGACGTATTTCATATACGCGACAGCCAGCAGGGCCGGTGCCTGGTGGATGACCTGTTGCGCGAGTCGAACCCCACCGGTCGCAGCCTGTTCCTGCGCCGGCGTGATGGGGAGGAGTTTGCTGTCGAATGTTCGGTGGCGGCGATTCGCGATCAATCACATCGCATGTCGGGCGCGGTAATGGTGTTTCGTAACGTGACCGAATTGCGGGACCTGAATCAGCGGCTGACGCACCAGGCCAGCCATGACCAGTTGACGGGTTTGGCCAATCGGCGCGAATTCGAGCAACGCCTGGATAGCATCGTGCAGCGGGCTCGGGAGCGCGATGAACAGCATGCGCTTTGCTACCTCGATCTGGATCAATTCAAGGTCATTAACGACACGGTGGGCCACGTCGCCGGTGACGAACTCCTGCGCCAGGTTGCTGACGTCCTCAGCCGGACGGTGCGCGCCAGTGACACCATTGCACGCCTCGGTGGTGATGAGTTCGGGTTGCTGATCGTGGATTGCTCAGAGGAAGACGCGCGGCGCATCGCTTCCGAATTGGTGGCCGCGGTGCGGGGCCGTCGCTTCATCTGGGAAGCGAGTAGCTTTGAATTATCGGTAAGTGTCGGGCTGGTGCTGATCCATCGCGAAACCGGCGACCGCGTTCAACTGCTGCGTCACTCGGACGTAGCCTGCTATACGGCCAAGGATCTGGGTGGTGGACGGGTGCACGTTTTCGAACCGGATGAACTGGAGGTGGGGCGCCGCTACGGTGACATCCTTCGGGCCGCCGATATCAACATGGCACTGGACGAGCAGCGTTTCACGCTCTATGCGCAACCCATCATCCCGGCCAGCGACGTGGATGCCCACCCGCTGGATTTTGAGGTGCTGCTGCGGCTGCCCGACCGGGAAAGCGGAATGCTGTTGCCCGAATCGTTTTTGCCGGCGGCCCAGCGCTTTGGCCTTATTGCTTCCATCGACCGCTGGGTAATTGCCGAATCACTGCGAAGTTTTGGCGAAGGACTGGAGTTGTTCCCGGGGTCGGGGATCGCGGTC
>JAJDOE010000088.1 GCA_022340345.1 Gammaproteobacteria bacterium
CCCACCGCACCTTCCTGAAGCTGGTGGGCGAGCAGCACCTGGACCAGGAACTCGCTATCCAGGTGAAGCGCTTCAAGCTGCGTGGCAGCACCGGCAAGGTCAACCTGGCGCTGGACGGGCTGCCGGAGTTCGCCTGCCTGCCGGGCAACGGCCTGCACCTGCGCGGTGACATCACCATCGCCCCGGACCTGGCCTACCTGGAGCGGGCCTACGACGCCGCCAAGTACGGGCAGTACTCGAAGCGCCCATTCCTGGACATCGTGATTCCGTCCCTCACCGATCCCGGCGTGGCGCCGCCGGGCAAGCACGTGATGTCGGTGTTCGTGCAATACGCCCCCTACCACCGGCAGGGCGGCGCGCACACCTGGCCGCAGCACCGCGAGGCCTTCGGCGACACGGTGGTGGACACGCTGGCGGAGTACATCCCGAATATCCGCGAGCTGATCATCGACCGGCTGGTGCTGACCCCGTGGGACCTGGAACAGACCTACGGTCTTACCGAGGGCAACATCTTTCACGGCGAGCTGAGCCTGGAGCAGCTTGCCTTCCTGCGGCCGCTGTCCGGCTGGTCCCGTTACCGCACCCCGGTGCCCAACCTGTGGATGTGCGCCTCCGGCACCCATCCCGGCGGCGGGGTGATGGGCGCGCCGGGCGCCTTGTGCGCGCGCACGCTGCTGAAGCAACGGGCGATCTGATGCCGGCCTACGACGCGATCGTCATCGGCGCCGGTCACAACGGCCTGGTGTGCGCGGCGCGGCTGGCCCGCGCCGGCCGCCGGGTGCTGGTGCTGGAACGCCGTGACCGGGCCGGCGGCCTGTGCGGGCTGGACGAATTCCACCCCGGCTTCAGCGCCCCCGGACCGCTGCAGGACACCAGCGGTTTCTCGCCGCGCGTAGCAAGCGAACTGGGACTGCAGCAACACGGCCTGGCCTGGGCCGCGCATCGCCCGGTGCGGGTGCTGCGCCCGGATGGCAGCGAGTTCGGCATGGCCGGGCGGGACCTGGTAACCGAAGACGCGCGGGACATTGAGGCGTTGGCCGCCTGGCGCAAGTTTGTCGCCGGGGTGGCGCCGCTGCTGCGGGACTTTGCCGGGCGGGTACCGCCGAAGCTGCACCCGCAAAACGCGGCGGAGCTGCGCGGCCTGCTGCGCCCGGCGCTACGGCTGCGGTTGCTGGGCAAAAGGCGCATGGTGGAACTGCTGCGGGTGGCGCCCATGGCGGCGGCGGACTGGCTGCGCGAGTACTTCCCGGACGAATCCCTGGCCGAGGCCTTGCTGGGCCCGGTCCTGCTCGGGACCTTTGCCGGTCCCGGGTCCGCGGGCAGCGCCTTCCACCTGCTGCTGCGGGAATCCCTGCGCGGCCGGGAAATCGACGGCGGCACGCCGGCATTGAATGAAGCCTTGCTGGCGGCCTGCACGGCGGCCGGCGTGGAGATCCGCCTCGGCCAGGCGGTGGAAGAAATCTGCACCCACCAGCGGCGGGCCACCGGCGTGCGCAGCGCCGATGGCGTTACCGAAGCGGCGGTGGTGGTGGCGGCCTGTGACCCGAAGACCGCGATGCTGGAGCTGGTGGACCCGGCGCAACTGGATGTGCGGGTGGACCGGCAGTTCCGCAACCTGCGCACCCGCGGCACTGCCGCGATACTCAACCTGGCCATGCGCGGCGCACCGGATTTCGAGCGCGCGCTGTTCACCACCGGCGGCCTGGACCAACTCGAGCGTGCCTTCGACGCGGTGAAGTACGGCGAGTACTCGGCGAAGCCGTTCCTGGAGGCTTCGAGTTTTACCGGTGCGCGCTTCGCACCGGCGGACCAGCACGTGGTCTCGGTGCGCATCGCGTACTGCTGCGAGGAACCGACCGGCTCCCACCGCAACCGGCTCGGCGAGCGGGTGCTGGAGCGCATCAACGATCGCCTGCCGGGTTTCCGCGATCGTGTCATCGCCCGCGAGCTGCTCACGCCGGCGGACATCGAACGACGCTATGGAAATCACGGCGGGCAGATCGCTCACCTGGAGCCGGCCCTGGACCAGATCGGATCCATGCGCCCCAGCATCAGCAGCGCGCGCTACGCGACCCCGGTGGACGGCCTGTACCTTGCCAGCGGCGGCTGCCATCCCATCGGCGGTATCTCCGGACTGCCGGGACTGCTGGCGGCGGAGGTGATTCGCGGGGCGCGGAGCTAGCTTCGGCGGACCGGAGGCCGGAAGTCGGAAGCCGTTAGCGTTCCAGGATGTAGAAGAGATCCGCACCGAATTCGTTTCCGGATTCGGTGCGAATCCGCAGGCGCCGGCTGAGCTCGTACTCCAGCTGCAGGGCGCCGGTTTCTCCGGCCAGGCCCGTGACGTAGCGCAAGTACAGTTTCGGTGACAGGTAGCGACCGACCACCAGCGACGTGTCGCTCAGCTTGCCGTTGGCTCCACGTTCCAGGCGCACTTCGTCCAGCCCCAGGCGACTGCCGATGCTGCGCGCGACACTCTGACCGTGCCCCAGGCCCATGGCGGAAGCGGCGGATATCAGCAGGCTGCCTTCCGCACCCGACGACGTATTCAGGGGGTGGCCGAGCAGCAACCAGGCAAGCGTCTCCGACTCGTTCATGGTGGGCGACGAGAACAGCTCCAGCCGGGGTACCCGCAGCGTACCGCTGGCCCGGATACCCGCCACCACCTCCCCGGTGCGCCGCACCGCGGTGACCTCCAGCTCCGGATCGTCCACCGGCGTGTCGCTGTACAACAGGCGTCCCTTCTGGACAGCGAGGTCCTGCCCGTAGGCCTGGTACACGCCATTGCGCACGTTAATCTCGCCACTGGCGTGGGTCAGTTTGCCGGGTTCATCCACCAGCTGCAGCTCGCCACCCAGATCCCCACGCAGGCCGAAGCCTTCGAAACGCACCTGCTTGCCCAGGGTGACGTGCAGTTCGCTGCTCACCTGCCAGCGTTCCTCGGCCTGCACCTCGCCGGACTCCGCGTCCACGATCACCACGTCGCGGGAAGCACTCACGCCATTGGTCAGGGCGTTGCCGAGGAGGATACCCGCGCGCGGGATCGCCACCTCGCCTCGCAGCCGCACCTCGTTGCCGCGCAGGCGCAGCTCCAGTTGCGGTGAAACGAGCACCGACGCCTGCGGCGTATTCATCACCTGCACCCCTTCGCCACTGATGCGCAGTTCCGTCGGCCAGCCGGCGCCGGCGTCCAGACGCGTAGTGCCGGTCACGGATAGCACACCTTCGCCGGAACGGGCGCTGGCCTGGATCGACAGGTTGCCGTCCGCCGCCTGGTCCAGGCCCACGTTCACTTCGCTGAGTTTCAGGCCCAGGCCCGGGACCGTCGCACTGGCGCCGGCGATGCGCGCGCCGCCATCAAAAAGCGGTACCGCCAGGGTGCCGCCCAGGCTACCGCTGGCCTGGAT
The DNA here is from genome assembly GCA_022340345.1 of Gammaproteobacteria bacterium. Lineage (GTDB taxonomy): Bacteria > Pseudomonadota > Gammaproteobacteria > HyVt-429 > HyVt-429 > JAJDOE01. Next base: position 3,405 of record JAJDOE010000088.1, read on the forward strand.
GCCACCGGTCAGGTCCGCAACCTCCGGCACCAGTTCACCGATCACCGTCAGCGACTCCAGGGCCAGGTCCAGCCGCCCGGTGACCCGCTGCGCCGCCGGGTCCGTGCCCGGGCGCCAGCCCGGCAGTTCCACGCTGGCCGCGACGCGGCCGGAATTCTCCACCGGCAGCTCGAGCGTGGCGCGCGCGCCGTCGGCGTTCACCGTGGCGCTGATGCGCCCGGGCAGGAACGCAAGGCGTTGCGGGCTGCCGGCCAGCTCGGACACCAGGGCACCGGCGGTGGTGGCAAATGCGGCCTCACCGGTAACGGTCCCGTCGGCTCCGCCCGCAAACCGGCCCTTGCCGTCAACCAGTCCCTCGACCCGGGTGCCCGGCGGCAGCCACAGGGCCAGCGGCGCCAGCGGGAACCGCTGGGTATCGAGTTCCGCGTTCCACGTCGATGCCGCACTGCGCGCGCTGCCGCATACGCGCCCGTCGCCTTCGACGGGGTGGAAACACCAGGGTCCCGCAACCATTTCCCCGGACGAAAGCTGCAACGGCCCGGCCTGGGCCAGGGCCCAGGTACCAAAGCTCCCGCCGCGCAAGGTGGCCTGGTCCAGTTGCCCCGACCAGCCGTGGTCCTCGCGGTACCCACCGTGCAGGGCGAGCGTCGCCACCTCGCCCTGCTCCGAGGACAGGATCACGTCCAGCCGGTGGGCTCCGGTCGTTCCGTTGCCGGTCAGTGCCAGTTGCGGGTAACGCGAGCCCGCGTAGGCGGCCCCGGTCGCGCGCAGGTCAACCACCAGGGCCTGCGCTCCACCGAGGTCGATGTCCACTTCACCGGTCACCGTGTCCGCGGCGGCGTCTCCGTATCGCAGGTCGTTGCCGGACAAGCTGGCGCGGACCCGCGGCGCGGCCAGGCGTCCGCTCAGGGAACCACTGGCCTGCAGGCGGCCCGTCGCCCCGGGTAGCAGCGCCGCCAGCTCATCCGCGGCCAGCGACCATTCGAGTTTGGCCTGCTCCGCCATGCGCCCGTTGGCTTCGATCCGCGCGCCACCACTTTCCAGGCGCACGCTCCGGAGTTCCAGGCCGTCGGGCTGCCAGTGGAGCGTGCCGCTGCCGCGCACCGGGTACCCGCGCAGCTTGCCTTGCAGCTCCCGCACGGTTGCGATGAAGCCCGCCCCGGCGCTCTTCAGCTCGAACCCACCACCCAGGCGGCCCGCCCAGTCCCGCCATTGGAGACCGGGGTCCAGTTCGCTGGCGTGCACGTCGAACTGCCAGGCCAGGGCCGGGTACCATGCCAGCCTGCCGTTTCCCTCCGCCTGCCCGCCCAGGCCCGCCGCCGTCAGCGACCCGATCACGAACGCATCGCGATCGCCACGGCCCCCGGTCTTGAATTCCAGCGGCGGAATGTCTTCGCCGGTGAGCTGCCCGCTCGCCTCCAGTTGCCAGGCGTCGGCGCGCCCACCCAGCGAAAACCGGCCTTGCGGACTGCTCACCGCGCCGGCAACCAGCTCACGCCAGCTACCCTCCAGTCGCGGGCCGTCGGGATCGCCGCCCAGCACGAACTCCGCCTCGCCGATACGCTCCACACCCGCGTTCACGAATTCGGCCCGGCGCAGGATGCCGCGCTCGACGCGCAAGCCTTCCGGAAAATCCGGCAACCGCATGGCCGCTTCGCCTTTGGCTGCCACGGGCAATTCCACCCGCAGGTCCTCCACCAGCAATGCATCCAGGCGCACCGGCCCGCCGGCCAGGGCCGCGAGCTGTTCCAGTGGCCGCCACTGGATTCGCAGGCGCCCGACGACCACCCGGGTATCCCCGGAACGCCAGCGCAGGTCGCCCAGTTCCATCCCGCCGGCCAGCCGCCCGGCGGCGTTCCCGACTTCCAGTTCGCCTGGCGCAAATCCGCCGGCCATCGCCAGAGCCAGGCGCAGACCGGGACCGGTACCGACGACGAAAGCGGCGAAGGCCGCCAGCGCCACCAGCAGTGCCAGCACCGCCCAGGCCAGTGTGCGCGCGAGCCTCACAACCGCGGCCCGATCACCAGGTGCAGGCGCAGGTCGTCTCCCTGCGGGCCCGAACCATGTGCCAGGTCCACCCGCACCGGGCCCACCGGCGAGCGCCAGCGCACCCCGATGCCCACGCCGTACTCCGGGTCGAAATTATCGTTGAAGGCGTTGCCGGCATCCGTGAATACCGCAACGGACCATTTCTCCGTCAGGCGCCGTTCCAGTTCCACGCTGGCGACCAGCAGGAATTTACCGCCGGTGATTTGGTCGTTCGCGTTCACCGGTCCCAATGCCTCGTAACCGAAGCCCCGCACGCTGTGGTCCCCGCCGGCGAAGAAACGCCGGGAAGCGGGAATGTCATCGAGCTTGTCCACCAGCGTTATCCCCGCCTCGCCATGCAGGATCAGGCCCCAGTCCCGGGACAGGCTGTGAATCCAGGTGGCGTCGGCGCCGAACTGGCCGAAGCCACCGTCCGAGCCCAGCGCGGTCAGCGCATCGAGTTGCAGGCGCCAGCCTCGCCGCGGATTCAGCGGGTCATCCGAATCGCTGCGCCGGATGCTGATGCTGGGCAGGAGCAGGTCCGCCCTGCCGTCGGCACCGGCGATGGTGTAGTCCTCGCGGGCCAGCGCAAGGCCCAGCGTCCGCTGCCAGCCGTGAAACTGACCCACCAGGCTCACTCCGACCAGCGCCGTCTCGCTCAGGCGCTGGTCGGTGTCCTGGCGGGATACGCTGGCCAACAAGTCCAGGCGCTCGTGACGCGGGTCACCCCGCGGAATGCTGTACCGGCCGAGCAACTCGCGCGCGTTGTCGGCAAGCCGCGTGTCCAGCGTGACGCGGTGGCCGCGTCGTTGGAAATACCGCGTGAAGCCCAGGTTGAGCCGCGCGCCGGTGTCCGAGCCATAGCCGATACCCACGCGGTACTGGGAGGGTTTTCGCGCCGTCAGGCGCACCTCGACCGGCACGTGGGGGCGTCCCGTCTCGCGACGGGTATCCTCGCGCCGGACCACGATCTCCACCTGCGCGAACCAGCCACTATCCACCAGTGCCACGCGCAGTTCGCGCAGTGCTTCACCCGTGTAGTCATCGCCCTCGTGGATTTCGGAGTAGCGTGCCACCAGCTCCGGGTCCACCACGTTGGTTTCCTGCCGAAAGACCACCGGCCCGAAGGCATATCGAGGCCCGGTATCAAAAACCAGCGTCGCCTGCGCGGTGCGCGCGGCAAGGTTGACGCGTACTTCGTGGGTTTGCAGCGTGGCATCCAGGTAACCGCGTTCCGCCGCGATCCGTTGCAAATCCAGCTTGCCTTCTTCCCAGCTTGGGTGGGCAAAGACGTCACCCACCCGCAACGGAAACTCCCGCAGCAGACCCGCCAGAGCCGCATCGGTTTCGCCTGGGCCCTGCAGGCGCAGATCCAGGCGACCCATGCGCACCGGCTGGCCGCGTTCCACCTGGTAGCGGGCCTGCCAGCCCTTGTCGGTTTTTTCCAGCGAGCCGCGGACCTGTGCCTGGTAATAACCAAACGGCTGCAAGGCGCGGCGGATCTGCTCCGGGGCCAGCCCGTGCAGGCGTTTGATGCGCCCGTCCGCCAGGTCCGGACGGTCTTTTTCCCGTTCGATCTGCAACTGGGCCTGGATGCTTTGCAGCTCCGCGCTTTTCACGCCGCTGATGTGCACCGAGAGGTCCTGCGCCACCGCTGCGCCGGCGAACGCCAGCACGGCCAGCGCCCACAACGCGGTGGTGCGGCGCACGGCGGAAGGGCGCGTCCGGCGGAGCGCTTTGGGTACGGGAATCATGATCGGTTCAGCGGCCCGGGCTCGCGTCCAGCCGCTTTACCCAGCAATTGAACGCCACCACGATGCGCGGACGTTCGCCAAGGTACGGAAACACTTCGTGATCGAGGTAGGA
>JAJDOE010000135.1 GCA_022340345.1 Gammaproteobacteria bacterium
CAGCCCCTCGAGCCCGAAATCCGCCTCGACGCTGCCATCCGCGTTCCGGCGCAGCCAGCCCGCCTGTACAGCCGGGTCGTCGTAGATACCGAAATCGGAAGGTTCTTCCACCCGCTGCGACGGTCCGTCGCGGTGCGAATAAAAAGATTCCAGCCCCGCCCCAAGGATGGTCAGGGCCACTGCCTGGCATCCGGGACAGCACGTGAATTCCTCCCGACCATCCACTTCCACCGGGTAGCGGCGCCCGGGAGGGTTGGGTTCGCCGCAGTGGAAGCAGTTGTCCGCCGGCCCCGCCGCACCGGTTTCCGCCGAAACGCTGCGGGGCGCCTGCGATGCATTTGCACACATGATCAGGCGCTATGATTGGGGGACAGCGACGGCGGCATTTTGATTTGGATCAATGTTTCGTGACGCCCACACCTAAGAATACGCCGGGCACGATCAGGATCCCAAACTACACCACGAGGACGAGTAATGATCGGTCATATCTGGGGTTTGTTTACCAACCCGGGGCAGGAGTGGATTGCGATCCGTGATCGCGGGTACACCAGCCAGCAGGTGTTCTTCCGCTACGTCATTTTCCTGGCCCTGATTGCCCCGATCTGCGGTTTTATCGGCACCACCCAGATTGGCTGGCTGGCGGGAACCGCTCCGGCGGTCAAGTTGTCCCTGCGCAGCGCCTCGGTGTTCGCCATGCTGTACTACATGGCCCTGCTGGTGGGTGTCGCCGGTGTGGGCGCCATGATCCACTGGATGGCCAGGACCTACTGCGAAGAGCCCAAGACCTTCGACCAGTGCGTCGTGGTCACCGGTTTCGCCGGCACCCCCCTGTTCCTGCTGGGTTTCATCCACGCCTACCCGGTGCTGTGGGTCAACCTGCTGTTTGGCATGCTGGCCCTGGCGTTTCAGATTCGCCTGCTCTACACCGGCGTGCCGATCATCATGCAGATCAGTGAAGACCGGGGTTTCCTGTTCTCCAGCGCGGTACTCGGGGTCGGGCTCGTCGCGCTGGTCGCGTTTCTTGCCACCACCGTGATCCTGTGGGGCATCGGCCTGGCACCGGAATTCGTCGCCGGATTGCCCGGGCTGAGCAGCGCCTGAATTCTGTCGAGGAGTAGACATGGCAAACGATAACTACAGCATGGGCGTGGTGCGGGCATTCTCGCTCATGACCCTTGTATGGGGCGTGGTCGGCATGCTGGTGGGCGTGATCATCGCCGCACAACTGGCGTGGCCGGTACTCAATTTTGACGTGCCGTACCTGACCTACAGCCGTCTGCGGCCATTGCACACCAACGCGGTGATCTTCGCCTTCGGCGGTTCGGCCCTGTTCGCGACGTCCTATTACGTAGCGCAGCGCACCTGCCATACGCGCCTGTTCGCGCCGGGCCTGGCCTGGTTCACCTTCTGGGGCTGGACGGCGATTATCGTTTCCGCGGCCATTACGCTGCCCCTCGGCATTACCAGCAGCAAGGAATACGCGGAACTGGAATGGCCGATCGATATCGCCATTACCGTCGTGTGGGTGTCCTACGCCATCGTGTTTTTCGGCACTCTGGCAAAGCGCCGCGTGGACCACATTTACGTGGCCAACTGGTTTTACGGCGCATTCATCATTGCGGTGGCCATGTTGCATGTGGTCAACAGCGCGGCAATCCCGGTGAGTATGTGGAAGTCCTATTCGGTGTTCGCCGGCGTGCAGGACGCCATGGTGCAGTGGTGGTACGGCCACAATGCGGTAGGATTTTTCCTGACCGCCGGCTTCCTGGGCATGATGTATTACTTCGTGCCCAAGCAGGCCAACCGCCCGGTTTATTCCTACCGCCTGTCCATCGTGCACTTCTGGGCGCTGGTGTTCACCTACATCTGGGCGGGTCCCCACCACCTGCACTACACGGCACTGCCGGACTGGGCCCAGTCGCTGGGCATGGTCATGTCGCTGATCCTGCTCGCGCCTTCCTGGGGCGGAATGATCAACGGCATCATGACCCTATCCGGCGCCTGGGAGAAACTGCGTACCGACCCGGTATTGCGGTTCCTCATCGTGTCGGTGTCCTTCTATGGCATGTCCACCTTTGAAGGGCCGATGATGTCCATCAAGACCGTCAATGCCCTGTCGCACTACACGGACTGGACCATCGGCCACGTGCATTCCGGTGCGCTGGGCTGGGTGGCGTTGATTTCCATGGGCGCCATGTACTACCTGATTCCGCGCCTGTACGGACGGGAGTTGCACAGCACCAAGCTGGTGGAGGTGCATTTCTGGATCGCCACCATCGGCATCGTGCTGTACATCACCTCCATGTGGGTGGCCGGCATCATGCAGGGCCTAATGTGGCGCGCGGTCAATACCGATGGCACCCTGACCTACAGCTTCGTGGAATCCGTCCAGGCCATGCACCCCTACTACATTATCCGCTTCGCGGGTGGTGCCCTGTTCCTGACCGGCATGCTGGTGATGTGTCTCAACATCTACCGGACCATCGCGGGTGCCCGGCCCGTGGTGCAGCCCATCCCGCAACCCAGCATGGCCCATTAAGGAGGCGTCATGACAACGGAAAAAAAGCGCTTTCACGATCGCATCGAGCGCAATGTCGGCCTGCTGGTCGTGCTCACCCTGCTCACGGCCGTGGTCGGCGGCGTCGTGCAGATCGTGCCGCTGTTCTTCCAGCAGAGCACTACCGAGCCTGTGGCGGGCCTCAAGCCCTACACCGCGCTGCAGCTGGTTGGCCGGGATATCTACGTGCGGGAAGGCTGTTACGTCTGCCACTCGCAGATGATCCGGCCATTCCGGGCAGAGACCGAACGCTACGGCCATTATTCGGTAGCCGGGGAATTCGTGTATGACCGACCGTTCCAGTGGGGGTCCAAACGCACCGGGCCCGACCTGCAGCGGGTAGGCGGACGCTACTCGGACGAGTGGCACCGGGTGCACCTGATCAACCCGCGGGACGTGGTCCCCGAGTCCATCATGCCGGGCTACCCCTGGCTGGCGACCACCGCGGTAGATGACTGGGACATCCAGCGACGCATGGAAGTGCTGCGCATGCTCGGACATCCGTATACGGATCAGGAAATCGCCGACGGCCCGGCGGCGTTGAGCGGAAAATCCGAGATGGACGCCATGATCGCCTACCTGCAGGTGCTTGGCACCTCCGTAAAGACGAGGTAAGCCATGAGCACCCTGCATATCATCTGGACGCTGTTCATCCTGGTGAGTTTCCTCGCCATTGTCGCCTGGGCGTACAGCGGGAAGCGGAAGAAAAAATTCGAGGCCGATGGCGCCGCGATCCTGGAGAACGGAGACGACGGTCATGAGTGATTTTGTGAGTGGGTACTGGAGTTGGTTCATCACCGTTCCAACGGTCGCGGGTATCGTCTGGCTGTTATTTTTCACGCGTTCCCAGTCGAAATCCGGAAGCACCGATGGCGAAACCACCGGACATGTCTGGGACGAGGATCTTCAGGAGTACAACAATCCGCTGCCACTGTGGTGGCGCAACCTGTTTTACCTGACCATCGCTTTCGGCGTGGTGTACCTGGCGTTGTACCCGGGACTGGGAAGTTTCCCGGGACTGCTTGGCTGGACCTCCAAGGGAGAGTACGAAGACGAGGTACGTGCCGCCGACGCGCAGTTCGGACCAATCTACGCGGACTTCCTGCAACAGGACCTGGAAAAAGTCGCGGCCAACAAGGATGCGCTTCGAATCGGCGAACGGCTGTTCGTCAATTACTGCGCCAGCTGCCACGGCTCCGATGCCCGCGGCTCCCGGGGTTTCCCCAATCTGCGGGACACCGAGTGGATGTATGGCGGTGATCCCAAGGCCATTGAGACCACCATCCTGAACGGCCGCCAGGGCGTAATGCCCGCATGGGAGATCCCGCTGGGCGGGCAGGATGGGGTGAATGCCATGGCGGAGTACGTACTGCAGCTTTCCGGGCGCGAATACGATGCGCAACTGGCCGCCATCGGCAAAGAGAAGTACCCGCAACTGTGCATCGGCTGCCATGGCCCGGAAGCCAAGGGCAACCCGGCGATCGGCGCGCCGGACCTGACCAACAACATCTGGCTGCATGGTGGTTCGCGCCAGAGCATTCGCGAGACCATCGGCGCCGGCCGCATGGGCCGGATGCCCGCCCACAAGGACTTCCTTGGTGAAGCCAAGGTGCATTTGCTGGCGGCATACGTGGCCAGCCTGACCGGTGACTACGAGACCTTCAGCGACGAGAGGTAGCATCCCCGCCGGCGGAGATATGGACTCTCGGCCTGCCCGGATCAATGATTCCCCCGGGGCTGGTCCCCGGGTTTTTTTTCGACGCCCATGACAACACCACACTCCGACAGCGTCCAGAGTTACCTCTACGAGCGGGCTCAGAAAATCTACCCGCGCCAGGTAACTGGCATCTTTGCCATGTGGCGCACCATCGCGGTAATCGTGCTCATGGGGATTTACTACGGCCTGCCGTGGCTGACCTGGGATGGGCGCCAGGCGATCCTGTTTGACCTGCCGGCGCGCAAGTTCTACCTGTTCGGCCTGGTGCTCTGGCCCCAGGACCTGGTCTACCTGACCTTCCTGCTGGCGTTGGCCGCCTTCGCCTTGTTTTTTTTCACCGCCCTGGCAGGCCGGCTGTGGTGCGGTTTTGCCTGCCCACAGACGGTCTGGACCGAAGTGTTCCTGTGGATCGAACGCAAGATCGAAGGCACGCGCCAGCAGCAGATGAAACTGGCGGAAATGCCCTGGGATGCCCGCAAGCTGCGCATCAAGGGCACCAAGCATGTCCTGTGGATCCTGCTGTCGCTGTATACCGGCTTCACTTTCGTTGGCTATTTCAGCCCTATCCAGGACCTGGCGACACGCATCGCGGTCTGGCACCTCGGGCCGTGGGAGAGTTTCTGGGTGCTGTTTTACGGCTTCGCTACCTGGGGCAACGCGGGATTCATGCGCGAGCAGGTATGCCTGTACATGTGCCCCTACGCCCGTTTCCAAAGCGCCATGTTCGATGCCGATACGCTGGTGATCACCTACGACGGCAAGCGCGGCGAACAACGTGGGGCCCGTTCGCGCAAGGACACCAGCTTCCGGGAGCGTGGTCTGGGCGACTGTATCGACTGCACCATGTGCGTCCAGGTGTGCCCTACTGGCATCGACATTCGCGACGGCCTGCAATACGAGTGCATCGCCTGCGCCGCCTGCATCGATGCCTGCGACGGAGTAATGGACAAAATCGGTTACCCGCGGGGCCTGATCCGTTACTCCACGGAGCGCGAGCTGGAGGGCAAAAAAACCCGGCTGCTTCGTCCGCGGGTAGTTATCTATTCGCTTATCCTGCTCGGCCTGTTCGTCCTGTTCGGTTTTATGCTAAACCAGCGCGAACCCATCGGCCTGGACGTAATTCGTGATCGCAATTCGTTGTACCGGGAAGCGCCGGACGGACGCATCGAAAACGTCTACGTACTCAAGCTGCTCAATATGGACCGCCAGCCGCATCGCTACCTGCTTTCCATTGAGGGCCTGGAACACGGGCAGTTGTACCGGGATGGTGGCGACCTGGACGTTCCCGGTGGAGAGGTACTCGAGTTCCCGGTACGCATCCGTTTGGCGGAAGAATTCATCGCGAACCGCAGCAGCTCCTTTCACTTCGTGATGCAGGCGGAGGACGCACCGCGCCTGCGCGCCAGGGAAGAAGCCCGATTCCTGGGGCCGAGCCGTTGAGGACCGCACGGGCATGAACGAACCGCGTCCCTGGTACCGGGAACCCTGGACCTGGCTGCTGATCGCGCTGCCCGGGTGGGCGGTGCTTACCGGCATCGCCACCATCACCCTCGCCATCCTCAGCGATGACGGCCTGGTCGTGGACGACTATTACCAGCGCGGCAAGGAGATCAACCGGGTGCTGGCCCGGGACCACGCGGCCGAGGCCCTGGGCCTGACGGCGGAGTTGCGCCTGGGGGACAGCAGCACGCAACTCGAGCTACACCAGCTAGCCAACGCGGTTCTCCCCGAGGAACTGCGCCTGCGCATCGTGAATGCCACCCGCCCGGGACTCGACCGCAGCCTGACCTTGCGGCGCGTGGCTTCCGCCCTGTACAGCGCAGCGCTTGCGCCATTGCCGGAGGGCCGCTGGCGCCTGCAACTGGAAGGCGAGGGCTGGCGCCTGGTCGGCCGCCTGCAGACACCGGGACACCCGGTGGCGGCGCTGCGTCCGGCCATCGACTGAGCGGCATCCGCCCGGACGAAATCACGCAAATGGATTCATTCGGCGCCCTGTTGCTGGCCATGGTGGGCCTCGGGCTGGCAGGCGCGCCCCACTGTGCCGGCATGTGTGGCGGCATCTCCGGACTGCTGAGTCTCAACACCGCCGGGGAGCGGCGCTACGCGCTGCTTGCGGGCTACCATGTCGGCCGGGTTGCCAGTTACTCGCTGGCCGGAGCCGTCGCCGGCCTGCTGGGCCAGGCGGTCCACGCCCGTACCGGGCTCCCGGCACTGCACCTGTTCACCGGCGTCATGCTGCTGCTGGCGGGCCTGTACCTGGCGGGCTGGCGCCCTGCGCTGGCCTGGCTGGAGCGACTCGCCGGTATTCTCTGGCGCCGGCTGCAACCGGTGGCCGGACGCCTGTTGCCGGTACGGCGCTTCCGCGAGTCACTGCTGCTGGGGGCCGTCTGGGGCTGGCTGCCGTGTGGCCTGGTGTACGGCGCCCTGTCGCTGGCGGCCGGCGCGGGCGATGCCGGCCGGGGCGCCCTGGGCATGGCGGTCTTCGGAGCCGTCACCGTGCCATCGGTACTGGGCGTGGGGATGATCACCCGCTGGCTGCGGGAACGTCCGTTGCTGCCGCTGCTGCGCCGGGGCCTGGGAGTGGCTTTCGCCATCGCTGGCCTGTGGCTGATCGTCGCATCCGGGCGGATGCTGCTCAGCGGGGACGAGCACCGGCACGCACACCGGCAACCGGCGGCCGAACAGCAGCCCTGAACCGGCGGCGGTTTCCCGCCGCCGATGCAGGCTCTATGCTACCGCCATGCAAACCGCTATTCCTTGCGTGCTCATGCGCGGCGGCACCTCCAAGGGACCGTTCCTGCACGCCCGTGACCTGCCGGCGGATCCGGAGCGCAGGGATGCGGTGCTGCGAGCGATCCTGGGTTCACCGGATCCCCGCCAGATCGATGGACTGGGCGGCGGCCAGACCCTGACCAGCAAGGCGGCCATCATCAGCCCTTCGTCGCGGCAGGATGCGGACGTGGACTACCTGCTGGCGGAGATCCACCCGGAAGCGGGCATCGTCGACACCCTGCCCTCCTGCGGCAACCTGCTGGCGGCGGTCGGTCCTTTCGCCATCGAGAGCGGCCTGGTACCCGCTGCGGACCCGCAGACTACGGTGCGGGTGTTCGCGGTGAATACCACCACCCGCGTGGACGTGGTGGTGCAAACTCCGCAAGCAAAAGTCACCTACGACGGTGACGCCTGCATCGCCGGGGTACCCGGCAACGCCGCACCGGTGGAGTTGCGTTTCCTGGAACCCGCCGGTGCACGGACCGGCCGGCTTTTTCCCACCAGCCATCGCCATGAAACCATTTCCGGCCTCGAAGTCACCTGCCTGGACCTGGCGGTTCCCGTGGTGGTGGTACGCGCCCGGGACCTGGACCTGTCCGGCAGCGAGGGAAGTCTGGAGCTGGAAGCCGACACCGCGTTGATGGCGCGCCTGGAAACATTGCGCCTGGAAGCCGCCCGACGCATGGGGCTGGGCGATTCGCGCCAGCGGGCGATCCCGAAGCTGGCCATCATTTCCGCGCCGCGATCCGGTGGCACCCTCACCTCCCGGTATTTCACGCCGCGGCGCCTGCACCCGGCCCACGCGGTCACCGGCGGATTGTGCCTGGCTGTCTGCGCCCTGCTGCCGGACACCGTGGCAGACGGCATAGCGGACCCGGCGGCCCGCGCGTCCGGGCAGGTACTCATCGAGCATCCTGCCGGGACCCTGCCGGTGCGGCTGCGATTCGCAGCGGGTGCCGGCGCCGACAGCGAGACACCGCACATCACCAGCGCGGGCACACTGCGCACCGCCAGGCGGTTGTTTCAGGGCGAGGTGCTGATTCCGAAACACATCTGGAACGGAGCACCCTGACCCGCGTTTATACTTGCCGGATGGCTCGAATCACCTTTACCGGCAACGTGCAGCCCCACGTGCCGTGCCCCACGGAGACGATCCCGGGCGACAGCGTGGCGGATGCGCTCGGCACCTACTTCGAGCACCATCCCCTGGCGCGGGGATATGTGCTGGACGACCAGGGTGCCGTGCGCCGACACATGGTGATCCTGGTCGATGGCATCCCGATCCGCGATCGCGCACGGCTCAGCGACGCGCTCGCGCGGGACAGTGAAGTATTTGTGTTCCAGGCCCTGTCCGGAGGTTAGTCATGAGCGAGCGACTGCTGGTGTGTACCCGAAAAGGTCTGTTTATTGTCGGGCGCGATTCCGGTGGGGGGTGGCGGATTCGCGACAGCGCCTTTCTGGGCGTACCGGTATCCCTGGCCTTCCAGGAACCGGGCAGCGGCGTCATCCACGCGGCGCTCGATCACGGGCATTTTGGCGTCAAGCTGCAACGCTCCGATGACGGTGGCGGGACCTGGAATGAGCGCGTGGCGCCGGCCTATCCGCCCAAACCAGAAGGTGTCGAGGACCGGGACCCGATGCGCAACGAACCCATTCCGTGGTCGTTGAAGCTGATCTGGGCGCTGGCCGGTGCCCACCCGGAGGCGCCGCAGACCCTGTGGTGCGGCACCATCCCCGGCGGCCTGTTCCGCTCCGACGACGGCGGCGATTCCTGGGCACTGGTGCGCGGCCTGTGGGACCACCCGGGCCGCAGCCGCTGGTTTGGCGGCGGCGCGGATTTCCCCGGTATCCACTCCGTTCTCGTCGACCCGCGCGACCCGCGACACGTGACCTGCGCGGTTTCCTGCGGCGGCGTTTGGGTCAGTCGCGACGGCGGCGGGAGCTGGAACTGTCGCGCCGACGGCATGCGCGCGGAGTACCTGCCGCCGGACCAGGCGGGCGATCCCGGCATCCAGGACGTGCATTGCATCGCGCAGTGCGCCGCGCAGCCGGACGTGCTGTGGGCACAGCACCACAACGGCATTTTTCGCTCCACGGATGGCTCCGAAACCTGGCAGGAAATCACCGGCGCGGCACCGTCTCCGTTTGGCTTTGCGGTGGCCGCGCACCCGCAGGACCCAAAAACCGCGTGGTTCGTGCCGGCCGACAAGGATGAGCGCCGCTACGCGGTGGACGCACGCGTCACGGTCGCACGCACGCGCGACGGTGGCGAAAGCTTCGAGACTCTCAGCGACGGTTTACCCCAGGAACACGCCTACGACCTGGTGTACCGTCACGCCCTGGATGTCAATACCAATGGGGAACGCCTGGCCTTTGGCAGCACCACCGGGTCGCTGTGGGTCAGCGAGGATAGCGGGGACAGCTGGCAGCAACTGAGCGCCAACCTGCCGCCGATCTACTGCGTTCGCTTCGCAGAGTAATCGCCGCTACCGCCACCCCCGGTGGCTCAGTAGCGTGATACGAGGTAGTCGATTCCCGGCTGCATCACGTGTCGCCAGGCACTTTCGATATCCGGGTCAAAGTCGGGATCAATCTCGCGCACCGCGACCAGCAGGCTCTCCAGCCAATTGCCATACAGGGGTGGCTCGATATTCAGATGCTGGTGGTTGTGTCGCTCCGCCAGGTAGTCCAGGTACGACTCCACTGCGTCGTTACCGGTCCCGGCCAGCGCCATCATGTGCAAGGACATTTCCAGCGCCCGGTGTTGGCGGCGGAAGTCGGTGTTTTTGAATTTTTCTCCGATGGCCGCCGAACTGGCCATGAAGGATTCGTAAAACCGTTCGAAAAAACCACCCGCGCCCAGGCAGCGGTGATAGCTTTGGTGGAAAATTTTGAGAGCTTCCTCGTGGCTTGGTTGCATGGCTACCCCGTGACAAACATGTCTTCCAGAATCAGGTTTTCGGTGGCCAGCCGACTGCGCTGAAGCAGCAGCGGACAGTTGGCCGATTCCAGTACCTGGTGTGCCACCGAGCCATAAATGCCCTGCACGATGCCGCTGTAGCCGTGGGTGCACATGGCAATCAGGTCCACGCTATGGGTTTCGGCACAGGCCAGGATTCCCTTGGCGGGCGACTCGTGCGTGGATGAGTCCATCGCCACGTTGATTCCTTTCTCGCGTAACTGCTCGGCGTAGCGGTGCAGGTGCGATTGCGGGCGCACCTCGGGGGGCGGCTGGTCGTCCGCTTCACCACCACCACGGTCGTCGAAATACAATACCACCGAGGCGCCAAACATCAGCGCCAGGTGCTCCACCAGCGGCAGAATCTCCCCGGCCAGTTCGCTGCCATCCACCGGCACCAGGATTTTGTGGAAATGGGCGGTCTGCTGCGGATCAACCGGCTCCGTGCTGTCCTTGATGACCAGCACCGGGGCCGTGGTGTGCCGCAGCACCGCCTCGGCAACGCTGCCCTTGAACCAGGACTCCAGCCGACCGCGCTTGTGGGAGGCCATGATCAGCAGGGGATCGGGGCTGAGCAGGGCGGTCTTGCAGATTTCATCGACCGGGTCACCCATACGCAATTCCTGGCGGAGCTCCACACCCTTGAGGCCCAGCTGCTTTGCCACTGTTTCCAGGGTCGCGCGGGCCTCGCCGAGACGCTCCTCGACCACCGCCAGGGGCTGATCCAGCATCACCGGCAGCACATGCAGCAGGCTGGTGGTGGCTCCCTCGAATCCCGCCAGGGCACGCGCAAAGGGCAGCGTTCGCGCGCTGGCCCTGACATCCTCCACCGGCAGCAGGATATGTTTCAAATCGCCCTCTCCGTTGTGGCGTCCAGTTGACCAGCGCCCCCCGGGGGCGACATTGATCCAAATCAATGTCCCCGCCCGGAGCGGGGCCTACGGTTGGCCGACATGATTCCCGCACTTCAATTTGACTCGGCGCTGATCCAGAAGTACGACGTGCCGGGACCGCGGTATACGTCGTATCCTACCGCGCCCGCGTTCCGCACGTCCTTCGGCGAAAAGGAATATCGTCAGGCCGCAGCCCTGTCCAATGCTGCGGAACCACCCCGCCCGATTTCCCTGTATGTGCATATTCCGTTCTGCCGAACGGTCTGCCTGTACTGTGCCTGCAACCGCATCGTCACCAGCAACCACCACCGGGCCGCGGAATACCTGGACTATCTGCGCACCGAGATCCGCCTGAAAGGGGAGTTGTTCGACCCACGGCGCACGGTCAGCCAGTTGCACTGGGGTGGTGGCACGCCCACCTACCTGAGCCTTGAAGAAATGGCCGAGCTGATGGGCGCACTGGGAGAGTCGTTCAACCTGTCCCAGGACCCGGACCGGGATTTCGGTATCGAAGTGGACCCACGTACCGTGGACGCCACCATCATCAATGCCTTGCGCGAACTGGGCTTCAACCGGATCAGCCTGGGAATCCAGGATCTGGACCCGGCGGTGCAGAAAGCGGTCAACCGCATCCAGCCGCTGGACGAGACCCGGGCGGTGATCCGCTCGGCGCGCGATGCCAGCTTCGACTCCCTGTCGGTGGACCTGATGTACGGCCTGCCCCACCAGAGCGTACGTACCTTCCGCAACACCGTGCAGGAGGTCCTGCACCTGAATCCGGATCGCATCAGCCTGTTCAACTACGCGCATCTGCCCGAGCGATTCAAGATGCAGCGCAAGATCCGGGCCGACACCCTGCCGGCGCCGGAGGAAAAGCTGCGCATCCTGAAGATGGCCATTGGGCTGCTGACCGAGGCCGGCTACCTGTACATCGGCATGGATCATTTCGCACGGCCCGGCGACAGCATGGTACGGGCCATGCAAAGTGGCGAATTGCAGCGCAATTTCCAGGGCTATTCCACCCACGCGGCCTGTGACCTGGTGGGCCTGGGCATGTCCGCCATCAGCCAGGTGGGCGAAACCTACGCACAGAACGAGGCCGAACTGGATCGCTACTACGGGCTGCTGGATGGTGGCTGGCTACCGGTAGCCCGGGGCCTGAAGCTCACCCTGGATGACCGCATTCGACGCAAAGTGATTCATACCCTCATGTGCAAATTCAGCCTGGATTTCCGGGCCATCGGACAGGAATTCGACATCGATTTCGAGGACTACTTCCGATGGGAGCTGCGGGAAATCAAGGCCCTGGAAACCGACGGCCTGCTGGTGGTGGATGCCGAGGGCATTACCATCTCTTCCCGCGGGCGGATGCTGGTACGCCAGATCTGCATGCTGTTCGACCGCTATCTCCCCTACCAGACCGCGCAGGCCTTCTCCCGGACCATTTGATCCGTGCCCCGCGGAACCCTTCCCGGGGCATTGAACCGGCCCCTGCCGCCGGATATATTTGTATTTACTAATATTCTAATGAGGGTTTCCCTATGCGCTTTCCCGGAATCATCGCGCCGCTCGCGGCGTTGCTGCTGACGGCGACGGCGAGCGCCGCCACCAGCCCGGAACCGAAATTCGAGCTGGCGGCCAGGTACTACGCCGAGTGTCAGAACGTCGAGGGCGGAGATTTCGACAACCTGCGCCCGCATCTGAAGGCCTTTACCGACATGGAGGTCATGGCCCAGACCCTGGCCGATCCGGCCCGGCTGTTTAGCCTGCTGGCGGTGGTCAACGATCCCCGTACCCTGCACGTGATGGCCAAGTGCTCTACCGAGCCGGTCATGTGGAATACCTGGCTGCGCGGCCTGACCGATTTCAACAAGATGGTCGCCGCCTCGATGGTATTCGCCAGCCCGCAGACCTGGATGAACTGGATGATGGCGCCGGCCAATCCGGCGGTCTGGAACGCCATGCTTCACCAGCTGGATCCACAACGCTACGTACAGTGGGTCAGCTCGGCCTTCAACCCGCAGTTTTATTCACCTATGCTGGCGCCCATGAACCCCGCCTGGTACGCGCCCCGGGTCGAATGGCTGGCCTCCCCGCAGCACTGGGGGAGCGCGCAGACCCCGCTCGCCGGCAAGCCGGCGACCACCGCGGAGAAGTAGATCGTCGGAGGCAAGCCAATCGGGGATGGCGGACTGCGGCGCGTCGTATCGCTGCCGCTGATCGCTTTCTACGGTCTCGGCAACATCCTTGGTGCCGGGATTTATGTGCTGGTCGGCAAGGTCGTCGGGGTGGCGGGTGGTCACGCGCCGCTCGCCTTCCTGGTGGCCTCGCTGGCCGCCGCTTTCACCGCGTTCAGCTACGCCGAACTGTCCGGGCGGTACCCGGTCAGCGCCGGCGAAGCGGTTTACCTCCAGGAAGGTTTCGGCTCGCCTGCCCTGGCCGGCCTGGCCGGGCTCCTGATTGCCGCCGCCGGGATGATATCGGCGGCGACCATCGCCCGCGGCTTCGCTGGCTATTTCCGGGTCTTCTTCCCCGTGCCGGAGGCGCTGGTGATTTTCGCGATCATCGGGCTGCTGGGACTGCTGGCCTTCTGGGGGATCCGCCAATCGTTGCAGGTGGCGGCGGTCATTACGGTGCTGGAGATCGTGGGTTTGCTGCTGGTGGTGGCGATCGGCGCGCCGGAGGTGCAACTGGAGCGCCTGCCGCTGGCTGCCAGCGTGTTCGATCCGGCCATCTGGCCCGCCGTGCTGCTCGCGGCCTTCCTCGCCTTCTACGCCTTTATCGGCTTCGAGGACATGGTCAACGTGGCCGAGGAAGTGCGCAATCCGGAACGCAACCTGGCACTGGCGATTTTTTTCGCCCTGGGTCTGGCCACGATTCTCTACGTCGCGGTGGCGCTGGTAGCGGTCACCGTGGTGGACCTGCAGCAGCTTGCCCAAAGCGACGCACCGCTGGCGCTGGTCGTGACCACCGCGGGCAGCGATCCACGGCCGATCAGCGCCATCGGCGCGTTCGCGGTACTCAACGGCGCGCTGGTACAGATCATCATGGCATCCCGGCTGCTGTACGGTATGGCGCGCCGGGGCTGGCTGCCCGCGCCGCTGGGCTGGGTACACGCGACCCGGCATACGCCCCACGTGGCCACCGCCGGAGTGGCGGTCGTGATCGCGCTGCTGGCGGTGTCCTTTCCCACCGAGGGCCTGGCCGCCGCGACCAGCTACGTTGTCCTGAGCGTATTCGCGCTGGTCAACGCGGCGTTGCTGCGCCTGAAATCCCGATCGCCGACGCCGGCGGGGGTGCTGCGAGCGCCGGCCGGGACAGCGTGGCTGGGGATGGCCAGTGCGCTCGCCCTGCTGGGCGCGCGCCTATGGTGGGGTTAAGCTGAAAAATTCCGTCCCGGGACGACGGCTCAGAACGGGCAGATTTCGGCCAGGCCGTCGCGATCGAGCAGATCCACCCGACGCCCGGCGACGCCGATGAGTCCCTGTTTCTTGAGTTCACCCAGCTTGCGGCTGACGGTTTCGATGGTAAGACCGAGATAGTTGGCGATATCTTCGCGCGACATCGGCAATTCGATGTGCTCGATTTCCCCGCCATTGTGGTCCGCAAGCCGCCCACTGAGGTTAAACAGGAAACAGGCGATCCGCTGGCCGGCGGTCATGCGCCCGACCATGGTGAGCATCTTGCAGTCCGCCAGCAGCTCCCGGCTGAGGATGCGGGTCAGTTCCCGTGGCAATGCGGGTAGCGCATCGCCCAGGTCATCCAGACGAGCGTAGGGAATCTCGCATAACTGGGTATCCGCGAGCGCCACCGCGTTGCAGTTGTAGATACCGTTGTCGATGGCGTCCAGGCCCACCACTTCACCGGGGAAAAAGAAACCGGTGAGCTGCTCCTCGCCGTCGCTGGTGATACCGAAGGTCTTCATGGCGCCGCTCTTCACGGCGTACAGGCTGTTGAAGGCATCCCCCGCCCAGTACAGGTAGTCGCCGCGCTCCAGGCGCGGACGGGCGCGTACCAGTTCTTCCATGCGGTCGAGATCCTTCGCATCCAGCGCCACCGGGAGACAAAGGCGCCGAACACCGCAATTTTCGCAGGAAGCGGCCGGGAGGACCGTCTGGATTTTTGCCGGACTACTCATCAACGAACCCATGGTACAGGGGACGCGGTCAAATCAAAAACGATATATACACATACTCAGTGGGTAACATGGTCCCCGAACCGCCGGATGCTATGGATTCAAAGACTCCCTTTCAAGCGTGGCATTTCTGGATCGACCGGGGCGGCACCTTCACGGACGTGATCGGCCAGCGCCCGGACGGAGGCCTGGTGGCCATCAAGCTGCTTTCCCGGGATCCGGCCCGCTACCCGGACGCCGCCACCGAGGGAATCCGCCGCCTGCTGGGCCGGAAACCGGCATCGGAGCTGGCCGGGCGGTCGCTGGGATCCGTGCGCATGGGCACTACCGTGGCCACAAACGCCCTGCTCGAACGCCGCGGGGAGCCGGTGCTGCTGGTGACGACCAGCGGCCTGGGCGACGCCCTGCGCATCGGCCAGCAGCATCGCCCGGAGCTGTTCGCCCGCCACATCCGGCTGCCTGGCTCCCTGTACACCGCAGTGATCGAGGCCCGTGAGCGGCTGGACGCCCGGGGCGGGGTGGTGCGGGCCCTGGACCGGGAAGCCCTCCGCGCCGCCCTGGCGGAGCACGCCGCCGCCGGCCTGCGGGCGGTTGCGGTGGTGTTCATGCACGCCTGGCGCAACCCGGAACACGAACTGGCCGCCGGCCGGCTGGCCCGCGAGGCCGGCTTCACCCAGGTCTCCCTGTCCCACCAGGCCAGCCCGCTGATGAAGCTGGTGGCCCGCGGCGATACGGCGCTGGTGGATGCCTACCTCAGCCCGGTACTGCAAAAGTACGTGGAAACCGTTGCTGGCGCGGTGGGAGATACGCCCCTGTACTTCATGCAGTCCAATGGCGGGCTGACGTCGGCGGCGAACTTTTCCGGCCGCGACAGCATCCTGTCCGGGCCCGCCGGTGGGGTGGTGGGGGCCATTCGCGTGGCCGCCCAGGCCGGCCTGGAGCGCGTAATCGGGTTCGACATGGGAGGGACCTCCACCGACGTCTTCCACTATGCCGGCGAACTGGAACGCAGCGAGGAGTGCGAAATCGCCGGGGTGCGGCTGCGAACCCCCATGATGCGCATCCACACCGTGGCCGCCGGCGGGGGCTCCCGGCTGCACTTCGAGCACGGTCGCTTCCTGGTTGGACCGGATTCCGCCGGTGCCGACCCGGGACCGGCGTGCTACCGCCGCGGCGGTCCGTTGACCCTCACCGACGCCAACCTGCTGCTCGGGCGGCTGTTGGCCGGGGAATTTCCGAAGATCTTTGGCGCGGGGGGAGACCAGCCGCTCGACACGGAGGTCGTGGGACGCAAATTTACCGCCCTGGCGCTCGAGGTGAGCGCGGCCACCGGCCGTGCCCACAGCGCCGACCAGGTGGCGCTGGGGTTCCTGGAGGTGGCGGTGCAGAACATGGCGCGAGCCATCAAGCGGATCTCGGTGCAGCGGGGCCACGATGTCTCCAGCCATACACTGTGCGCCTTTGGCGGCGCCGGCGGCCAGCATGCCTGCCGCGTCGCGGACGCGCTGGGCATCGACCGTGTGCTGCTGCACCCACATGCCGGTGTACTGTCCGCCCTCGGTATCGGGCTCGCGGACCGACGCGCCATCCGCCAGGCCGCGGTGGAGCGGCCACTGGACGCGGAACGGGTGGACGGACTGCGCCCACGGCTCGACGAGCTTGCGGCGGACGCGATCGGCGAGCTGCAAACCGCGCAGGCGGAGGGCCCGCCACTGATCCTGGAGCGGGCCGCATTGCGCTACGCCGGCACGGATTCCGCGCTGCCGGTGCCCTTCGGCAATTGCCGGGATATGCAGGACCAGTTCGAGGCCCGCCACCGTGGCGAGTTCGGCTTCGCCTTTCCGGGACGGGCCATCGTGCTGGAGTCGCTGACCGTGGAGGCGGTACTGGCATCACCGCTGTCGCTGGACCCGGCGCCCGCCCCCGGTCAGCCCGGCGCCCCGCTGCGGGAAACCCGTATGCTGACCGCCGGCGGAGCCCGCCAGGCCGCGGTGTATGTCCGCGAAGAACTGGCCATTGCCCAGGCGGTGCCGGGCCCGGCGATCATCACCGAACCGAACAGCACGATTGTGGTTGAACCGGGATGGCAGGCGGAACGAAAAGCGGACGGAAACCTGCATTTACAAAGACATTTACCCCGCGAGCAAAGCACGGTGGGCACCCGCTGCGATCCGGTGATGCTGGAGATCTTCAACCAGCTGTACATGTCCATCGCCGAGCAGATGGGTGCGGCGCTGGCCCACACCGCCCACTCGGTCAACATCAAGGAGCGCCTGGATTTTTCCTGCGCGGTATTCGACGGGGACGGAGGACTGGTGGCGAACGCTCCGCATATGCCGGTGCACCTGGGATCCATGGGGGAGACGGTACGGTACCTGGTGCGCGCCCGGCAGGGCCGGCTGCGACCCGGCCAGGTGCTGGTGCACAACGCGCCCTACGCCGGCGGCACGCACCTGCCGGATATCACCGTGGTAACGCCGGTGTTTGTGCCGGAGGACCAAAGCGCGCCGCTGTTCTTTGTCGCGTCCCGCGGACACCACGCGGACCTGGGCGGTATTACGCCGGGCTCCATGCCGCCGCATTCCCGCCGTATCGAAGAAGAGGGGATATTGTTCGACAACGTGCTGCTGGTGGAGGACGGCAATTTCCGCGAGCAGGCGATCCGGGATTTGCTCGGCGGCGGGCCATGGCCGGCGCGAAACCCGGAGGACAACCTCGCTGACTTGCGCGCACAGGTAGCGGCCAACACCCGCGGAGTTCGGGAACTGGAACGCATGCTGGCGCACTACGGTGTTGACACGGTCCGCGCCTACATGGGTCACGTGCAGGACAACGCCGCGGAAATGGTGCGCCAGGTCATTGACCGGCTGCACGATGGGCAGTTCGAGGCAGCCCTGGACGAAGGCGCCCGTATCCGCGTTGCGCTGCGGGTGGACCGCGAACGGCGTTCGGCGGTAGTGGATTTCACGGGCACCTCGGCCCAGCGTGACTCCAATTTCAACGCCCCGTCCGCCATCGCCCGCGCAGCGGTTCTATACGTTTTCCGCACCCTGGTGGATGCGGACATTCCCCTCAATGCTGGCTGCCTGCGGCCCATCCAGCTGATCCTCCCCGCAGGCAGCCTGCTCGATCCGCGCCCGCCGGCGGCGGTAGTGGCCGGAAACGTGGAGACCTCCCAGGTGCTGGTGGACGCACTGTTTGGCGCCCTGGGCATCCTCGCCGCCAGCCAGGGGACCATGAACAATTTCACGTTTGGTGACGGGACCCGCCAGTACTACGAGACCCTGTGCGGCGGCACCGGCGCGGGACCGGATCATCCGGGAACCAGCGCGGTACACAGCCACATGACCAACTCCCGGCTCACGGACCCGGAGGTGCTGGAGTGGCGCTTCCCGGTGCGCGTGGAATCCTTCACCGTGCGCCAGGGAAGCGGCGGTGCCGGGCGTTTCGCCGGCGGGGACGGGGTGCGCCGGGAAATCCGTTTCCTCGAAGCCATGCAGGCCTCGATCCTGTCCGGTCGGCGCACCACCCGGCCCTTCGGGCTGGCTGGCGGCGAACCGGGCAAGAGCGGTCGAAATTTCGTTCTGCGCGCGAATGGCGCCCGGGAAGAACTGGGGGCCTGCGCCACGGTTGCTCTCGAAGCGGGGGACCGCTTCGTGATCGAAACCCCGGGCGGAGGCGGCTTCGGCCCCGCGAATGAGGGTGACGAGCCCCCGGGGGCAGCGCCGCGCTATGATCAGCCATCTTGACCACCCAGCCGAACAAGCAGGGCATCGGACAATACCGCACCCGTTTTGCGGGCGGTACGGTGATTTTTGCCGAGGGCTCCCCCGGCGACTGCGCCTACATCATCGAAAGCGGGCGGGTGGAAATTTCCACCCTGCGGGCCGGACGATCCCAGGTGCTGGCGCAGCTGGCGGCCGGTGACCTGTTTGGCGAAATGGCGTTGATCGACAACGAATTGCGATCCGCCCGGGCGTTCGCGCTGGAGCCCACCGAGGTTGTGGTGCTGCGGCGCGAACAGTTGCAGGCCAAGCTTACCGACACGGACCCGCTGATTGACCTGCTGCTACGGGTGGTGCTGGAACGCTTCCGGAACGCGCGGGGCCAGTCCCCGGGAAGACCCGCGGCGCCCGCGGACGGACGCTCGTGGGCGGATCAGCGGGACGCGGCGCTGAAGGAACTGCACCTGGAAGAGGATCTCGCTACGGGCCTGGCGGAAGGCCAGTTCGCCCTTCGCTACCAGCCCATCGTGGACATCAACGAGGGCCGTATCTCCGGCTTTGAGGCGCTGATGCGCTGGCAGCACCCGGAACGCGGGCTGGTCTCACCGGAGGATTTTATCGGGGTGGCGGAGTACACCGGGCAGATCATCGCCCTGGGCCGATGGGCCATGGAGGAAGCCTGCCGGGCGCACAAAAGTTTCCAGACGGTTCTTGATCGCCACGGTCGCGGACGGCGCCTGTTTATGACCATCAACCTGTCCGCTCGCCAGCTGGCTGCCCCGGACATCCTTGCCAACCTGGAGACCATCCTCGGCGGGATCGACGTACCGCCGGGCGACATCAAACTCGAGATCACCGAGAGCCTGCTGCTGGAAGATCCGGAACAGGCGGCGGTGGTATTGCACAAAATCCGCGAGCTGGGGATGGGCCTGGCCATCGATGATTTTGGCACCGGCTACTCCAGCCTCAGCTACCTGCACCGCTTTCCGATCGATACGCTCAAAATCGACCGGTCTTTTGTCACGGCACTGGATCAGGATACCCAGGGCGCACGCATTATTCGCGCAATTTCCGACCTGGCTCGCAGCCTGGAAATGTACGTGGTGGCCGAGGGCGTGGAGACCGAGCATCAGCTCGCGGAACTGCAGCGCCTGGGTTGTACCTTTGGCCAGGGTTACCTGCTCTCGCGTCCACTGGATTCGGAAACCGTCATCCGGAAACTCGCGGCAGACCCGCGGATGATCTGAGCGCGGCCGGCGCCGGTTGGGCGACGCTACAGCCCCTCCAGGGTATCCGCGCCCGCCAGTGACGCGAGCTTTTCCACCAATTCGTCCAGCCGCGCGGCGGCCAGCGGCACCTGCGGCGGGCGCACCGTCCGCCAGTCCGCGTGGCCGGTTCGCCGCGCTGCCAGCGCTTTGAGCGCCGGGATGGGTGGAAAGGCCTCGAGAGTCATGCGCAGCGCGGTCAGCTGCTCCTGCAAGCCGTCGGCATCGGGCCATCCCCGCCGGGCAAACACCTGTCCCGCCAATGGCGCAGTGACGTTGGTGGTGGCGGAGATGCATCCCGGACCGCCGGCGCGCAGGGTCGCCAGCAGGTACCGCTCTGTGCCGGCGAAAACCCGGAAACCCGGAAACGCCTGCAGGTTGGCGCGCATGTACTCGAAGTCGCCGCTGGAGTCCTTCATGCCCGCCAGCGTGTCCGGGTAGGCCTGGCGCAGGCGCGCGATGAGTTCCTGGCCGATGGGCACGCCGCTCATTTGCGGAAAGTGGTACAGGTAGATGCGCAGGCGCGCGGCCCCCACCGCCTGGATGACCTGGTCGAAGGCGGCAAACAGGCCGTCATCACTGACATTTTTATAGTAGAAGGGCGGCAGCAACAGGGTGCCGCCAACCCCATGCTCCACCGCGTGGCGGGTCAGCGCAATGGTATCCGGCACCGCGCAGCAGCCGGTTCCCACCAGCAGCCGGTGCGCAGGGATGCCCGCCTCCACCAGCGTGTCCAGCGCCTGCATGCGTTCCGTCACCGTGAACGAGTTGGCCTCGCCGGTGGTGCCCATTGGCGCGAGGCCATCGCATCCATTGGCCAGCAGCCAGCGACAATGCTCCGCGAATCGCGGGTGGTCAATGGACCGATCCGGGTGCAGCGGGGTCAGCGCCGCGGCAAACACGCCATCGGGAAGTTCAACTGGCACGGGTAGGCCTCCGGCGCGTCGCCAGGCGATCCGCAAGGCGCGCCGCCTGCATGGCAATCGGGCGCAATCCCCCAGGATAGTCGGCGAGATAATTTCGTTTCCCACGGCCGCTACGAATGAAGCCCCGGATCACCGGCCTGCCGGGGCCAGCCAGTTCCTCCGGGGGATCAAAACGCACGCCGTGGAAGGTGGTCTCGTTCGGGGCGAAAACCAGCAGGGTATTGGGAAGCGCCGGCGCCATGCCCGCGATCTCGAAATCGTCCCAATCGTACCAGTCCGATCGCTGCATCAGCCCATAGGGCCCGGCCAGTCGGTTCAGGACTCGCGGTAACAGGCCGGGGCGCGGGTGGCGCGGTTGCACGCCGGTCTTTGGCCGGAACAGCAGCGTTCCGTACTCGCGCAGCGAGTCATCTGCGGGGAGGTAAAACAGGTAGGTCACGATTTTCGAGGCGTGATCCGGGTGTGGCGCGATCTCGTAACCGGGCTGATCCAGTTGCAGGTCCTGTACCGCGGCGAAGTCGTCAGCATCCTGAAAGAACCGGAATTTCTCTGGCGGAATCGCGGAAGCGCCCGGGCCACGCGATCCGGGCGCGGCAAAGCGGTAGAGCAGCGCTCGCGCGAAGCGCTCGGAGGACAGGAAACCAAACAACTGGCCGAGCAGCGATTCCGGCGCCACACCGGTTGCGACCAGGCCGTGGTCCTGCCAGGAACGGGCATCAAAGTTGACGCCCGTACCCGGGTAGGTTGCGCGCTCGAATCGGGCCGACGCGGCTGCCTGCAGGACTTCCCGGTAGTACTCGGGTGGAAAAATTCCGTCGATAAGCAGATGTGCGAACGGCTCCTTGCGCATCGGCGCATCCGCCAATGCACGGAGTACCTGGGTCTCCGGTACGCTCAATACCCCCTCCCTCGCGCCACGTCACCCGGGATGGGCGACACCATAATCCGTACCGGTGTCGGCCCCCATGCGCGGCGTGGTCGCCTCCAACTCGCGCGGTCCGAGGACACCGTTGCGGATTCGCAAAGGTGGCGCCTCCAGGAACCGCCGGAAAATTACCGGGGTCGATTATCCGCGAAACCGCGGCCCGTCACACCCCGCGTTCAGGCGCGGCGAAAGTCGGTGGCCTTGCAGGCCGGACATGCCGGCAGGTGACCTGGTTTCTCCAGCGATACCTTTGCATCGCAGGCAACGCATCGGAAGCTGCCGCCATAGGTCATCTCGCCGGTGTGGTAGACCAGGGATTTCTCCAGTTCCGCACTCATGCGGGAACTCCAGTCGGACACCCCCTTGAGAAATCCGCCGGTGAAGTTGGCACCCCAGTCGCGGGTAGCCTCCCAGGCGCTGGCGGTTCCCCAGGCCATGTGGGTCCACACCTGCGCCCCGCTGTCTTTCATGTGCGCGGCGCCCTTGCCGACCTCGTCCATACCGGCCTTGAAGTGGCTGGAGGTGCTGGCCAGGTCCTTCTTGAGCGCGGCGCTGGCCTTGCCGATCGCCTCGCGGGAGTGTTCCCCGAGCTCGCGGACCTCGGCGGCTGCCTTGTCGATGGTCTTTTTCAGTTGCTCGGGCTCCATCGCCGTTGCCACCGCCTGCAGGTGCACCTTGGTCTGTTCCATCAGCCTATCGTAGGCGGACAGCTCGCTGGCTTCCTGCTCGCTGGAGGCACCGGCGGTTCCGGTGGCCTGGTCGGATTCTGTGGATTTTTCGGCTTTGGCGCCGGATTTCGCGGCCTTGGTGGTCTTTGCCTTGGCGGCCTTCTTGCCAGCGGACGTCGTCATTTTCTCAGTCATTGCTTTGCTCCTGGGTGGCCAAACGGCGGCCACGGTTACCTCCCATAGCTATGCGGGCGTCCGGAGCGAATGACAAGGGGTGCGCCCCCGTCGGCGGGATCGGGGCGGAGGGCTCAGGACGGCGGCGGCTGGCGCAAGCTGCCCTGGCGGCGACGAAAATCCCAGCCCACCCAGGCGAACAGAAGTACCGAGATGGCGCCCCACAGGCCGAAAAACCACGCCGGTGAATCCGCCGCCAGTCCGCCCGCCAGGTAGGCAAGCCAGAAGGCGCAGGCGCAAAGGATGAAATGGCGGCGGGCTGCCTGGCTGCCACGCACCGCGGCACGGTGGCCGAAGAAGGCCACCGCCAGGAGCAACACCGGGGCCAGCAGGCCGACGATGGTCAGGTGAATGAGGCCTCGAGTTCCCCCAGCAGGGCCACGTAGATGCCGTGGCAGAATTCCACTCCGGCATCCGAATCGGACTCCCAGTCCGAGCCCCACTCCACCAGCGTACCGCCACCGTCCGCCTCGCTAAGTTGCACGTAGCCACGGTAGTTGGAGATCTCGCTGCTGGAGACCGGCGAAGGGCCCTGGTCAATGGAATACACCAGCCGGTAGGCGGCCGGGTCGTAGTCACGCAGGGTCTCATCGAACGCCCCGTTCAGCAGTCGCCGGGCTCCCCGGCTATTACCTGCTATGTCGTTCAATTTTTCAGTACTGGTAACCACGTTGGGCGCCCAGGAAAAGTCGTAGAAGTCGGCAAAGCGCTCCCAGACCGCCGCCATGGGTGCGGGAATAACAGTGGATTGTCGTGTCTGTGGCATGAATTCTCCCCCGATTGCAATCAGTACGCGATTACGCACCTAACCGCACTATAGCGGGGAATTTCGGCGGATTCAGCCGTGGATGAGGGTACCGACGCCACCGTCGGTGAAGATCTCCAGCAGCAGGCTGTGCTCGACACGTCCGTCAATGATATGGGCGCTGCGCACACCGCTTTGCACCGCGTCCAGGGCGCAACGCACCTTGGGCAACATGCCACTGTGGATGACGCCGTCCACAATTAACGCCTTGGTCTCGGCGGCGCTCAGGCCGGTCAGCAGTTGCTCGCCGGCCCCCAGCACCCCGGCCGTGTTGGTCAGCAGGATGAGCTTTTCCGCGCCCAGGGTGACGGCCAGCTTGCCCGCCACCGTGTCCGCGTTGATATTGTAGGCGCGGCCGTCCGGGCCCACGCCGATGGGCGCGATAACCGGAACAAAGTCCTGGGAATCCAGCAGCGCCACCAGTTCCGGGTCGATGGACTCCACCTCCCCGACGTGGCCGATGTCGATGATCTCGCTCGGCTGGACCGCCGGGTCGTCCGGGTCCAGCACGAGTTGGCGGGCGCGGATCAGGCCGCCGTCCTTGCCGGACAGGCCCACGGCCTTGCCGCCGTGCTGGCTGATGAGATTGACGATGTCCTTGTTCACCAACCCGCCGAGTACCATTTCCACCACGTCCATGGTCTCGCGGTCGGTAACGCGAAGCCCGGCGACGAACTGGCTCTTGATGCCGATCTTCTCCAGGGTGGCGCTGATCTGGGGGCCGCCGCCGTGCACGATGACGGGGTTGATGCCCACCAGCTTGAGCAGCACCACGTCGCGGGCAAAGCTGCGCTTGAGCGCTTCGTCCACCATGGCGTGGCCGCCGTACTTGATGACGATGGTCTTGTCGTGGAAACGCTGGATGTAGGGCAGCGCCTCGGACAGCATGCGCGCCCGGTCGCGGGCGGACTGCGGCGAGATGGGTTTGGCGGTTTCCATGGCGGCGGCAACTTACCAAGAATTGGGGTCAGATCACAGTTTTCCCGCCGTCACACAACCAGGTGCCGCCAGGCCTGCAACCATTTTTCCGCGCCGTCGTTATCCAGCGGGCGACTGACAAAAAACCCCTGCGCGTGATCGCAGCCGAGATCTTTCAGGGCTTCCAGGGTTTCCGGATGCTCCACTCCCTCGGCGACCACGGCAAGGTTAAGGCTGTGAGCCAGGTTGATCGTTGATTCGACGATGATCCGGTCCTGCTCGCTGCGCGTCATGTTGCGAACGAAGGACAGGTCAATCTTCAGCGCATGGATGGGCAGTCCTTTCAGGTAGGCCAGCGACGAGTATCCGGTTCCGAAATCATCGACCGCCAGCCGGACACCCATGGCGCTGATGCGCTGCAGGATCTCCCGCGTGCGGGCCGGGTCCGCAACGATAGCGCTCTCGGTGATCTCCAGCTCCAGCAGGGCCGGGTCGACGGAATGCTCGCGCAACAGGCGTTCCAGGGTGTCCGGAAATTCTCCATCGAGCAGGTTTCGCGTGGAAACATTGACCGCCACGGTCACTTCCAGCCCCGACCGCTGCCAGTCGGCCAGCTGCCGCAGGGCGCAATCCACCACCCACGAGGTCAGCGGCTTGATCAACTCGCTGGTCTCCGCCATGGGAATGAACTGGTCGGGCGGGACCAACCCGTGATCGGGGTGCTGCCAGCGCACCAGGGCCTCCAGCCCAACCACATGGTTGTCCGCGACGGAAATCTTGGGCTGGTAGTGCAGCAGCAACTGGTCTTCCCGGATCGCGAGCCCGAGGTCGGTCATCAACGCAAGCCGTCGCAAGGAGTATTCGTCGTGATCGGCGGAATACACCGTGTAGCCGGTTGCGTGCTGTTTCGCGTGGTACATGGCGACATCCGCACACCGCAACAGGTTGCTGGGATTGTTCCCGTGCTCCGGGTAGAGCGATACGCCAATGCTGGAACCTACCGCAACCTGCAGCCCATCAATTTCGAACGAATCCTTGATCGCCGCGAGCACCGTTTTCACGTAGCCAATTGCGTGCTCCTCGCTTTCGACAGAACGGAAGAAAATGGCGAATTCGTCCCCGCCGAGACGCGTCACCAGTGCGCCGTTTTCGGCCAGATGCTGCCGCAACCGCAACCCGATCTGCTTCAGCAACAGGTCTCCGCTGTGATGCCCCAAAGTGTCATTGATCTCCTTGAAGCGATCCAGGTCCATCAACATCAACGCGCTGATCCGGCCCGTACCTTCCGCATCGCGAATGGTATTCCCGATCGATGTCAGCAACATTTCCCGGTTTGGAAGATCGGTGAGGGAGTCATGAGTCGCCTGGTGCTCCATGTCGATGAGGTTTTTCTTGAGTTCGGTGATGTCCTCGTAGGTACCCAGCACACCGATCACCTTGCCATTTTCGTCAGCCAGCGGGATCTTGCTGGTGCGCAACCAGATCTGGTCGCCGGCCGGCGTGGTTTGCGGTTCCTCGTAGTTGGTCTTGGGAATCCCGGATTGCATGACCTCGCGATCGTCGGCGCGATACGCCTCCGCCTGCTCCGACCAGGGCAGCTGGAAATCATCGAGGCCGAGGATTTCCTCCGCGGAGTTCAGCCCGGCATCCAGGGCGAAGTTCCGGTTACATCCGAGAAAGTTGGAGTTGATGTCCTTCCAGAAAACCCGCACGGGAATCGTGTCGAGCACAAGCTGCAGCATCTGCGACGACTGAATCGCTTCCCTGGTTTGATTCGATTTCTTCCTACCCATGCCATCCAGGCCCCGAAAACCGAGGTGATGAGCATACCAGCAGACCGGCACCGGGAAGGGGGAACAGCAGCCGGCAGGAATTGGAATTTCAGAATATTGGGAACCCCTGCGGCGGAAAATCGATCCGGCGACGCCCGGCCCAGCCCGCCAGACCGATTGCGAACCGACTCGTTTTCAGCGGCGGGTGATCGCGCTGTGCACGCCATCCCAGAAGTGAAGGCGCGCGGCGACCGCGTCCCGGGCCGCTTCCGCCGCCTCCGCGGCGCGCTCCGGGTCGCCGGCGCACAAACTGTTCAGTAGCCGAAGCGACAAGGGTGCGTGGAAATCCTCGTCCAGGTGCACGTGACGATTCAGGTAGTAATGGAACGCCGGCGCCTGCGACTCGCTGACCCCGATGCGTGCCAGGATGGAACGGAACATACCCGGGATCACGTGTTCGCGGCCCAGGGCCAGCGCCGCGGCGGCGGCGTGCGGCCGGTCTCCGGTGAGAAACGAAAAAGTCCGCGTAGTGAACTCCACCGACGGTACGGGCAGCCCCGGCAGGGCCGACGCAACCGCCAGCCCATCCCGACAGGCGGCCTCCACGAACCGCGCGGACGGCGCCGGGTCCGCGCCGATCTCGCGCATCGCCTGTTGATACAACTCGAAGTGGCTGGTGAAGCCCTCTCCACCCGGCGCCTGGTCGGATTCCTCCTCCAGCACCAGCTCGTTAATAAAGCGACGGACCGCCGGGTCGCCCTGCGGCTGCCACGGGTAGCGGCTGGGCGCCACCATCGATTGCAGGTACTTGATCAGGGACATGAAATCCCAGACCGCGAACACGTGGTGTTCCATGAAACAGCGCAAGTCACCCACGTCCTTTACCGCCGCATATACCGGATGGTCATCCAGCGGAGCGCGAAGGGTTTCAATTGCGTGCGAATCGATGTCTGGAGCGTGGTTCATAATCAGGCAGGCCGGTGCGACGGGCGAAATGATAGCCCGTTACCGGGCCGGAAAATCAAAAAGAAGGGGCCGCTTGCGCGGCCCCCGAGGAGGACTCACTGTCTTTCGCGTGATTGCGCGGAAAGAATCAGCCGACGGAGATCTGACGCGGCTTTACCTCTTCCGCTTTCGGAAGGATCAGCTCCAGAACGCCGTCCTTGTAGTTGGCCTTCACCTTGGATTCGTCCACGGCGCCGCCCAGGCGCATGCTGCGCACATAGCTGCCGAAACGACGCTCCTGGCGGATGACGCGGCCTTCCTTCTTTTCCTCGCTCTCGAACTTGTTCTCCGCATTGATGGTCAGTACCCCATCCTGCAGGGTCACGTGAATGTCTTCCTTCTTCATGCCGGGAAGTTCGGCATGCACGATGTACTCGTTATCGTGCTCGATCAGGTCCGTAGCTGGTGCAAAATTGGCACCGGCGGCGGGCAATGCGCCCTCACCCCGGACTACCGGACGGAAAAAGCCCTCGAAGAAACGATCAAAATCATCGTCCAGCAGGCCCCAACCTTTACGCGCAGCTTCTTTGCGTACGAGTTCGTTCATGGTTCTCTCCTATCTGTTTAACTGGCGCCTGTCCTTCGTGATCCTATTGGATCACCGCGTCCAGGCGGTTGCATTGACCCCGGTCAATTCGACCGGGCGACTTGCCATTCATGTGGGGACCGGAAGCAGGCTTTCAAGGCCCCGGGCCCTGCCGTGGCCGCCCCAACCCGGCGACGTGCCAACGGCCGCTTAGCTGCGGTCGCCGGGAGGTTTTTTCAACCCGTCCCCGGCTGCCGCAAACAGGAAGATTGGTTCGCGACCAATGGATTTCAAGGGGGATTTCAAGGGGATTTTGTCGGGGCCCCGGTTAGCCGCCGGTGCAGGGAGTCTCCGGAATTGCACCTGGGGCGCGGCCCCGGCGGACCGCTGAAAACTCGCCTCCGGAACGCCCGGCCGGCTTCCGGATGTAGCGGGCCCGTATGACGGGTAGGCCCGACTATAATCTAAGGCTGGAAACCGGCGTGCTGGAACGATCAGCGGACCCTAGAGAATGTAACGGGC
The DNA here is from genome assembly GCA_022340345.1 of Gammaproteobacteria bacterium. Lineage (GTDB taxonomy): Bacteria > Pseudomonadota > Gammaproteobacteria > HyVt-429 > HyVt-429 > JAJDOE01. Next base: position 28,325 of record JAJDOE010000135.1, read on the forward strand.
GAGGTCCTCGTCCTGTGCGAGTTCCGCAAGATGGTCGTCGACGTAGGCCGCGTCCACCTCCACCCGGGAGCCGCTGCGATCGGCGGCCTCGAAGGAGACCACTTCCAGCAACCGCTCCATCACCGTGTGCAGCCGCCGCGCGCCGATGTTCTCGGTGCGCTCGTTCACCTGCCAGGCAATCTCGGCGATGCGCGCGATGCCGTCCTCGGCGAAAGACAACTCCAGGCCATCGGTGGCCATCAGGGCGCTGTACTGCTCGGTCAGGGAGGCGTCCGGCTCGGTGAGGATGCGCACGAAGTCCGCGGCGTTTAATGCATCCAGTTCCACCCGGATCGGCAGGCGTCCCTGCAGTTCCGGCACCAGGTCCGAAGGCTTCGCCAGGTGGAATGCGCCGGAGGCGATGAACAGGATGTGGTCGGTCTTGATCATGCCGTACTTGGTGGTAACCGTGCAGCCCTCCACCAATGGCAGCAGGTCGCGCTGCACCCCCTCGCGCGAGACGTCGGCACCACCGTGCAGGTCGCTGCGGCCAACGATCTTGTCCAGCTCATCCAGAAACACGATGCCGTCTTCCTCGACCCGCTGCACCGCGCGCACCTTGATTTCTTCCTCGTTGACCAGGTTGCCCGCCTCTTCCTCGGTGAGCACCCGCATGGCGTCGCGAATCTTCATGTTGCGGGTGTTGGTACGGCGCTGGCCCACGTTCTGGAACATGTTCTGCATCTGGCTGGTGAGTTCTTCCATCCCCGGCGGACCGAAGATCTCCACGCCCATGGTGGGAGCAGTCACCTCCACCTCGATTTCCTGCTCATCCAGGTCACCTTCGCGCAGCTTCTTGCGGAACAACTGGCGGGCGGCGCCGTCGCGCCCGGCGCCTGTCTCGTCACCCACCGCCATGCCCATCTCGCGGGCCGGGGGTAACAGGATGTCCAGGATGCGTTCCTCGGCGGCGTCTTCCGCGCGGGTGCGGACCCGCGCCATTTCCTGCTCACGAGTCAGTTTCACCGCCGAGTCCAGCAGGTCGCGGATGATGGAATCCACTTCGCGCCCCACGTAGCCAACCTCGGTAAACTTGGTGGCTTCGACCTTGATGAAAGGCGCATTCGCCAGGCGCGCCAGGCGCCGCGCGATCTCCGTCTTGCCCACGCCAGTGGGACCGATCATGAGGATGTTCTTGGGCGTAATCTCGGCGCGCAACTCTTCGTCCGGAACCTGGCTGCGCCGCCAGCGGTTGCGCAAGGCGATAGCCACCGCGCGTTTGGCGGCGGACTGACCGATGATGTGCTTGTCCAGTTCCTGGACGATCTCGCGGGGCGTCATTTCCGACATGGTTCAGGACTCCGGGTACTCGAGTTCCTCGATCGTGACATTGTGGTTGGTATAGACACAGATATCCGCCGCGATGCTCAGTGCCTTTTCGGCGATCTCGCGCGCGCCCATCTTGGTGTGCTGCAGCAACGCGGTGGCTGCCGCCTGGGCGAAGGGACCGCCGGAGCCGATGGCGATCAGCCCCTGCTCAGGCTCAATCACATCCCCGTTGCCGGAAATAATCAGCGACGCGTCCTTGTTGGCCACCGCCAGCAGGGCTTCCAGTCGCCGCAGCACGCGATCGGTTCGCCAGTCCTTGGCCAGCTCCACCGCGGAACGCAGCAGGTTGCCCTGGTGCTTTTCCAGTTTGCCCTCGAATCGTTCGAACAGCGTGAAGGCATCCGCGGTGCCACCGGC
>JAJDOE010000166.1 GCA_022340345.1 Gammaproteobacteria bacterium
GGCGTCGCTCACTACGTGGCCCGCGACTACGCCAGCGCCGAGGCCGTGTTCCGCCAGCTGTTGGAAATCAGTCCCGATCTCGCTCTGACCCAGTCCTGGCTGGGCCAGTCCCTGCTGGGCCTGGGGAAGCCGGAGGAGGCACTGGCGGCCTACCAGCGGGAGATCGACCCGATGTTTCGCGCCCACGGACTGGCGAAGGCGTACTTCATTCTGGGCAGAAGCAAGGAGGCGGACGAGCAGCTGGCGGAACTGATCCGCATCGGCGTCCCCGGCGCCTACTACCAGATCGCCCAGGTCCAAGCGGTACGCGGCGAGAGGGAGGCAGCGATGACCGCCCTGGAAAACGCCTGGGAGGTGCGCGACCCGGGAATCAGCTACCTGCGGGTGGACCAGTTTTTTGATTCGCTGCGCGACCAGCCGCGGGTAAAGGCGATCCTCGAGCACATCGGCGCGGCCCGCGACTGAACGACAGGCCGCGTGTCCGGGACCTGCTCACACGCCTGAACGAAGCTAGTTGAATCCCCACACGTCCTTGAGCAGGACGGACAGTCCGGCATATTCCTCGACGCTGGCGGACTGGAACGGTTTGCCGCGACCGAAGCGGTCCCGCAAGGCCTTGGTCGCCTCCTGCGACTCCTCCGCCAGCAGCGATGTACGAATCCGCTCCTGCTCGTCAACCGAAACCCGCGAGCTGGCGGTGATGCCCTGGTGCGCCACCGGCGGACTCTGGAACAGCACCCGCAGCCGGCCTTCCGCTTCTCCCGTGTTGAGCTTGCGATAGACCCCCAGCGGAACCACCCCGGCGATGCACTTACCGTCCAGCACCGCCTTGAAAATGTTATTGAAGCCGCGCATCTCGCGCACGATCGGTTCGCGACTGACGTTCGGGAACTGGGCCTGCATGGTCAGGGTCGCCAGGTTGGGTGGCGCATGTCCACACACCGGTCGCCCCGCCAGTTGCGACATTTCCGTGACACGCTGGTCGTCGGCACGCGCCAGCACAACGAAGGAAAGGCCCCCGGTCAGCCGTACCAGCGGCGTGTGCCCGTGGCGCTGCATGCGCCAACTGATGAAATGCGGACCATCGAACACCAGGTCGTAGTGGTCGGCGCGCAACTGGTCTATGTAGTGCAGCCAGTTGCGGGAATGCTCGTAGACCACCTTGCGCCCCAGTTGCGCAGAAAGGTAGCTCGCGATGGGCCCGTACATCTTCTCACCGGCCTCGGCGGATTCCCGTGGCGGCGAGGTGAAAATCAACTCCTGGGCGCCGACAGGCGCCGCCAGCAGGAAAAGCAGAAGCACGCCGAGAAAACGGGACATGATTACCCCCCGGTAAATCCTGTGTACCGGTTAGCTTAGTCGGAATTTTGCCGGTCTGCCTCTGCTTTGCCACCCGGCGGGTGCGGAACCACGTCGAAGGCAATGCTGATGCGCGGATGTTCACCGGCAAATGGCACCGTGCAGTGGTAAAACCACGACGGAAACAGTACCAACAGCCCCTCCCGGGGCTCCACCCGGCGTACCGCCGGCGGCGTTTGAAAGGCATAGGCCGGCGGCGGGCGACCGAACTCGATCCAGCCCTGCTGGGACGGGTCGTTGGCCGGAAACGGGCAGGCCGGGTAACAGACCCCGCTCAGCCAGCCGGAGGGATGAATATGCGGCACCTGGTGCCCGCCTTCCCGCAGCACCGTGGCCCACATGTCGATGCGCCAGGCGCCCGGCGGCGGGCAGGGATCCCCGTCGGCGGATCGTGCGTCCCGGTAGCTTCGCACCCGGGCCTCGATCCGGTCACGCAGCGCCTCGAAAACCGGCTCCGGCTGCTCGAGCAGGCTGCCCGTCTGCTGTCCCGCAACGGTCGTGTGATCACCGGGCTCCCAGGCCAGCGTCGGGTGCCCAAGCACAGCGGCAGACAGAGCGGCGTTGAACTCCGCCGCGGATGAATAGCCCGCTGGTGCTCCCAGCTCGCTGAAATCCAGCAACCGATCAAAATCCAGCAGCCGGTCCCGGGTGGCGGTATCTCCGGTCTCGTTGGCCAGCGAGGCGCTCATGGCCAGCGCGGTCACATCCCCGGGACTGCGCTCCAGGCAGGCCGCAAAGGCGACGCGGGCTTCCTCCATGGCCCCGGCACGCAGCAGGCAACTACCGAGATTGGCGCGAAAGCGGGGGTTGTCCGGGGCCAGCCCGATGCCACGCTCGATAGCGGCGCGGGCCTCCGGCAGCCGGTCCAGGGCGGCCAGCGCATTGCCCAGGTTGGCGTGCGCCTCGGGCAGCGCCGGCTCCAGGCGGATCGCGGTCTGGTACAGCGGCACGGCATCAGATGGCCGCCCCAGGGCGTTGAGGGCGGAGCCCATGTTCACCAGCAGGCCGCTGTGCGTGCCGTTGATGCGGAACGCTTCCAGGTAGGCAGCCAACGCCGAGGCAAGCTCTCCGAGCCGATGGTGGGTCTGGGCGAGCTGGTAGTGGGAATGGAAATTCTCCGGATCCAGCTCCAGGGCGCGCCGGAAAAAATCCAGCGCTTCGGCGGCGCGACCCCGCTCGCGCACCACCAGGCCGAGCATTTGCAGTATCTGCGGGCTGCCACGGTCCCGGTCCAGGGCCCGGTGGTAGGCAGCCTCCGCCTCCTCCAGGCGGCCAGTGCGGTGCAGTTGCACGGCTTCGCGCAGGAGGGCCGCCGTGCGCGGGTCGGGAGCCAGGGCCATGCCGGAAGTCTAGCAGGCTCGCCAGCGCACGCTGAGCGCCACCAGCGGCCGGCCCGGGGAACGTCCCGCGGTCACGGTGGGTGCCCCGCTGCAGGTCGGTTCCCGGGCAGCATTTCGCGCGCCGGCTCAAGCGTCCGCCAGGATCGCCTCCCCCTTCACCAGCCACGACACCCCAAACGCGACCACCGCCACCGACTCCAGCCAGAACACCGGGTCCCAGGCCTGCAGGCCGGGGGCACGATCCGCCAGCCCCGTGTAGTAAAGGCCGATCAGGGCAACACAGGCAATGATCGTGACACCGCAGACACGGTAGATATGGTTGCGTTGCCGTTTCCGGGCGGTTGGTTGCAGCCCGGCGGAAGTCCTGGTGAACAGAAACAGGGAAAAATAGGCCAGGGTAGCGAACAACAAGGTGGCGCAGACAATATGCACCTGGCCGACCCAATCAGCGCTGTCCCCGCCGGCGGCCGGGGTGGTCGGGAACAATGCCACGCCCATCGCGAACACGCAGGCCAGGTCACCGGCCAGGTCATCCCGGCGTTCATAGCCCTGGTAGGCATACAGAAACAGCGCCATGGCGAACAGCACGCCCACGAACACATCGCGCATGACCGTGTGGTAGTAATCGCTCAGGGAATCCTGGATCCCGGTGCCGGAGAGCAGAAACGCTCCCAGCGCGAGCACCACGGGGAAACCCACACCCAGGCCACCGAGTGCCCGCCGCAGGGTCATGTAGGAAATGACCAGCGGGTACTGCGGATTCGCTCTGTCGCCTGGTTCCTGGTTCAAGCCGCCCTCCCTGGCCGTGGCCTGCCGCGGCGCGGATTCTCCACCCGCCGGGACCGCAGCCCGGATTATCCCGCCGCGAGGGCACAATTTCATCCCCGTCGGACCGGGCCGCCACGCATCCGCTTACCCCGCCGGAAGCAAGCGGATATAATTCGCGGCTCACCGTGGGCTTCAAGCCCCGCCAGCAGCCGACCCGGCCACCGGATCCGCGCTGCGGCACGTTTTTCGGGAGATTTCGGGTGCCAGACCGATCAAAGCGAATCCTGCCGGTTGTGCTCCGGATCCGCGAAAGCATCGACGCGTTGTTCCTGATCCAGGTCGGCCCGATCGGACCGCGGCTGACGGAGCTGAAGTTTTCCGAATGGACCCAGCGATCCAACTGCAGCCCCCTCGCCCTCAAGGCCTACATTGACGTGTTGGCGGATTACATCGACCACGACCGGCACCGGGATGAGTTCATCCGCGCCGCCACCGCCTGCATCCGTTTGAACTGAACCGGTACGTAGCGAGGCAGACGGTGCGCCACCCGTCATCCCGCCATGAAAAAGCCCGCCATATGGCGGGCTTTTTTGCCCAGAAAAAGTCGGATGACCTGGGCGCTGTCCGGTTGGCAATCCGCGTCTACCGCAATACCGGCGTGGGCGCCCGAACGTCCGGCACGACGGGATGCAAGGCCGGATTTAGTCGGGCTTTATCTCCCAACTGGTATCGGACACGGTCGCAATGGAACCAAACGTCGGTGTGGTGCCGTTCATATGCCAGATCGAGTTCTGGCCGTTGCTGCTGTTGCGCCAAAGAATATCCGCGTTGCCATCCCCGTTGTAATCGCCCACCCGCTCGACACGCCAGCTGGTGGAACTCACGGACGGTATGTTGGTTGTACTCGCGGTAAATCCGTCCATGAACCAGATGGCGTTCTGGCCACCGGTCGCGTGGCGAAACAGGATATCGGCGCTGGTATTTCCGTCGAAATCCCCGATGCCGACGATCTGCCAGTTGGTATCGGAGACGGTCAGCAGGCTTCCGAATGTGGCGGTGGTGCCATCCATGAGCCAGGCGGCATTGGCGCCAGTCGCGGTATTTCGCCAGACGATGTCCGCCTTGCCATCGAAGTTCAGGTCCCCGACCCCGGCCACCTTCCAGTTGGTATCCGATATCTGCGGAATCAACGCAAATGTCGCCCCGAAACTTCCGTTCTCAAGCCAGATGGAATTCTGGCCCGTGGACGCATTGCGCCAGAGGATGTCGTCGACTCCATCGGCGTTGAAGTCTCCCGTCCCAACCACATTCCAGCTGGTATCCGAAACCGAAGAAATGGAATGAAAGGTTACCGCCAGCGCGGCTCCCAGTTGCCAGATTGAATTCTGGCCACTGGTGTGGCGCCAGAGAATGTCCGCATAGGAATTGCTGTTGAAATCACCGATGCCAACGATCTGCCAGGAAGTGCTACCCACGGTGGGGATATTGCTGAAGGTGGCCGACAGGCCATTCATCCTCCATATCGAGTTCCAGCCCAGGGTCGAATACCGCCACAGGATGTCGCTCATGCCATCGCTATTGTGGTCGCCCACCACGCGCTTGGCCTGGAACCGCTGCGCGTACACCCCGGCCTCACCGGGACCATCCTGGCCGACGCTGGTCCAGGAGATGACAAAATCCCCATCGCTGTTTGCCGCAACCGCCGGGTTCGACTGGGAGCCCGTGGTGTAGGTATTTACTACGATTCCGCTGCTTAG
>JAJDOE010000176.1 GCA_022340345.1 Gammaproteobacteria bacterium
GATTGAGGTGCACCACGGTGTCGGACCATAGGGCGCCCAGGTCGGCCAACACCGCGCCACCCCAGTAAACCATCAGCATGGCGGCCACCAACTGTGCCACGAACCGGGCACGGGAGCTGAGTTCGTGCATATCGTCCAGCACGCCGACAATGACCAGAATCGCCGCGCCCGCAAGCAGCGCTCGCATGGGCCCGACCGTCAATTCGCCCACCAATACCGAGAACTGCAGCCCAACAAACATTGCCAGGCCACCGACCAGGGGGGTTGGCGAACTGTGCTGGCGGCGAACACCCGGTTCGTCCACCAACCCGATGCGGGGTGCCAGGCGCACCAGTACCCGAACCATGAGCAAGGTAACCACGAAGGTCACCAGGGAAGTAATGACCAGCCGAACCATCAACGATTCCGATACAACACCGCGTGCTGGTCCTTGCGGCGCCGGAACAGGCGGGCCACGCGCCGCAGGGCGTTATCCAGCGGATACAGCAGCCGCCGCAGTGGTTCGTCCGGGCGACCTCGAAAGGTCGTCACGTGGTAGTACTCCTGCCCGGTGGGTGACGCCTCGCTGAAGTAGTAAAGATTGATCGATTTTCGCGAGTCGCCGTCCGGTGTATTCACACGCCGATAGCCGTGCCAGGAGGTCTTCGAGGTCGCGAACAGCAACGCCCGGTTGAAGATCGGCTCAATCTGCACGCTCTTGCGCATGTCCGGTGACCACAGCTCCAGCTGTCCGCCCTTCTCCGGGGTCCAGTCGCGGTTCAGGTAGATGATCAGGTTCAGGCGGCGATACCAGGGCTGCACCGGATGGGAACTGTTGTCCAGGTGCACGTGCAGCTCGCTTCCATCCCCACCCTGGGCCAGGCCCGATGCATACAGTTGCCGATCCGCCAGCAAATGCCGAATGCCACTGACCTGTTCGATCCAGTCCATCAGCCGGCTATCGTGCAGATGCCCGAAAATGATTTCAGAAAACACCGGATGGAACTTTCCGATGTCCGGGTCCTGGGCCTTGCGCTGACGGATGTCGTTGAGGGCGTCCATCTCGGCCAGCGTAGGAAATGCCTCGGCGGCCCTCTCCGCCACGGCGGGTTCCAGAAACCCGTCCAGCACCAGGTGCGGTGTCGGTTCGGCATTCCGGAACGTTTCACGCAAGGCCTGCGGGTCACCCAGTTGCTCGTACCGGATCATTCTTCTGGACTCTCGTCCTGCAGCTTGTCTCCCAACAGCCGTCGGACCACGACAAAAAACACCGGCACGAACAGGACACCGAGCGCGGTGGCGCCGATCATGCCGCCCATGACGCCCGTGCCGATGGCGTGGCGGGCATTGGCGCCGGCCCCGGTGGATACCACGAGCGGCATTACGCCCAGGATAAAAGCGATCGACGTCATAAGAATTGGGCGCAGCCGAAGCCGGCAGGCTTCCAGCGTGGCGCTGAGCACGCTCTTGCCGGCCTGGTGCATGGTGTTGGCGAACTCGATGATGAGAATTGCATTCTTGGCCGATAAGCCGATTACCGCGATCATCCCGACTTTGAAGTAGACGTCATTCTCCAGCCCTCGCAACCATGTGAACGCCACCGCGCCCAACACGCCTAGAGGAACCACCATCAAAACGGCGGCGGGTACCGACCAGCTCTCGTACAGTGCGGCCAGGGCGAGGAACACCACCAGCAGCGACAGGGCGAACAGGATCGGGGCCTGTTGTCCCGACAGGATTTCCTGGAAAGAACTTCCCGACCACTCGAAACCGATGCCCTTCGGCAGGTCCCGGGCGACGATCTCTTCCATCGCCGCCATGGCTTCGCCCGAACTATGACCCGGCGCGGCGCTACCATTGATCTGGATCGCCGGGCTGCCGTTGTAGTGATCCACCGCGGGTGGGGCCTGCCGCCAGGCGGCATGAACCACGCTGCTCAGGGGCACCATGCTGTGCGTGTCCCCTTCCTTGCCCGCGATGTAATACCGGTCCAGGTCCTCGGGCCGGGCTCGGAAAGGGGCGTCTGCCTGCAGCAATACCTTCAGCACACGGCCCTGGTAGGTGAAGTCGTTGGCGTACACCGGCGCCAGCATCAGGTGGATCGCATTGTTAATGTCTGTCAGCGACAGGCCCATCGACTGCGCCTTCAGGCGATCAACCGTTAGCTTCAGCTCCGGCGCGTCCTCCAGTTGGTTGGGACGGACCCCGTACAGCAACGGATTATTGGCGGCAGCGCCCAGCAGCAGGTTGCGGGCCTGAACCAGTTGCTCGCGCCCGAGGCCGGCCCGGTCTTCGAGCCGGAAGTCGAAACCGCCAAAGCGCCCCAATCCTCGTATGGTCGGCAGGTTGACCACGAAGGTACGTGCCCCCTTGATCTGTTGCACCGCACCGTTGGCCCAACGGATAAAGGCATCCACCTTCAGGTCGGCGCTGCTTCGTTCGCTCCAGTCCTTGAGGCGAATGAACGCAAGCCCGACGTTTTCTCCCTGACCGACGAAGCTGAAACCCGCCACGTCGAGGACCTTGTCCACCGCCGGACTGGCCTGGATGATCTTTTCGAGTTCGCGTAACACGGAACCGGTACGTTCCATGGTCGCGCCCGAGGGGAGCTGGACGAGCGCAATGGCATAACCCTGGTCTTCCTCCGGGAGGAAACTGGATGGCAGTCGCGAGAACAACACCGCGGCAAGCGCCACCAGCACCAGGAACGCCACCATCCAGGGGGGCGTATTGCGGATCGCGCGGCCGGTTCCGCGCAGGTAGGACCCGCTCAGCCAGGCGTAAAACCGGTTGAACTCGCGCAGCAACCGGTTCGGCTCGGCATGGGCCGGCTTCAAAATTGACGCGCACAGGGCCGGTGTAAAACTCAGCGCCATCAGGGCCGAAATTGCCATGGTGATCGCAATGGTGAGGGAGAACTGGCGGTAGATCGCACCGACGCTGCCGCCCACCAATGCCATGGGAATGAACACCGCCGCCAGCACCGTGGTCATCGCGATTACGGCCCCCGTGATCTGGCCCATGGCCTTGCGCGTGGCTTCCTTCGGATCCAGCCCCTCCTCCGTCATGATGCGTTCCACGTTCTCCACCACCACGATGGCGTCGTCCACCACCAGGCCAATGGCGAGCACCAACGCGAAAAGGCTCAGAACGTTGATGGAAAAACCCACCAGGTACATGCCGGCGAACGCACTGGTCAGCGCCACCGGCACGACCAGGGTGGGGATCAGCGTTGCGCGCAGGTTCTGCAGGAACAGCAGGATCACCAGGAAGACCAGGATCACCGCTTCTACCAGCGTATACAGTACCTCGTGAATGGAGATCTCCACGAACTTGCTGCTGTCGTACGGGACGAACCAGCTCACGCCCGGAGGAAGGTAGGGAGCAATCTCCGCCATCTTGGCTCGAACCACCTCCGCAACGTCCAGCGCATTCGCGCCCGGTGCGAGCAGGATCGCCATCCCGGCGATGGGCTCCCCGTTGACATGCACGTCATGACCGTAGGATTCCGCTCCCAGCGCGATACGCGCGACGTCCTTCAGGCGGACCGCGCCACCCTCCGCGTTGGTGCGCAGGAGGACTTCGGCGAACTCCTCGGGGGTCTCGAAACGGCTGGCGGCAGTAACGGTCGCGGTGAATCCCTGCCCGCCGACCGCCGGCTCGGCACCGATGTTGCCGGCCGCGACCTGCACGTTCTGCTCGCGGATGGCGGTAAGCACGTCGGCGGCGGTCAGTCCGTAGCCATACAACTGGTCCGGGTTCAGCCAGATACGCATCGCGTACGCGGCGCCGAACAGGTTGGCGTTGCCCACGCCCGGCAGCCGCTGGATCGGGTCCATCACCTGGGAGGCGATGATGTTATTCAGCGCGTAGGTATCCAGCGTGGAATCCGCCGATTTCAGTGCCACCACCATCAGGAAGTCGTTGTTGGCCTTGGCGACCCGGATCCCGTTCTGGACGACGGCTTCCGGCAGGCGCGCCTGTGCGACGCTGAGCCTGTTCTGCACCTGAACCGCAGCGATGTCCGCATCGGTACCAGTCTGGAAGGTCAGCGTGATCTGAATGCTGCCGTTGGAACGGGATGTGGATTCGAAATACAGCAGGTTATCGATTCCGACCAGCTCCTGCTCGATAACGGAGGTCACGGCCTTTTCCAGGACTTCCGCGCTGGCCCCCGGGTAACTGGCCTGGATGCCCACCTGGGGCGGGGCGATGGGCGGATACGCGGCCACCGGCAATCGGAAGATCGCCGTGGTGCCGGCCAGCGTGATCAGGATGGCGACCACCCAGGCGAAGATCGGTCGATCGATAAAAAATTGTGGCATAACGGTCTGCTCAGGATCCCGGGCGGGAGCCTTCGGGTGGTGGGGCCTTTTCCGTGGAAGCGGAAACCGCCCGCGCCGGCTGCCCCGGCCGGGCCTTTTGCACGCCACTCACGATCACCTGGTCTCCCTCCCGGAGTTCCCCGGACACGATCCAGTCGCTGGACGTCATCCCGTGGGTTTCCACCCGGCGCTGGGCGACCTTGTTGTCCGCCTCCACCACCAGGGCATAGGCTCCCGCGGGATCACGCAGCACACTTGCCTGGGGCAACACGAAAACACCGCTCAACTGGCCCAGGGTAATGCGCAGATTCACGAACATTCCCGGCAGCAACTGGCGGTCGGGGTTCGGTACGATGGCCCGCAGGGAGACCACACCCGTCGATGGCTCCACCGCGAGGCCCGAGAAATCCACGGTTCCGGCCGCGAGCTGCTTGCCGTCCGCCTGCAGCACCTGCACGGTGCCACCCACCTGGCCGGAGGACCGGAATTCCCGTAGTTCGCTGGCCGACTGGCTGAAGTTCACGAAGATGGGGTCGATCTGCTCCACCGTGGTGAGCCGCGTGGACTCGCCTTCGCCCACCAGCGCTCCCTCCGTGACTAGTGCTTTCCCCGCTCGCCCGGCGATGGGCGAGGACACCGTGGCATATCCGAGCCGGAGGCGGGCCGTGGCGACGTTCGCCTGGGCCACTCCCACCGCCGCCGCTGCGCTGCGTTCGTTTGCCAGCGCGTTATCCAGGTCCTGCGAAGACACCAGGCCCTTGGGCGCCAGCGCCTGGGTGCGCCTGGCAATGCGGGCTGCATTCCCGGCGTCGACGCGGGCCTTTGTCAGCGCGGCTTCCGCCGCGTTCAGTTCCGCCTGGACCGGTGCCGGGTCAATACGGAACAGGGTCTGTCCCGGTTCCACATCGGTGCCCTCGGTGTACACACGCTCGAGGATGATGCCCGAAACGCGGGCACGGACCTCGGCCACTCGCGTCGGCGCCAGGCGGCCAACCACCTCCCGGGTCAGCGGGATGGTCTGCGCGTGCGCCGCCACCACCGCCACTTCCGGTGGTGGAAATTGCGGCGGCGCAGCATCCTCGGAACAGGCGGCCACCATCACGGTACCCGTGACCAGCACCAGCCGACTAATCGCTTTTTTCATAAAGAGTCTCCGCATGCGGTGGTCAATACCACCGCGATCATTCGCTGGAACGTTCGACTATCCAGTTGCCCATGACCAGCAGGTCCATCCGCGTGCGCAGGAAGCAGTCCAGGGCCTCCTCCGGGCGGCAGACAATCGGCTCGTTCTCGTTAAATGAAGTGTTGAGCAGCACCGGCACGCCCGTCAATTCAAAAAATGCCTGCAACAAGGCGTACAGCCGGGGATTTTCCTCCTGCGCCACGGTCTGCAGGCGGGCGCTGCCATCCACGTGGGTCACCGCCGGAATTTCCCGCCGCCTCTCCTCCCGCACCGGGAGCACCTTCATCATGAAGGGCACCGCGTCGCTAACCTCGAACCAGGCCGGCGCCTGCTCGGCCAGGACCGCCGGGGCAAAGGGCCGGAATGACTCGCGCCGCTTGATCTTGTGATTCAGCAGGTCCCGAATGTCCGCGCGCCGGGGGTCCGCCAGGATGGAACGGTTGCCCAACGCGCGCGGCCCCCACTCCATGCGTCCCTGGAACCAGCCGATCACCCTGCCATCGGCAATCGCGGTCGCCGTGTGTGCATACAGCCGCGCGTCGTCCGGCTCCTGTCGCACGCTGCAGTTTGCATCCCGGATTGCCGTCGCGTTTTCCTGCAGCAGCCTGGCAATCGCGGTGTCCTCGAAATGCGGCCCCCAGTAGGCGTGAGGCATGGCAGCGCCGGCGCGGTCCTCGCCCAGCTTCTGGCTGACCAGCGCCGCGGCACCCACGGCGCCACCTGCATCCCCTGCCGCCGGCTGCACGTAAATGCTCCGCAAATCCAGTGCCTTGTACAGCTTGCCGTTGGCCACGGAATTCATGGCGCAACCGCCCGCGAGCGTCAACCGGTCCGACTGCTCCCGCAGCGGGCGCAGGAAAGCGATCAACGCCCGTTCGTAAACCGCCTGCACGGAGGCCGCCAGGTCGCGGTGCACGTCCGTCACTGCTTCGTCGGGCCGGCGCTGCCGGACCCCGATCACGTCCGCGAGCCGATCCGAAAACAGCTCGCTGCTGCGCGGTTCGCTGTCCACCCACTCGTAGCCGATGGGATGCCGGTGGTGCCGAAAGCAGTCCAGCTCGAGCGTGAATCGGCCGTCCGCTGCGGAGGCCACCACGCGGTCCAGCGCGTTTTCGAATCCTGGCTTTCCATAGGCCGCCAGGCCCATGAGTTTGTATTCGTCCCCGTAGTTGGGGAAACCAAGAAATTGGGTCAGCGCCTGGTAGAACACGCCCAGCGAATGGGGAAAATCGATGCGAGCGGATTCTCGTATCGCGGTACCGTTTCCGAAGCCCCTGGCCGCGCTCGCGAAATCCCCGAAGCCATCCACCGAAGCCACGGCCGCCTCCGCGAAGGGCGAAGCCAGAAATGCCGAGGCCAGGTGGGCGCGATGATGTTCGACCGGGCACACAAGTCCCCGGAACCCTGCGCCTACGTTTTCCGCAAGCAGGCTTTCAATGGATGCGCGTCTGCCGCGGGTGGAAAGTTTCTCGCGCACCAGGGACCAATGGGGCCGACCGCTGAGCAGGTAGCGCAGCTTGGCCCAACGGGCCGCGCGGCTGTCGCTGTTGATACCCACGTGCGTGACATCGCTGATGGCGACGCCAGCCTCCTCCAGGCAATAGCGAATCGCCAGGGATGGAAAGCCCGCCCAGTGCTTGATGCGGCGGAAACGTTCCTCCTCCGCCGCCGCCACCAATTGCCCGTCGCGAAACAGGCAGGCGGCGGAATCACCGTGGAACGCGTTGAGACCGAGGATGATGCTCATGGAGACCAATGTGGCGCGCCGGCCGCCGGGGGCCGGAACGCCAAAGAAACGAGTTCGGCGGAATCAGAACAGCGTGTAGATGAACGGTGCAACCGCCGAGCCCTGGGCAAAGATCAGCAACGCGCCCAGCAGCAGCATGACGATGATAATCGGCAACAGCCAGAACTTCTTGCGCTCGCGCATAAAGCCCCACAGGTCTTTCAGGAAACTCAGCATCAGAAAGGTCTCTCCATGTGCTCCCGCTTACGGGGAGTGGTTTCAGTACGGTAACTGTCTTTGTTTTCGCGCCGGGCGTGCAGCGGATCGTAGCCGAACAAACGCATGATGACGCCGAAGGGCGTGACCAGCAGAAAGAACACCGTACTCAGGATCACGCGGCTCATGACCCAGCCGATCGCCTGGCCGAAAGTCATCCAGACCCGGAATACGGGACCGAGCCACCCCGGCGCGGCCAATCCCAGCAGCAGAAACGGCGCGGCCAGCAACCAGGGCCACAGCGGCAGGGGAAGCTCCCACAACCAGGGCAGCAGCAGGCCGAACAGCCCGGCAAGGATGCCGGCCATCAGCAGGCCAAACTGGCGGAGCTCCTTCTTGTCCGGAATGACTACGGGTTCAAACATGACGTCAATGTGCTCGTTCAGTCCAGCTCGAATTCCTGTTTCCAGCTTTCATCCTGCTCCCGCTCGGGTTGCTCCGGCTTGGCCAGCAGGAAGTTGCCGATCACCAGGTAGTCCATCTCGGTACGCATGAAACACCGGTAGGCGTCTTCCGGCGTGCAGACAATCGGTTCGCCCCGCACATTGAAGGAGGTATTCACCAATACGGGGCAACCAGTCCGGGCGTTGAAATCGGTGAGCAGGCGGTGAAACCGGGGGTTGGTCTGCTCATGCACGGTCTGGATCCGGGCCGAATAATCCACGTGGGTCACCGCGGGAATATCCGAGCGGGGTACGTGGAGGCGCTCGATGCCAAACAGTTTCTTCTGCTCTTCGGTCAGGTCCACGCGGCGCCCCTCGGCAACCGGCGCCACCAGCAGCATGTACGGGCTGTCCCCTTCCAGCGAAAAGTACTCCGCCACCCGGTCCGCCAGCACGGCCGGCGCGAAGGGCCGGAACGACTCGCGGTACTTGATCTTGAGGTTCATCACCGACTGCATCTTCGGGCTGCGCGGATCGCCGAGGATGGAGCGTCCACCCAGCGCCCGGGGGCCGAATTCCATGCGGCCCTGGAACCATCCGAGCACGTTCTCGCCGGCGAGAATCTCCGCTAGGCGCGGGAACAGCTGGTCCTCCGCCAGCTCCTCGTAGACCGCCCCTTCCGCGTCCAGCCGGGTGCGGATCTCGTCCGCGGTGAACTGCGGCCCCAGGTAGCTGCCGCGCATGGCGTCATCGGCGCCGTTGATCCGGCGCGGCTGGTCCTCGAACTGGTGCCAGATCGCCAGCGCGCAGCCCAGGGCGCCGCCGGCATCTCCCGCCGCGGGCTGGATCCACAGGCGCTCGAAGGGGCCCTCCCGCAGCAGACGACCGTTGGCCACGCAATTGAGCGCAACGCCGCCCGCCAGGCACAGGTTGGGGGAGCCGATTTCCTTGTGCACGGTGCGTCCCAGGCGCAATACCGCCTCTTCCGTGACTTCCTGGATGGAACGCGCGATATCCATCTCCCGCTGGGTTACCGGGCTTTCCGGTTTGCGCGGCGGGCCGCCGAACAGCTCGTCGAAACGCCGGTTGGTCATGGTCAGCCCGGTGGCGTAGTCGAAGTAATCCATGTTCATCCAGAACGTGCCATCGGGCTTGAGGTCCAGCAGGTGGTCGAGGATCAGCTGGGCGTACTTCGGCTCCCCGTAGGGGGCCAGGCCCATGAGCTTGTATTCGCCGGAATTGACCCGGAATCCCGTGTAATACGTAAAAGCGGAGTACAGCAGACCGAGGGAATGGGGAAAGCGGATCTCCCAGCGCGGTTCCAGGCGGTTGTCCTGGCCATGCCAGACCGAGGTGGTGGCCCATTCGCCGACTCCATCCATGCACAGCACCGCCGCATCGGCGAACGGACTGGGGAAGAATGCCGACGCTGCGTGCGCCTGGTGGTGCTCGGTAAACAGCAAATCGGGAGTTTTTTCCCCTTTTTTAACAAAGGATTGAAACTCTTTCTTGATAAGATCCTTTAAGTAGAGTTTTTCCTTCAGCCAGACCGGCATGGCGGCGATGAAGGACCGCAGGCCCCGCGGCGCATTGCCCACGTAGGTCTCCAGCAGGCGTTCGAACTTCACCAGCGGCTTGTCGTAGAACACCACGTGCCGCACGTCGCCCAGCGCCAGCCCGGCCTCCTCCAGGCAGTAGCGGATGGCGTTCACCGGGAAGCGGGCGTCGTGCTTCTTGCGCGAGAAACGCTCCTCCTGGGCCGCAGCCACGATCGCCCCGTCGACCAGCAGGGCGGCGGCGCTGTCGTGGTAATAGGCGGAAATACCGAGAATGTGCATGCTCAGGCGCGGCGGCTCAGGTCAAATCGCTTGATGTTGATAGTGGCTTCGTAGACCGCGCGCATATAACAGAATGTGAAGCCTTCCCGGCCGTCCAGAAAGCCGCGCCGCCACAGGTAATTATACAGGAAAACCCATAAGGGGCGCATGGGTATACGCCACGCCAGCTGCTTCAGGGTCGCCCTGCGCTCCAGCGGGTCGCCGGACCACAGCCCGCC
>JAJDOE010000058.1 GCA_022340345.1 Gammaproteobacteria bacterium
GGCCGATGCCTACCTGCATTTCGCCAATCTGCTTTCGCGTGTCGAAAAGGCGCCGTCCCTGGCGGTGATGCAAAGTCTTTCCAACCAGGCCCCGGATCAGGCAACCGCGGGGCTGGCCTTGTCACGCCTGGCGATGCGCCATCAGGAGCCGGAGCGCGCGCTGGAGGCGGTGCAGCAGGCGTTGCGATTACGTCCCAACTGGGATGAAGCCGCGCTGCTCAATCTTCGGATCCTGATGACCCTGAAGCGCGACGCGGAGGCCCGTCGCTTCGCCACCGAATTTCTCGATCGGTCTCCGCGCGACAAGCGCGTGCGCTTGGCTTTTGGCCGCTACCTGCTCGACCAGCAGGATAAGAGTGGAGCGCGGGCACAGTTCAAGGCGGTGGTGCGCTACTACCCCACGGAGGGCAATGCCGCATTTGCCGCCGGGTTGCTTGCCGTGGAGGCGAATGACCTGAAGGAGGCGGATTACTACCTGAAAAAGGCGCTCGAGATTGCACCGGACAACGACCAGGCGCGCCTGTACCTGGGTCAGGTCGCCAGCCAGCGCGAACACTACGAGGAGGCGCTGCAGTGGTATCGTGAAGTTGACGACCCGGACCACGCGTTCGATGCCGCATTGCGCATCGGGCTGGTGTATGCCGAATCCGGAGCGGTGGATCGCGCCCGGGCCCATCTCGCAGGACTGAAACCGGTTGATGATCGGGAGCGGGTGCGCCTGGCGCTGGCCCAGGAACGGGTGCTGCGCGAGGTGCGCGCCTGGGACGAGGCCATGCAAGTGCTCAACGCGGCGCTCGATACGGTTCCGGACAACACGGACCTGCTCTACGCTCGCGCTCTGCTGGCGGCGCAGATCCGGGATCTCCAGTTGCACGAAAAAGATATCCGGCGGGTGCTGGCGAAGGAACCACGCAACGCACATGCCCTGAATGCGCTCGGCTATACCCTGGCGGATCAGGGGCAACGGCTGGACGAGGCCCTGAGCCTGGTACAGGCTGCCCTGGAATTGCGCCCGGAGGACCCGTTCGTGCTGGATTCCATGGGCTGGGTGCAGTTCCGCCTCGGGAACAAGACCCTGGCCGAGCAGTATTTGCGGCGTGCATTCGGCAAGCGGCCGGACGCGGATATCGCGGCGCACCTGGGTGAGGTGTTGTGGAGCACCGGTGCGCAGGACGAGGCGCGCAAGATCTGGCAACGGGCGCTGACGGATGCTCCGAAAAGCGACGTCCTGAACGAAACCATCCGGCGCCTCGACAAGTGAGGGCCCTCGGTGCCCTGCTCGCAGCCGCCTTTCTGGCCGGCTGCGCAGCGGTGCCGGAAAAGAAAATACCAGTTCCTCCCCCCGGCGAAATCCAGCGTCTGTTCGATGCCCGCCGGGTGGCTCTGGAATCCATCGATAGCTGGGAGCTGTCCGGAAAACTGGGCATCAAGGCGCGACGGGGCGGCAGCGCCCATGTCAGCTGGAGTCGCAAGCAGGACCTGCAAACTATCCGCCTGCGCGATCCTCTCGGGCGAGGCCTGATGATGCTCACGGAGGACCCCGGCGGCGCCGTGCTGACGGACCGCAAAAAAGAAACCTACCGGGGGACCACCGCCCGCAAGGTGCTGTACCGCACCACCGGCTGGGACATTCCCTTCGAGTTACTTGGCTGGTGGATACGCGGACTGCCGGCGCCGGCGGTCGCAGCGAAACAGCAGCGGCTGGACCATGCGGGGCGGCTGGAGCACCTGCAGCAGGGCGGCTGGGACGTGGACTTCGAGGAATACCGGCAGGTCGGCAGCATCGAATTGCCGCGTACGCTGCGGCTGCGGGCGGATGCCCGGGCGGTGGGTCCGGAGGGCGAGCCCAACGAGACGGTGGAGGTGCGTGTGATCGTGAAGCGCTGGGAGGGCCTGGCCCTCTGAATACTCCGTGGCCGGCGCCGGCCAAGCTCAACCGTTTCCTGCGCATCACGGGGCGGCGGGCGGATGGCTACCATGAGCTGCAAACCCTGTTTCACCTGCTGGATCACGGCGACTCGCTGCAGGTGGAGCTGCGGACCGACGGCGGCCTGTCCCGCGAGGGAGCGATCCCCGGGATCGCGGCGGGGGAAGAGGACCTGTGCCTGGCGGCTGCGCGCCTGCTCCAGCAGAGCACCGGATCGCCCCTGGGGGCGCGGCTGTTGCTGGAAAAACAGCTGCCGGTTGGCGGTGGCCTGGGGGGCGGTAGTTCGGATGCAGCTACTACCCTGGTGGCGTTGAACGCCCTGTGGGCCACCGGTTTGTCCGTAGCGCAACTCGCGCAGCTGGGCTTGCAGCTGGGAGCCGACGTGCCGTTGTTCGTGCATGGCTACAGTGCCTGGGGGGAGGGAGTGGGAGAGCGGCTGCAACCGCAGCGGCTGGAACCTGCCTGGTTCGTGGTGCTTTGCCCGCCGGTGCAGGTTTCCACCGCCGCGGTGTTCTCCGACCCCGAATTGACACGTGATAGCCCCCCCATCACAATCCGCGAGCCTCGTCAGGTGCCGGTGGGCAATGATCTGGAAGCGGTGGTGCGGCGGCGTTATCCTGCGGTGGCTACCACGCTGGATTGGCTGCGTGGCCATGGCCCGGCGGCCCTTACCGGAACCGGCGCCTGCGTGTTCCTGCCAGTCCAGGATCCGGACCAGGCCGCGGCGATCCTGGAGGCCCGCCCGGCGGGTACCGGCGGATTTGTCGCCCGCGGTGTGGACGAGTCGCCCCTGCACCGGCGCCTGCGGGAATGGCGAGACAACGGGGCCTGAGCCCCCCGAAACGAAATACTGGGGTGTAGCCAAGTGGTAAGGCACCGGATTTTGATTCCGGCATTCCCAGGTTCGAATCCTGGCACCCCAGCCAGATTACCCGCCGGCAGGTGGGTTCAGTAACGACACCGGACGACCGGAGGATCCAATTGGCACTTGATGACATGGTGGTGTTCGCTGGCAACGCCAACCCGGACCTGGCCCAGCGGGTCACCCGGCATCTGGACATCCCCCTGGGCAAGGCGGTGGTCGGCAGTTTCAGCGATGGCGAGGTAATGGTGGAGCTGATGGAACACATCCGCGGCAAGGACGTGTTCGTTATGCAATCCACCTGCGCGCCCAGCAACGACACCCTCATGGAGCTGCTGGTCATGCTGGACGCGGTCAAGCGGTCCTCGGCGCGACGCATCTCGGCGGTGGTGCCCTACCTCGGTTACGCGCGCCAGGATCGTCGACCACGCACCGCCCGGGTCGCCATTACCGCGCGCCTGGTGGCGGACATGATCACTACCGCCGGCGCGGGCCGGGTGCTGACCATGGACCTGCACGCGGACCAGATTCAGGGATTTTTCGATATTCCCACGGACAACATTTACTCCAGCCCGGTGTTGCTTGGCGACCTGTACAAGCACGAGTACGAAAACCTCAAGCTGGTTTCTCCGGACGTGGGTGGGGTGGTTCGCGCCCGCGCCCTGGCGAAACACATGGACGCGGACCTGGCGATCATTGACAAACGCCGCCCGCGACCCAACGAGGCGCAGGTGATGCACATCATCGGCGACGTGGAAGGCCGTACCTGTGTGCTGGTGGATGACCTGGTGGATACCGCCAATACCCTGTGCCAGGCGGCGGATGCCCTTAAAGAACATGGGGCTAAACGCGTTCTCGCTTACTGTACCCATCCGGTATTATCCGGCTCCGCGGTGTCCCGTATCGAGGCATCGCAACTTGACGAATTGGTAGTAACCGATACCATCCCGCTTCGCCCGGATGCCGAGGCCTGCGGCAAGATCCGCCAGCTCAGCGTCGCGGAGATTCTGGCCGAATCCATGCGCCGTATCGCAGAAGACGATTCGGTCAGCAACCTGTTTATGGACTAGTTTTTGCAAGCCCCCAGTTTGGGGCCCCCGGAGATTCAGAAAAATGGCTACCTTCGAACTCAACGCGGAAGTGCGAAATAGTAAAGGCACCAGCCTCGCGCGCCGCCTGCGCCGCACCGGCAAGGTGCCCGGCATCCTGTATGGCGGCGACCAGGATCCGGTGAGCATCACCCTGGAGCACGACCAGATAATGCACAGCCTCGACAACGAGGCCTTCCACACGTCGATACTGACGGTGAAGGCGGGTGCCGAGACCCAGAAGGCGATCCTGCGTGACGTACAGATGCATCCCTTCCGGCCGCGGGTGATGCACGTGGATCTGCAGCGTGTCAGCGCCACGGAAAAGATTCACATGAAAGTGCCAATTCACTTCGCTGGCGAGGACTCCGCGCCAGGGGTCAAGACCCAGGGCGGCGTAATGTCCCACGTGATCAATGAAGTGGACGTATCCTGTCTGCCGGCCGACCTGCCGGAGTTCCTGGAGGCGGATGCGTCCGGGCTGAACCTGGGCGATGCCCTGCACCTGTCCGACCTGAAGCTTCCGGACGGCGTGGAACTGACTTTGCTCACCCATGGTGGCGAGGACGTGGCGATCGCCGCGGTAACGATGGTGAAGACCGTCGTCGAGGAAGAAGAGGTCGAGGGCGAAGAAGGCGAGCTCGCCGAGGGCGAGGCAGCGGCTGCGTCAACGGAAGCGGCCGACGAAGAGGAGAGCAGCGAAGGCTGATCCCGATTCGGGCGGGCCCGCATTCTGGCGCGGCCCGTTCCCCTCATGTCCGCCATTCAGCTCATCGCCGGTCTTGCCAATCCCGGCGAGAAGTACCGGGAGACCCGGCACAATGCCGGGCAGTGGTTCGTGGAACGGCTGCTCGTGCGTACCGGCGCCAGCCTGGTCCCGCAGAACAAACTCAAGGCCGATATCGCCAAGGTCACGCTTGGCGGCAACCCCGTGTGGCTGCTGGTACCGCAGACCTTCATGAACCTGAGCGGTGAGGCATTGGTATTGTTTCTCAACTATTACCGCATCGCGCCCGCCAACTTGCTGGTAGCCCACGACGAGATTGACCTGCCACCGGGCACCGTGCGCCTCAAGCGCGGTGGTGGCGCCGGCGGGCACAACGGGTTGAGCGATGTCATCCAGCACCTGGGTACCCGTGACTTCCATCGCCTGCGCATCGGCGTTGGGCACCCCGGCCACGCGGACCAGGTGGTCTCCTGGGTGTTGCGCAGGCCCGGTGGGGACGAGCGCATCGCGATTGATAATGCCGTGCAGCGCGCCGCTGCCGAGGTGGATGCTATGGTCGCTGGCGAATTCGAGCGCGTCATGAACGTGTTACATACCCGGGGACCCGACGGCGACGAAGTCGGGCAGGACAGTTAGGTGGGATTTCGCTGTGGCATCGTCGGGCTGCCCAACGTAGGCAAATCCACCCTGTTCAACGCGCTCACCGAAGCGGGCGCGCCGGCGGAAAACTATCCCTTCTGCACCATCGATCCCAACGTCGGGATGGTGGCGGTACCCGACCCGCGCCTGGAACAGCTCGCGGCGATCGTCAAACCGGCGAAGTTGGTTCCTACCACCATCGAGTTCGTGGATATCGCCGGGCTGGTGGCGGGGGCTTCCAAGGGCGAGGGGCTGGGCAACCAGTTTCTGGGCCACATCCGCGAGGTGGATGCCATCGCCCACGTGGTGCGCTGTTTCGAGGACGGAAACGTTACCCACGTGGATGGGTCTGTCGGTCCGCGCCGTGACATCGAGACCATCGAAACCGAACTGATGCTCGCCGACCTGGCGACCACGGAAAAGGCGCTGGACAAAGCGCGCAAGGCCTCCAAGGCCGGCGACAAGGAACAGAAAGCCCTGGCCGCATTCCTGGAGCGCGTGCAGTCCCACCTGGATGCGGGTCGCCCGGTGCGGACCCTGGAGCGGGATGCGGCGGACGCGCCGCACAGCAAAGGGTTGTTCCTGCTCACCGCCAAGCCGGTGGTGTACATCGCCAACGTGGCGGAGGACGGTTTCGGCGACAATCCGCTACTCGATGAGGTGGCTGCGGTGGCCGCCGAGGAAGGCGCCGCCTGCGTGCCGGTGTCGGCGGCGATTGAATCCGAACTGGCGGGGCTGTCCGACGAAGAGAAAATCGAATTCCTGGCGGAGCTGGGGATCGAAGAGCCGGGCCTGAACCGGGTTATCCGCGCCGGCTACCGCTTGCTGGGCCTGATCACCTATTTCACGGCCGGACCCAAGGAAGTTCGCGCCTGGACGGTACGCGCCGGCTCCCTGGCACCCCAGGCGGCAGGTGTCATCCATTCGGATTTCGAGCGGGGTTTCATCCGCGCGGAGGTCACTGCGTTCGATGACTACGTGGTAGCGGGTGGAGAACACGGTGCCCGTGAAGCGGGAAAACTGCGCTCGGAAGGGAAAACCTACGAGGTCAGGGACGGAGACGTAATCCTGTTCCGCTTTAACGTGTAATACGGGGTCGTGCAGGCTTGCCTGGTGACCACGGCGGACCCGGAGGGCCCCTTCCGCCTGGTCCGCTGGCCGGAATTCTATCCGGACCTGAATTCCGGTATCTTTGCGGCCCTTCCGTGGCTATGTAGCTCAGTTGGTTAGAGCACGGCACTCATAATGCCGGGGTCGGTGGTTCAAATCCACCCATAGCCACCACTTCCCCTTCTACAACAGCAATCCCACCCACACGGTCATGGTCACCATCGCGACCAGGGTGCCCACGGAAATAAGCCAGGCTACCCCCGCACTGTCGCCGCCCATGCGTGCCACCAGGATGTAGGCGGAGGATGCGGTGGGCAGGGACGCGAAGATCACCGCCACATTGAAATAGAGCCCGGTCAGGCCCAGCCAGCGCCCCGCGTACCAGGCGGTGAGCGGCAGTGCCACCAGCTTGACCGCCAGGAACCACACCTCCATTGCCAGGCCGCGTACCGGCGTTCGCCACTGCAAGGCCGCGCCCACCGCCAGCAAGCCGGTGGCGATGGTGGCCTCCGACAAGCGGGACAGGAACTGGCTTACGGGCTCGGGCACCGGCAGCCCCAGCAGGCTCCAGGCCAGGCCGGCCAGGGTTGCGATGATCAGCGGATTGGTGGCCAGTTCCCGCCACACGCTGGCTCGGCCGTGGCGCGCCAGTGCCGCTACCGCGAACATGTTGGCAATCGGCACCATTACGCCGATGAGAACGCCGAAAATCGCAATGCCTTGCTCGCCGAACAGCTTGCCCACTACGGCGATGCCGATATAGCTGTTGAAACGAAAGGCGCACTGGAAGCGTGAAGCGAAGGCGATGGGCGAGATCGGCATCAGTGGGCGTGCCAACAACGCAAGCAGTATGCCGGTGGCCAGAAGAATGCCGCCGGTGGCGAGCAGCGGTGCGGCGGAGCCGAAATCGATATGCGTCGCGGTGATGGCGTTGAACAACAACGCCGGGAACATCACGTTGTACACCAGCCGCTCCAGCCCGGTCCAGAACGGGTCGCCCAGGTGCATCCAGCGACGCAGCCCGGCACCCAGCAGGATGGTGGCGAAGTCGGGGAGCAACAACAGGGCCGGGTGCATGCGCGGGGAGTCTACGTGGGCCTTGGCGCAGCAGCCATGGCGAAGATCGGCGCGCAACGGTACCGGCGAAATGCAGCGGCGGAATCTCGCCGGGTGCCAGGGCCCCGGGCGCGTCCGGCACACAGCGCCTCCAGGAAACGGGTCGCTCGGCCGTCGCAACCTGGGCAGCGGGTTTCTCGTCCGGCGGGGGGGTCCCCTGCCCGCTGCGTGTCCTTGAGGGGCCGGATCAGCGCGGCGGGCGAATGTCCAGGTAACCGGCCAGTTCGCCCGTGCCGCGGTCCAGCGCGATCACCTGGCGTTCGTCGCGCGGCACCAGGTGAACAAACAGGAAATCCCCGGCTGGCCGGTCGCGTTTATTCAGGAACCTCTCGAACTCGCTCCGGTCCGCCGGCGAACGCGCGATCAGTTTCTGCATGTCGAGTGCATCACGGGCGACCTCTGTCAGCACTTCGGTGATCGGGCGATACCGATCCAGCCGCAGGAAATCGGCGGGCAGGTCGCCGCGCAGGGCGCGCGCGCTTTCCACCAGGCGACGCTCCAGTTCCGGGTACTCTGCCACGCCGAACATTTGCGGGCCGCTGAATAGTCCCGTGTCCGGGAGGTCCGCCCGGATGCCGTTCTTTTCCAGTAATCCCTGCGCCCGCTGCAACTGGCCACGAGTGGCGGTGGCGAACTTTTTGTCCACAAACACCATCACCACCGGTCGCTGGGAGTACACCACGTGAACGCCATAGGTCAGCGCGACGGTCTGGATGGCGGCAATCAACAGCACGTCAAACCAAAGCCCCGGTTTCCCGGGCCGGAAAATTACCAGCGTGACGCTGGGGCCCAGCACCAGGTCCACGAAGACGATGAGCCGCAACCCCCGCCAGCCACCGTCTACCTGGAACAGCGCGTCGGGATACCAGGCCAGCAACATCAGCGTCAGCAACAGGAAGAAGATGCCCAGGCTGATCAGCAGGTGCGTAACAAATGCCCGCGTGCGGCTGACCCGATTCAGCCGGTCGCTGATTCGCTGGATTAGGGAATTTGGGCCGCTGGCGCTCATAGGCAACAAAAAATCTAGAAAAGAATCGGCTAACGGTCAAGGGCGGTTGACGCTGGCTGAGCGAGGCGGCAACCTTGCGCAGTGCCCGCATTCCCCCACAGAATTGCGCCAGCGTACGTGAATCCCGTCCTTGCCGCGCTGGCGATTGTGTTCGTCATCAGCCTGTCACCGCCGGCCCGTGCCCACCACCTGCTGGCGAACTACCCGTTGCTCTGTGACGCAACGTTTCCCTGCCCGGTGGAGATCAAGAGGCGAATTGATTTCTGGGTGGAGGTATTCAGCAAATGGGGCAGCGGCCAGCTGATCCTGCATGATTCCCGGCACCCCGAGCGCGTATACCGGGTGCTGAAGACAAAGGCCCACTGCTCGCGGCGTCGCGAGGCCGCTTCCGTAAAAAACGCGCGCCTGAAAATTCGCAAGGACCTGCGCATCCTGGCGGAGCGCCTGGAAAAGACCGGCAAACCGTTGGCTTCCCAGCGCCACCTGGCGAAATTATTTGTCGGCGAGACGCCCAGCGAGATCCGGCGCGCCGGCGATCGCATCCGCTGCCAGGAGGGCAATCGCGATCGCTTCGCCAAGGCCCTGGTACGTTTCGGTACCTACCGGGGAATGGTGCAGGCGGCGTTGAAATCGGCTGGTCTGCCCTCGGACATCCAGTACCTGCCCTTCGTGGAGTCTGCATACAACCCGAACGCCTATTCGCGGCTGGGCGCCGCCGGAATGTGGCAGATCATGCCGCGTACCGGGCGCAAGCTGGGGTTGAAAACCGGCGCCGACCTGGATGAACGCCTCGACCCACGGGCGGCGAGTCGGGCCGCGGCGCGCTACCTCAGCGAAAGTATGGCCACCATGAAAACCCTGGCACCGGGCGCCTCGGACAGTTTGTACCCCTTCGTCATCACTTCCTATAACTATGGTGTACAGGGGACCTCCCGGGCGCTGAAGAGTATGGGGCCGGACTTCGTCAAAGTGCTGACCAAGTACAAAGGCCGCAGTTTCCGGGTGGCGGTGAAAAATTTTTACGCCAGCTTCCTGGCGGCGCGCCATGTGGCGCGCAATATGCGGAAGTTCTTTCCGGATATAAAGCCGGCGCCCGCGCTGCGGTACGCCGAGCTGCCGTTGCAGCAGGCCACTTCCGTTGCGCGGCTGAAAAAGGTGCTGGGAGTGTCGGAAAAGGAACTGCAGTATCTGAACCCGGGCCTGCGCAGGCTGGTCTGGCAGGGACACCGGCACGTTCCTGCCGGTTATCGCCTGGCGGTCCCGCCCCGCGCGAAGGGCTGGCGGACCCAGCTGGCGGCGCTTTCGCGCCTGCCTGCGGAAAAGCAACCCTATTCCGAGTATCCCTACCGTGTGCGGCGCGGCGACACGGCCTGCGCCATTGCCCGCCGTCATCACGTCGCTTGCCGTGACCTGGTGGAGGTGAACAGCCTGGGGCGGCGGGCGCTGATCCGCGTCGGACAGATCCTGACCATCCCCGGTCCGGGCGGTGCCCGCGGCAGGCCCGCGGCGACACGGACCGTATCCGCCGCGGCGGGTGGCTACCGGGTACAGCGGGGCGACACCGCCTGCGGAATTGCGCGCAGTTTCGGCGTCAACTGTGCTGAGCTGATTCGCTCCAATGGTCTCGGGCGTGGCGCTTTGATCCGGGTCGGGCAGGTACTGAGTATTCCCGGCGCGGCGCAGCCCGCGGTGGCGAGTGCGAAACCGCCGGTGGCCGTGGCCACCCGGAAGCCGGCGCCGCCCCCCGCGGCCAAGAAAGTAGCCGAGGAGGTGGTTGCGACCGTCGAGGAACCGGAGGCGAAACCCGAGATGCTCCCGGAAATACCCGCGGCGCCAGAGGCGGCGGAACTGGCGGAAGCCTTTGGTATCGGTGAGGACCTGTTTGTGACAGTGCGGAAAGCCGGTGGCCAGCAACGCTACTTCATCCGCGTGGAACCGGAAGAGACCGTTGGCCACTATGCGGATTGGCTGGGCATGGCCAGCATCGGACGGCTGCGCCGGTCACTGGGGCTGAAGAGCGCGCGCCGCATCACGATTGGGCAGCGGTTGGAACTGCCACTGCGTGACGAGGAACAGCGTAAGCATTTCGAACAGCGACGTGTTGAGTTCCATCACACCCTGGAAACCGGCTTCCGCGAGAATTTTGTGATTACCGGAATCGAATCCTACCGGCTACGCTCCGGCGACAATGCCTGGAGCATCGCGGAGGAACACGAGATTCCGCTGTGGCTTCTGCGCCGTTTCAATCCGGACCTGGTCTTCGGGCGTACCCGTGCCGGCGCCAGGGTGCGGGTGCCCGTGGTAGAGCCCCGCAGCGCCGGGGATGAACCGATGAAGGTGACGCTCGGCGGGAACAGCGCATCCGCTGTCCTGTCTGGTAAATAGATTTTTCTGCAACTGGCGGTGGCTAGCCGGCCTCGTCCGGGGCCGGCGATCCGGATGCAAATTCATGGCAGCGCAGTACCGGCAGGGCGGGAAATTTCGCCAGGCCGGAATCCCGGCTTGCCTTCCGGCACTGCCAGAACGTTGAGCCGCGGGCACTCTCCAGGCGGCGGGCATGCCGGCAGCTTTCACACAGGCCCACCGCCGCAGGTTTCACGGCTTCTTTTCCGCGGAAATGAGTCGGTACATCGGGTCGGTTGCCTGCTCCACCACGATGTTCGGTTCCACGCCGATAATGCGCGCCGCCTCCCGCGGAGTATAAAAAAACCGCTTCAGCACCGCGTCCGGGTAGCTGACCAGGGGCTCGGCAAATCCGCCCTGAACCTCGCCGTTGGTGGCGACGACATGGTGGGAACGAGCCGAGAACCCGCGGAACACGTGGCAGGACACACACCCGTTGCGGTAGTACAAGGCACCGAGTACCACTTCGGGCAGTCCCGCAAGGCTACCGAAAGGGTCCTCGCGGTGGCGTTCGATTCCGCCGGCCAGCAGGCCGAAGCGAGCGATGCCGTTGGTGCGTACCGCGTCCGGGACCGGGCCGGGAAAGTGCAGGAAGGCTCCCAGGGGGCGGGCGCTGCGAACCGGTTCCGGGGCATCCTTCCACGAGTATTGGCGGCGGGTCTGGTAAAACGCCAGGTAGCGAAACAGATTGCGTTCCTGGTCGATGCCGATAACTAGCTGTGGCTGGTATTTGCGCACCTGCTGTGTGGACAGGTAAAAGCGTTCCCCGCGCACGTTGGTCAGCGACAGGTAGTCGCCCGTACCGGAAACCGCTCCCGGGATTTCGAGCCAGTCCGCAAGATTGATGGCGTGGTACTCCGCGAGCGGCGTGGTGGCGAACTCCTCCGAGGCAAAGCGCTCGAGCGCCTGTTTGAGGTCCGCGCGGAGGGCAGCGGTTACGGCGTGCGTGCGAACCCGCTCGGCACCGCGCTTCCAGAACTCCCGGCTGTCAAAAGGCGGGTTCTGCCAGCGACGCTGTAGCGCTACGCTGGCGCGAGTCTCCGGGTCCGATGTCGGCACGCCCATAAAGGACAACACGATCTCGCGTACCAGGTTTCGTTGCCCACCGAAATGCAGAATGCTGGCCCGGTCCCGCTGGGTCATCGCAAAGAACTCCGCGGCCGGGTGGCCCGCGTGGCGAAGGGCGAACAGGAAGTCCTGCGCCTCAGCAAGCTGGCCGGCTCCACCCGCCGCGGAGTTGAGTAACAGGATCGGCGGCGCGTCGGCGCGGACCCACTGGCGGGGCGTGCGACCCTTCCAGGCGGATGGATCGGCGCCGAAGGCCGCGTCAATCACCTTTCGCCAGGGTTCGTGGCGAGTGTACTTGCGCTCGAGTTCCAGGATGCCATCAACGGAGATCACGCCGGCAATCCCCGGCAGTTCATCGCGGTTCGGGTCCAGAACCAGGTCGAGGGCATCGAAGGCCCCGGCGAAATAGCCCATCAGGAAGATGTGTTCGCTGTCGAATCCATAGCGGGCAGCGCTGGCGGCAAGGAAACGGATAGCGCTGGCGAGGTCCTCTACGGCGGCCATCTGGCGGAACACCGGTCCCTGGCGATGGCGGACTACCGCAACCGCAACCCCGCGTTGCTGCATTTCCCGGGCAATGGTGTGCGCCGACAAGCGCCCCCCGGGCTGCGGCATCCACAACTCGTGGGCCACGAGTACCAGCAGCGGTGCCTTGCCGGCGGTTTCCGGAAGCAGCAGGTCCAGTGTCTGGCTGGCGCCGGCCTGTGGATCCGCGACCAGCACGTAGCGCAGGCCGTTGTGTTCCTTGGCATGAGCCGGACACGCCGCGAACGCCAGCAGGGAAATTGCCAACCAGCGAGCCAGCTTAGGGTTCAGGCACATGGCACGGTATCCTGTCGCGTATGAATGCGGACCAATGGATCGTCGTCGCGACCCTGGTGGGCGCGCTGGTATTTTTTGCCTGGGGTCGCTGGCGCTACGATCTGGTAGCGGCCCTGGCCCTGATGGTCGTGGTCGTGACCGGGCTGGTTCCGGCACGTGAGGCCTTCGCCGGGTTCGGGCACCCGGCGGTGATCACGGTGGCGGCCGTACTGATAATCAGTCACGCGCTGAAATCCTCCGGCGTCGTGGATATGGTGGTCTCGCACCTGGGACCCCTGACCCACAATCCCCTGGTACACATTATGGCCCTCACCGGCGTGGTAACTGTCGCCTCCGCCTTCATGAACAACGTGGGAGCGCTTGCGCTGATGTTGCCGGTGGCCCTGGCGACCGCTTCCCAGCACCAGCGATCACCCGCCATTCTACTGATGCCGCTTGCCTTCGGCAGCATTCTGGGCGGTATGACCACCATGATCGGTACCCCGCCCAACATCATTATTGCCAGCTATCGGCAGGATTTGGTCGGCGAGCCCTTTGGCCTGTTCGATTTCTCTCCGGTGGGGGTTGTGGTCGCGGTGGTGGGCGTCATCTTTGTAACCCTGATCGGCTGGCGTCTGATCCCCGCCGAGCGCAGGCGGCAGAATCCGCCACAGCAGTTGTTCCAGATCGATGCCTACCTCAACGAGCTGCGGGTACCGGCAGGATCTGAACTGATTGGTACACTGCTGTCCCAGGTCTCGGCTTTCGACGAGGCCGGCGTGGACGTGGTGGGCCTGGCTCGCGGCCGGGGGCGCGCCATGGCCCTGCCACGAAAACATGAGCTCGCCGAGGGGGACGTGCTGATCGCGCGGGCGGACCCGAACGCGGTGGAGGCGCTCGCCGACGAGCTGGGGCTGGAGCGCCTGACCAGCGCAACCGCCAGTTTTTACGACCTGGTGGGTGACGACCTGGCGCTGGCAGAGGGAGTGGTGACCCCGGGTTCGCCGCTGGTGGGCCGGGACATACCGTACCTGCGGCGCCGCTCCGGCGGCAGTGTGGCGGTGGTGGCGGTGGCCCGCCAGGGACAGGCGATCCGGCGCCGCCTGCGGAGCGTCACATTCAAAGCCGGTGACGTGTTGTTGTTGCAGGCGGAGAAAGACCACCTGGAAGCAACGCTATCGCAGTTTGCGCTGCTGCCGCTGGCCGAGCGCGGACTGCGCCTGCACCCGGGCAACAGGGTGGGGCTGGCGTTGGCGATCTTTGCGCTGGCCCTGGCAGCGGGCGTAGCCGGCTGGCTCAGCCTGACCATCGCATTCACGCTGGCCATTGGCGCCTACGTGGTCAGCGGACTGTTGCCGGTTCGGGAACTCTACGACGCGGTCGACTGGCCGATTATTGTGCTGCTGGGGGCGCTGATTCCGGTGGGCCAGGCGCTGGAGCAGACTGGCACCACCACCCTGTTTGCGACCATGGTGGTGGGTCTCACCGCGGGTCTGCCGGTGTGGCTGGTGCTGACCCTGGTGCTGGTGGTGACCATGTTTCTATCGGACATCATCAACAACGCCGCCACGGCACTGATCATGGCGCCCATCGCGGTTGGCATTGCGGCGACCCTCGGGGTGCACAGCGACCCCTTCCTGATGGCGGTCGCGGTGGGGGCTTCCTGTGCATTTTTGACGCCCATCGGTCACCAGTCCAATACCCTGGTAATGGGTCCCGGCGGATACCGTTTCACCGACTACTGGCGGATGGGTCTTCCGCTGGAAGTGCTGATCACGCTGCTCGGTGTGCCGATGATCCTGTACGTGTGGCCGCTGTAAATCGCCGGCCCGACGGTAGAAAAATCGTTCGCCGCCGCGCGAACCTCAGCCGTCGGAAACGGCCTTCTGAATCCTCTCGACCGACTGCAATCGCCGGTTCAGCTTTTCCGAAATGTCCAGAAGCTCCTGGTTCAGGAACACATTTTCGATACTCATCTGCAGGTAGTGTCCGAGATTTTCAAGCACCTGGCTGTCGTCTTCGCTGAATCCGCCTTTCGCGTTGGTGTTCAGGACCTGGATGGCCCCCGTCACCTGCTGGCCGGCCAGGTTGCGAACGGGGACACACAGCGCAGTGCGGGTTACAAAACCGGTCTTGGCATCGGTATCCCGGTGAGTTCCGGTGGAGCCATCCATGTCGGAAAGCCTGCGGGACTGCCCGGTTGATATCACTTCGCCGACCAGGGAGCCGGTTTTCGGCACCTCGATCTGTTTTTCCGACACACCGGTCCCGGCCTCCAGCCACACCCGGTCGCTAGCCGGATCGAGAATAAAAATGCTGCAACGCTCCGCGTCGAACAGCCTCGGAATAATTCCGATAAAGAACGCCAGCAGCTCCTTATTGCGGGTCTGGTCCCAGGACTTGCTGATGGAATCCTTTTTGTCGCGTAAACGGTTCAGCTGTTCGTCGACTTCGTTAGACATGGCCTGCGCGTCTCCCTGTATAGACTAATTAAAATATTTAGGATTTCTAACAGATTATCGGAGGCGGTCGGTAGCGGGTCAAGAAGAGGAATCCGCCCGAAGCGTAGTGGCCGACGAACCCGCGCTACCGTTTCGGTCGAGCAGCATCAGCAGCGGCGGCAGAAACAGAAAGTCCGCCAACAGGGCAAAGCTGAGGGTCATCGAGAGCAGCGTGCCGGTTTCCCGGGTTGGAGCCATGTGGGACAGAGCCAGCACGGCAAATCCCGTCACCAGTACGAACGAGGTCGTGAACAGGGCTACCCCTACGGTCCGAAACGCGTAGGGGATCGCCTGGGCCGGTGCCAGCCCACGCTCCCGGCGGGCGCGCAGGTACTTGGACAGGAAGTGCACGGTGTCATCCACCACGATTCCCAGGCTCATGCAGATAACAATGGACAGGGCCAGGTCAATATGGCCCACCAGCAAGCCCCAGGTTCCGTACGCCAGGGCTGCCGGTGCCAGGTTCGGCACCAGGCTGATCAGGCCGATCCGCAGCGAGCGCAGTGCCGCCACCAGCACCAGCGAGATCAGCACCAACGCCAGGGCGGTTCCCCACAGCAGGCTGTGGATGTTGCGGCGCGCGATGTGGGCGAACACCATGTCCAGGCTCGTGCCCTCCAGCGGACGGATGCTGGAGGTGTTGGCCGCCAGCCAGTTCCGGCCACGCCGCTCCATGGCCAGGATCCGCTCCGAATCGGTTTTGTACAGGATCACCGTCAGGCGGGTGGCGGCACGATCTATGTCAATGAGATTGTCCAGCCCCATACCTTCGGGCAGCGACAGTTCGTACAGAAGCAGGTACTGGGCCGCCAGGTCGCGACGTTCGGGAAGCCGGTACCAGGCCGGGTCATCTCCGTGCATATTGCGGTTGAGTTGCCGCAGCACGTCTACCAGTCCTGCGGCATGGGCCACCTCGGGCTGCGCCCGAAGCCAGTCGGTGAATGCACCGGCCTCGCGCAGGAAGGCCGGATTGTTGATGCCGCCGGATTCCCCGCTATCGAGAACGAATTCCACCAGGTGGTTTCCGGACAGTCGCGTGTTGGCGGCCTCAATGGTGTGCCGCAACTCGAAGCTGTGATCGAAATACTCGGTCCAGGAGTCCGTGAGCCGGTTGTTGCCGACGAAGGAGACCAGGCCGATCACCAGTGACCCCATGGCGACAAGCAGGAAGCGATGTCGACGAACCACGAATTCGCCAAAGCGCTGCATGGGATGCGAGTCCGACGCCGCCCGCCCCGGCCGCGGCTCCGGCAGCCACAACAGCAGTGCCGGAAGGAAACTCATGGAAAAGACCCACGCAAAGAACGTCCCCAATGCCACCATGTTGCCGAGATCCCGGTAGGGCGGTGAATCGCTGAGGTTGAGACACAGCACGCCAATAATGGTGGTCAGGGTGGTGAGAAACACCGGCTGCACGTTGACCCGCAGGCTCTCGGCGAGGGCATCGGTACGGCCGTTGCCCCGCCGTAGCTCCAGGAAGTAGGTGGCCAGCAGGTGTACACAGTCGGCAACCGCGATGGTCATCACCACGCTGGGCACGAAACCCGCCACCGGTGTCAGTTCCACGCGG
>JAJDOE010000038.1 GCA_022340345.1 Gammaproteobacteria bacterium
AGGCGAGAAAGCCCCTCGACAATACGGATGAAGAAATTCATTCTGGCCTCCGTTGACCGAAAGAGCCGAAAGAAAAGGCCCGGCAGGGAATTGCCCTGCCGGGCCGGGCTTCCTTGTAACGACTACTCTACGGAAAGAGCCAGATCGAGCAGCTCCTTGCCGCCTTTGACGTTGTCGGCAAAGGACTTGTAGCTGGACTCGTCGGCGATCTTGCGCCACATGGCCGCCTGCTCGGCAGTCATGCTAACGATTTCCACGCCGGCTTCCCGGAACACTTTTTCCAGATTCGCATCCGCCGCCTTGGCGCCTTCGTAGGCAAAGGCTTCGGCTTCCTTCGAAACCTTCATGAGCTCGGCCTTCTGCGCGTCATTCAGCTTGTTGAAGCTAGCCTTGGACATCAGGATCGGCTCGTACATGACCCACAGGGCGTTTTCACCCGGAATCGTCAGGCATTTGACTTGCTCGTAAATGCGATAGGAAACGAAGCTTGCGGAGCTGGTATTTGCCGCATCCAGCACACCAGTCTGAAGGCCTGTGTAGACCTCCGAACTCGGCATGGAGGCAATGGAGGCACCTGCGGCCGCCAGCATCTGGTTGAAGGCCTTGCCCGCGGCGCGGAAGTTCTGGCCTTTGACGTCGTCCGGGACCAGAACGCATTTCTTTTTGGAAGCAAAACCACCCGCAAGCCAGGTATCCGCGAGCACGATCACACCTGCCTCGTCCATGATGCCCTTGATGCGCTTCATGAACTCGGATTTGTTCAGGCGCCGTGCGTGGTCATGGTTCTTGACCAGTCCCGGCATCAGGGTGAGGTTGAACTCCGGGTGCTTGCCACCGGCATAGGCCAGCGGAAACGCGGTAATGTCGAGCTCACCCTTGGTCATCGCGCCCCACTGCTCTTTGGGTTTGTACAGGGACTTGCCCGGGTACACGGTGATCTTCACACCCGTATTGGATTCAGCCATGTGCTTGGCGATCATCTGCACCATCTCGTCACGGATGTCGCCCTTGCCACCGGGCCACTGGTGAGACGCCTTCATCTCGATATCCGCAGCCGAAACGCTTGCCGGAACGGCGACTACGACGGCCAGCAGGCCGCCGGAAATCAATGAAATCAGTTTCTTCATGGGAATCATCATCCTCTGCTCAGTGTGGTCTTTCTATTGGGGGTTTCGTGCAGCCCCGTTGCCGCCGGAATCACTCCGGTGACCTCGGGGTCTTCGCACCTGGTCGATAGGGAAAGAAATTCGGGATCCTGCTCCAGGAGCACCTGCTGCTGGCGCATCAGGTGATCGTGCATGGCTCGTTCGGCGGCAACGGAATCCCGCTGGCGCAACGCATTCATGATCTCCCGGTGTTCCGCGAGTGAATTGCCAAGGCGTCCGGAAAGGCTCAGCTGGTGTTGTCGGGCCAGCCGCAACACACCGCGCAAATCCGCGGTGATACGCGACAACCAGCGGTTACGCGCGAAGTTCTGTACCGCGGTGTGGAATTCGTGGTTAATCTCGAAGTAGCGGTCCACGTCGCCCTCCTCGGCGATGGTTTCCAGTTGCTGATGCAGTCCCTCCAGCACCGCCAGGTCCTCCGCTGAACCGTGCTGGGCAGCAAAGCGGGCGCACAGGCCCTCCAGGTTGGCCATCACCGGGAACAGTTCCCGCAGTCCGTCGGTCTCAAGCTTCTTGATAAAGGCGCCACGCCGCGGAACCAGCTCTACCAGGCCCTCCGCGTGCAGCACCTTGATGGCTTCGCGCAGGGGCGTGCGGCTGATCTGCAGGTTTTCGCAAAGCTGCTTTTCATCGATCCAGTCTCCGGGCACCAGTTGCCGCCGGTAGATCCGCTGGCGCACGCGTTCCGCGACTTCGAGATACAGGGGCTGGCGCGAAATGGGCTGGTCAGGAGGCACCGGGACAAATCTTTGTAATTTATAATTACAGACAATATGCCGAGGACCACCGGCGAGGTCAATCCCCCCACCGGATTCGAGTCGTCTTCCGGAAATTTCCGGAAAAGCAGCGCATTTTGTTGTTCCGCCCCGGAAATCCAGCGAAACCCGCTAGACTTCCCGCCATGTCAGAACCGGTTTTCCAGGTCCGCGGTTTGACCAAACGCTACGGCGACGTGGTTGCGGTGGCCGGCGTCGACTTCGATGTTCCGGAGGGCATCTGCCTGGGACTGCTCGGCCCCAATGGTGCCGGTAAGACCACTACCGTGGAGATGCTCGAAGGCATCCAGCAACCCAGTACCGGCGAGATTCTGTACCGGGGTACGCCCCTGGACCGTCGCGCCCGCACTCGCTTCGGCATCCAGTTCCAGTCCACGGTGCTTCAGGACTACCTTAGCGTCGGCGAGTGCCTGGACCTGTTCCGCGGTTTGTACCCGGCCCCCCTGCCACGGGAACGGCTGATCGAATTGTGCGAATTGGGAGAGATTCTCGACCGCGACAACCGCAAACTCTCCGGGGGCCAGAAACAACGCTTGCTGCTCGCGCTGGCGCTGCTCAACGACCCCCAGGTGCTGTTTCTGGATGAGCCCACCACCGGCCTGGATCCGCAGGCGCGGAGAAACTTCTGGCGACTCATCGAGGACATCAAGCGAGAACGCAAGACGCTGGTCCTCACCACGCACTATATGGAAGAAGCCTACCGCCTTTGCGATCGGATCCTGATCGTCGACCACGGACGCATCATCGCCGAGGGCACTCCGGACGAGCTGCTCGCCGCCCACTTTCGCGACGTGATCCTGGAACTTCCGCAATCCGTCGCGGCCGGGCGCCTGGAGGGCCTGTCCATGCAGGTATTGGACTGCGGAGACAACGTGGAGATTTCCACCGACGATGTGGATGCCACCATCCGCGAACTGGTCGGGCGCGATATCCCGCTCAACCAGCTGGCAATCCGCCCGCGTACCCTGGAAGACCTGTTCCTGGAGCTGACGGGTAAGGAGTTGCGCGGCTGATGCGCCGGTTCCTCGCCGTCATGCACGCGCGCAACATCGAGTTCCTGCGCGATCGCAGCTCCCTGGGCTGGAACGTGGCCTTCCCGGTGCTGTTGATATTCGGCCTGTGGGCCATGTTCGCCGATGGCGGGCGGCCCCTGTACAAGGCCGGCGTTCTGACCACGGCTACGAAGATCGAAAAATCCATCCACCCGTTCCTGGATACCCGCTATACCCAGTTCATCCCCTACGCCGACCGCCAGGCGGCCATCGACCTGGTGTCCGGGCACGAGCTAGACATCCTGGTGGAGTTCGGGCCCGGCCGGACCCGCTACTGGGTGAATACCACTTCCCCCAAAGGCTATGCGCTGGAACGTTTTCTGCTCGCCACCGGCGATGACCCCAAAGAAGCGGTCCCGGTGGTGGGCACCCGCACCCGCTACATCGACTGGCTGATTCCGGGAATCCTGGGCATGAACATGATGTTTTCGTGCCTTTTCGGTATCGGCTACGTGGTAGTTCGCTACCGCAAGAACGGGTACCTGAAACGCCTGCACGCAACACCACTGACCGCCTTTGAGTACCTTTCCGCCCAGGTCGTCTCCCGCCTGGGCCTGGTACTTACCATCACCACGGTGTTGTTTCTCGCCTGCGTCTGGCTGCTGGACCTCCGCATGCTGGGCAGCGGCCTGCTGTTGCTGCTTACCGCGGCGCTGGGGTCCACGGCGCTGATCGCACTGGGGCTGACGGTGGCGGCACGGGTGGCCTCCGAGGAACTGGCCGGCGGCCTGCTCAACCTGATCACCTGGCCGATGATGCTGATGTCGGGAGTATGGTTTTCCATGGAAGGGACCAGTGTCCTGTTTCAGAAAGTGGCATTGATCTTCCCCCTGACCCACGCCCTCACCGCCGCCCGCGCGGTGATGCTGGACGGCGCAGGACTGGCGGATATCTGGGTGGAACTGGTGGTGCTCGCGGGCATGAGCGCGGGCCTGATGCTGCTTTCGGCGGCGCTGTTTCGCTGGAAGACCGACTAGCCGGGATTCGCCGTCCCGGCGGTCCGGCTTTCCCAACCGCCGCCGCTGGACCGTAGTCCGGTCATCCGGTAAAAATACCGGACGCTACGTGCGACGAACCGCGACCCGGAGGCCCACCATGTCCCCAGGTACTGTCCGAACCCTTCGCGCCATTTCTGCATTGCTGCTGCTGATTCCGCTGGCCACGCGCGCGAGCGACTCCGCCCCGGAAAGACATTACGAATTGCACGCGGTCACCGACCGGGTCCACGTTTTGTACGGCCCACTGGAACTACCCGACGAGCACAACCGGGGCTTTCGAAATAACCCCGTATTTGTGCAGACCAGCGCCGGCCTGGTGGTGTTCGATCCCGGCGGCAGCGCCGCCGCTGGCGAGCTGGTGGTGCGCACCGCCCGGCGCATCAGCCCGGATCCCATCGTGGCGTTGTTCAACTCCCACGTCCACGGAGACCACTGGCTGGGCAACGAGGGGGTCCGCCGCAGCTACCCGCGCGTGCCGATCTATGGTCATCCGCGAATGAAAGAAAGACTGGAAGACCAGGACGGTCCGACCTGGCTGGAAACGATCAACCGCACCACCAAGGGCACCGCGGACGGACGCATCGTTGTCGGGCCGGACCGGACCGTGGACGACGGTGACGTGGTTCGGATCGGAGATGTGGAATTTCGCATTCACCACACCGGACGCGCCCACACGGACAACGACATTATGATCGAGATCGTCGGCACGGGCATCCTGTTCACGGGCGACGTGGTTCGCAATGGGTTTCTTGGACTGATCGAAGAAGACGGCGGCTTCCAGGAGAATATCGCCGCCATCGACTACCTGCTCTCAAAAGACTTTGACCACTACATCATTGGACATGGTACGGTAGGCGGCAAAGAAGTACTGCAGCAGTATCGCGCCTACCTCGATACCTTGTATACGACGGTGGCCAGGCTGTACGCCAAGGGGCTTTCCGATTTCGAAATGAAAGACGAAGTACGCAAGGCCCTGCATGCCTTCCGGGGCTGGAAAGACTTCGAATTGCGGCTCGGATCTCACATCAGCCGTGCCTACCTGGAAGTTGAAGCCGGCGCGTTCTGAGCCTTCCCGCGTTTCGCCACCACGCGCGGCGGCGCAGACCGAG
>JAJDOE010000005.1 GCA_022340345.1 Gammaproteobacteria bacterium
AAGCTTCGCCCGCCCGTTGAGAGTGGTGTCCCGGACGGTTTCCAGTACATGCATCCGGCCTATATCAAGAATTATGGTCGCTGGAAATATCATGACCGCCCGCGCCCCGGTGTGCTGCACCACGTCGCCAAGAGCGGCGATGAGGTCTGGACCGTGCGCGTCGGCACCCAGCGGCAGCTGGGTCCGTATGAGATCAACCTGCTTTGCGACATCATCGACCGGTTTGCCGACGGCTACGTCCGCTTCACCATCCGCAGCAACATGGAAATCACCGTTACCGAGGAATCCAAGGTTGCGCCGCTGATCGAAGCGCTCACCGATGCCGGCTACCCGGTTGGCGGCACCGGCAACTCGGTGACCATGATTTCCCATACCCAGGGCTGGCTGCACTGCGATATTCCCGGTACCGACGCGTCGGGCGTGGTAAAGGCGATGATGGATGACCTGCACGAGGAATTCATCAGCGAGCGCATGCCGAACCGGGTGCATATCACGACTTCCTGCTGCCAGATCAACTGCGGCGGCCAGGGCGACATCGCCATTAACGTGCAACACACCAAGCCGCCGAAGATCAACCATGACCTGGTGGCCAATGTGTGTGAGCGTCCGTCGGTGGTTGCCCGCTGCCCGGTAGCGGCCATTCGCCCGGCCATTGTCAACGGCAAGCCGTCGCTGGAAGTAGATGAAAAGAAGTGCATCTGCTGCGGCGCCTGCTATCCGCCCTGCCCTCCGATGCAGATCAATGACCCGGAGCATTCCAAGCTGGCAATCTGGGTCGGTGGAAAAAACTCCAACGCCCGCAGCAAGCCGATGTTCCACAAGCTGGTGGCCGCCGGCGTGCCCAACAACCCGCCCCGCTGGCCCGAAGCCAACGAGATCGTGAAGAACATCCTGCGCGTCTACAAGAAAGACGCCAAGGACTGGGAACGGGTTGGCGACTGGGTTGAGCGTATCGGCTGGCCGCGCTTTTTCGAGCTTACCGAGCTGCCGTTCACCAAGTTCCACATCGACAACTGGCGCGGCACCCGGCACATGCTGAATGCCTCTACCCACATCCGGTTCTGATCGGGAGCGGCGGCATGAAATTCGGCATTCTGGTGAACGAGGGGCCGTACACCCACGAGGCTTCGGACTCGGCCCTGCAGTTCACCCGGGCGGCCCTGGCAAAGGGTCACGAGGTTACGCGGGTCTTTTTCTACCACGACGGTGTGAATAACGGCACGCGCCTTGGGGTTCCGCCCCAGGACGACCGCAATATCACCAGGGAATGGTCCTCCCTCGCCAAGGAGCATGAGCTGGACCTGGTGGTGTGCATCGCCGCCGCCCAGCGTCGTGGCCTGCTGGACGCCGACGAGGCCAAGCGGCATGGCAAGGATGCGGACAATATCGCCGAGGGATTCCGGATTTCCGGCCTCGGGCAGCTGATCGAAGTGGCCATCCAGGCGGACCGCCTGATGGTCTTTGGCGACTAGGGGGCGGGCGGCATGTCAATTACCAAGAGGCTCATGTACGTGAACCGCAGGGCGCCCTACGGGACAATCTACGCCCTGGAGTCGCTGGAGGTCGTGTTGATCGGTGCGGCATTCGAACAGGACGTCTCCCTCGCCTTCGTCGACGACGGCGTGTACCAGCTGGTGAAGGGGCAGAACACCACTGGCATCGGGGTGAAAAACTTTTCTCCCGCCTACGCCGCCCTCGGTGACTACGACGTCAAGAAAATCTATATCGAAAAAGAATCCCTGGACCAGCGCGGTCTGAGCATGGACGACCTGCAGCACCTGACCTGGGAAGACGAGAACGAGGATTACGCGGAAAAGGAATCCATGCACCTGGTGAGCCGCGAGGAACTGGCTGACCTCCTTGAAGAGCAGGACGTGGTTTTCAGTTTCTGAACGGGAAAATTTCCATGGCTACTTTGCACACCGTCAATAAATCCCCGTTCGAGCGCAACGCGCTCGATACCTGCCTGCGCCTGGCCAAACAAGGCAGTGGCATTCTGTTTCTCGAGGACGGTGTTTATGGCGCCCTCAAAGGCACCGCCGCCTCGGAGAAAGTCGCCAAAGCCGCCGGCGAGCACAAGGTGTACGTGCTTGGGCCGGATCTGGCCGCCCGCGGCATGCAGGAAGATCAGATCCTGGACGGTATCCAGGTGGTCGATTACGCGGGTTTCGTGGATCTGGCCGCCGAGCATGACCGCGTGAACGCGTGGTTGTAATGAATTTTGTCTCTTAACCGATGAGGTAAGGATCATGTCGAGCATCGAAGTTAATGGTAAGCAGCTGGAGACGGACGAAGAAGGTTACTTGCTCAATCGCGATGACTGGAGCGAAGATATCGTTGATGTCATGGCCGCCGAGGACGACTGCGAGATCACCGAGGCGCACTGGGAAGTGATCAACTTCCTTCGCGAATACTACGACGAGTACCAGATCGCACCCGCCGTGCGTGTGCTGACCAAGGCGATCGGCAAGAAAATGGGCGCCGACAAGGGTAACAGCAAGTATCTGTACGAATTGTTCCCCTACGGCCCGGCCAAGCAAGCCTGTAAGTACGCCGGCCTTCCGAAGCCGACTGGCTGCGTCTGACTCCTAACAGGTTCATCCCCGGACCGGAACGCCGGTTCGGGGAGACCAACACGGGGACCTGTTGATGTCACTGGCGGTAGTGTATGCCGTGCTGTTCTACGTCGCGGCTGTAATCTTCCTGGGTGGACTCGCCTGGAAGATCAGCAGCTACGCCAGGACGCCGGCTCCACTGAAAATTCCTACCACTCCGGCGCCAACCACGCGGTTCGGGGTGGTGGCGCGTATGGTCCGCGAAGTGACCGTGTTTGAAAGTCTCTTCAAATCCAACAAGTGGATCTGGCTGTTTGGCTGGATCTTCCACTTTGCCCTGGTGCTGGTGCTGCTCCGTCACTTTCGCTATTTCCAGGAACCGGTCTGGTTCTGGGTGGATCTGATTCAACCCTTCGGCAAGTACGCCGGATTCGCCATGGTCGCGGGCCTGCTGGGCCTGTGGGCCCGGCGCGTCGTGGTGGACCGGGTGCGCTACATCTCCAGCCCCTCGGACCACCTGATGCTGGCCTTGCTGGTGGCTATCGGTGGCACGGGCCTGTTGATGAAATACGTGGCGCACACCGACATCGTGGCCCTCAAGGCCTACATGCTCGGTCTGTTGCGTTTCAGCATCCAGCCGCTGCCCGCTGATCCGGTGTTACTGATCCACCTGGCGCTGGTGGCGACGCTGATGCTGATTTTTCCCATCAGCAAACTGCTGCACGCGCCCGGAGTGTTTTTCAGCCCCACCCGCAACCAGATCGACAACCCGCGTGAAATCCGCCATGCCCAGGGCTGGACCGCGCAGATTCGGCACGACGCGTAGCCATGGCCAAAACAGAATTCGACACGCCGGAACTGGGTGAATTTCAGCTGACGCCCAAGCTCCACGACGGCGTCATGGCGCACAGCCAGCCCTACATTGCCAAGCCGGAGTTCCAGGAAGCCCTGGGCTTCCCGGGCGAGCTCGAGGACGGCTGGGAAGACCGCGCCGTCACGCGCCTCGGCGAACTGGTGGATGGCTCCCGGGCGTTGCGCGTATTTCTGGACTCCTGCGTGAAATGCGGTGCCTGCACCGATAAGTGCCATTACTACCTGGGCACCGGCGATCCTCTGAACATGCCGGTGGCGCGCCAGGACCTGCTGCGCAAGGTCTACCGCCGCTACCACACCCCGGCCGGCAAGGTGCTCGGCAAGATCGGACTGGCGGGCCTGATCGGCGCCGCCGAGATGAATAAGGAAGTACTGGACCAGTGGTACAGCTACTTCCACCAGTGCTCCCAGTGCCGTCGCTGCTCGGTGTTCTGCCCCTACGGCATCGACACCGCGGAAATTTCCATGGCGGCCCGTGAAGTGATGGATTCCATCGGCCAGGGCCAGAAGTACTGCAACGAGATCATCGCCAAGGTCTACAAGATCGGTAACAACCTGGGCCTGCCGGAACCGGCGCTGGTGGACACCCTGGAAGGGCTGGAAGAAGACGTCAAGGACGAAACCGGGGTGGATGTGAAATTCCCGGTGGATGTGAAAGGCGCGGACGTACTGCTGATTACGCCCTCCGCGGACTTCTTTGCCGAGCCGCATATCGACGGCCTGATCGGTTATGCCAAGGTATTCCACCAGGCGGGCATCAGCTGGACCCTCAGTTCCTATGCCTCCGAGGCCGCCAACTTTGGCATGTTCATCGGAAGCCTGGACAACATGCAGAAAGTCGCCGAACGCATTCGCACGGCGGCCCTGGAACTGGGCGTCAAACGTATCGTGGTGGGCGAATGCGGGCATGCGTGGCGGGTGGCCTACAGCTTCTGGAATACCCTGGCCGGCCCCTTCGATTTCCTGGATCCGAATTACCCGGCGCCGCAGCACATTATCGAGTTTACCCACGATCTCATCCAGCGCGGCGCGCTGACCCTGGACCCGTCCGCCAACGACGAATACCGGGTCACCTTCCACGATTCCTGCAACGTGGCGCGGGCCTCGCGCATGGGCAACCGCCCCGGCGGCCAGTTCGTCCTGCCGCGCGAAGTCATCAAGTCTTCGGTAAACCATTTCTTTGACATGGCGCCGGAGACCATTCACGAGAATACCTTTTGCTGCGGCGGCGGCGGTGGCCTGCTCACCGACGACCTGATGGAGCTGCGCGTCAAGGGCGCACAGCCCCGCATGCAGGCCCTCAAAGACGTAGTG
Source organism: Gammaproteobacteria bacterium (assembly GCA_022340345.1). Taxonomy (GTDB): domain Bacteria; phylum Pseudomonadota; class Gammaproteobacteria; order HyVt-429; family HyVt-429; genus JAJDOE01. The sequence continues at coordinate 4,743 of JAJDOE010000005.1, forward strand.
GAACAGAACCAGGTGAACTACCTGGCGGCAATCTGCGCGATCTGCAAGAGCCAGTTCAGCAAGGTTCTGCCCTACTACGGCCACCCGATGGACATGATCGGCAGCGTGCACGGACTGGTGAGCAACGCGATCCAGCTCGGTACCAAACAGTAATTATCAGGAGCGAGGCACATGGCAACACCGGAAAACAAGGTTCAGCCCGAAAAGCAGACGTGGCGCCGCTACCGCGACGGAGACCATCAGTGGACGAACTGGCACGACATGATTTATGTCGGCGACGAGACCCACAAATGCCCGACCTACGTACACAAGACCCCGCCGTGCCAGGGCAGCTGTCCGTCCGGCGAGGACATTCGTGGCTGGCTCAACATTGTGCGCGGTATTGAAAAGCCCTCCGGTGACATGCCGTGGCAGGAATACGCCTTCCGGCGTTCTACCGACGCCAACCCCTTCCCCGCCATCATGGGCAGGGTCTGCCCGGCGCCCTGCGAGGATGGTTGCAACCGCAATGACGTGGAAGACCACGTCGGCATCAATTCCGTAGAACAGTTTATCGGTGACTACGGCCTGTCCAGCAATCTGACCTTCGCCGTTGGCGAGGACACCGGTAAAAAGATCGCTATCCTCGGTGGCGGACCGGCCGGCCTGGCTGCCGCCTACCAGCTGCGCCGCCTCGGCCACGCGGCGACGATTTTCGATGAACATGAGTTGCTCGGCGGCATGATGCGCTATGGCATCCCGGGTTACCGTACCCCGCGTGACGTGCTGGATGGCGAAATCAACCGCATCGTGAACATGGGTGTGGAACTGCGCATGAACACCCGCGTCGGCCGCGATATTTCCATGGACGATGTACGCAAGGAATTTGACGCGGTCCTGGTAGCCATTGGCGCCTGGACTGGGCGCGACCTGCCGATTCCTGGCGCGGATGCCGAAAACTGCATCTCCGGCATCGCGTTTCTGGAAGCCTTCAACGACGGCCGCCTGAAAGCGGTCGCCGGGAAGGTCATCGTGGTCGGCGGTGGCGACACCTCTATTGACGTGGCCTCGGTAGCCCGGCGACTGGGACACATCAAGAACGCCAATCCCAAGGATCGTCCGGAAAACGTGGTGCTGGGACATACCGCCCACGACGTAATCGATATCGCCCGCCGCGAGGGCGCAGATGTACTGCTGATGTCCCGCCAGCCCATCGAGAAAATGAGCGCGGCACAACACGAGGTGACCGACGCCAAGCGTGAGGGTGTGGAAATCCGCGGCAGCGTGACGCCGGTCAGCGTGAAGAAGGGACCCGACGGTCGCGCCGTGGCCATGATCCTCGCCCAGGTGGACTACTCCACCGGCAAGGCGGTGGTGATGGAGGGTACCGAGGAAGAGATCGCCTGCGACCTGATTGTTTCCGCCATTGGCCAGACCGGCCGCGTGCAAGGATTCGAAGACCTTTCGAATGACCGCGGCCTGATCGATTCGGACAAGCACTACCAGGTCCCGAACCAGGAAGGCCTGTTCGTATGCGGCGATATCATCCGTCCGCACCTGCTGACCACGGTAATCGGGCAGGCTTCGATCGCGGTGGAAAGCATCGATCACTACCTGCGCCACGAAGACATGGGTAAGCGCCCCAAGGTGGACGTGCACCATTTCAACCTCCTCGACAAGCTCAAGGAGACCGGCGTGGAACTCGAGCACTACGAGTCCCACGACATGGGAACGAACAAACCCACCGACAATGGTATGCGCGGTACCGACCAGCACGGCTTCTCCGTCGGTGGCATCGCGGTGCACAACTACGAAGACCGTTCCAACCAGGAGATCTGTGGCACCGACGAACTGTTCCTTGGACATTTTGAATTCGAGGCCCGCAACCTGCGAGAGGAATACGGGCCGGGCCCGGAAGACGTGCTCGGGCATTTTGAAGAACGCATGAAGGGCCTGGCCGAGGAAGAAGCGGTCGCCGAGGCGGGGCGCTGCATGAGCTGCGGCATGTGTTTCGAGTGCGACAACTGCGTGATCTATTGCCCCCAGGACGCGGTGCACCGCACTCCCAAGGACGAAACCACCATGGGTCGCTACGTCTACACCGACTACGACCGGTGTATCGGCTGCCATATCTGTGCCGAGGTCTGCCCGACGGGCTACATCAAGATGGGTATGGGTGACGAATAGGCCACGATGTTTTCCCTGCGCGCACTGACCCTGACAATGGTTCTCGCCGGTCTGGCTACCACCGCCGCCGGCGATGTGCCACGCCCGGAAGTCAAGGCGTACAAAGGTGAAACCTGTGTTGAGGAAACCGGCTTCATGCGCCGGAATCACATGGAGTTGATTCTGCACCAGCGGGACGAGACCATGCATCGGGGTATCCGCACCACGAAGCACAGTCTCAAGGAATGCATCGAATGCCATGCGGACCCACAGACCCGTAGCGTGCTGGGAGAAAACGGTTTCTGCCAGAGCTGCCACAGCTACGCGGCAGTGAGTATCGACTGTTTCTCCTGCCACACTCCCAAGGCCCGCGAACAATCCGCGGCTGTGGAGAAACGCCCGTGAGCGTCAGCCGCCGCCGTTTCCTGGCTGCCGGCGCAACGGCAGCCGGTGCTGCCGCGCTGGCACCCGGCCTGCGCCTGGTCGATCTCGCCACCGCCCGCTCCCCGGAAGAAGCAGCCAGTTCCCTGAACCGCTGGGGATTGCTGATCGACGCCGACAAGTGCGCGGACGGCTGCCGCGCCTGCGTGGATGCCTGTCACACGGAGAACGGCGTTAGCGGCCACGATCGGCCCGAAACCGATCCGCAGTGGATCCGGACCGTTAGCGTCAGCGATCCGCAAACCGGCCACAGCCAGCAACTGCCGGTCATGTGCCAGCACTGTGAGGAGCCTCCGTGCGTGGACGTATGTCCCACCGGCGCTTCCTTTCGTCGGGATGACGGTATCGTGCTGGTGGACAAACACATCTGCATCGGCTGCCGCTATTGCATGATGGCCTGCCCCTACAAGGCACGCTCGTTCATCCACGAGCAGGTCACCGACCAGAAGCCCGACATGCCCCGCGGCAAGGGCACCGTGGAGAGCTGCACCCTGTGCGTGCACCGGGTCGACCGTGGCGACACCCAGACCGCTTGCGCAGAAGCCTGCGCCAAAGAGGGCCATCGCGCCATCCTGTTCGGCGATCTCAACGATGCCGACAGCGAAATCTCCCGTGAGCTGAAGGCCCACGGCGGCATCCAGCTACGCGCGGACCTGCACCTCAATACCGGTGTGCGCTACCGGGGACTAAGCTGATGGCGGCCACGCCTGCGCAACGATATACGCTGATTGACGGCCGCGGGCCCGCGTACATTGGCCTGCTGGCGGTGCTTGGCGCGCTGGTGCTGATCGGCCTGGCCTGCGCCTATACCATGGAACACAACGGGCATGTCATCACCGGCATGAGCAACCAGGTTGTATGGGGCACGCCCCATGTGTTCGCGGTGTTCCTGATCGTCGCCGCTTCCGGCGCCCTCAACGTGGCCTCGATAGCCAGCGTCTTCGGGCGTCGACACTACAAGCCACTGACGCGGCTCTCCGGTCTGCTGGCAATCGCTTTGCTGGTCGGGGGCCTGAGTGTGCTGGTGCTCGATCTCGGTCGCCCGGACCGGCTGATCGTGGCGATGACCTACTACAACTTCAAATCCATCTTCGCCTGGAACATCTTCCTGTACGTGGGATTCATGGTAGTGGTCGCCGTCTACCTGTGGATGATGTTCGAACGGCGCATGAATCGCTTCAGCAAACCCGCCGGCCTGGTCGCATTCCTTTGGCGGCTGATCCTGACCACCGGTACCGGTTCGATCTTCGGTTTCCTGGTCGCCCGCCAGGCCTACGACGCCGCCATCATGGCGCCGATGTTCATCATCATGTCGTTTGCCTTTGGCCTGGCGATCTTCCTGCTGGTGTTGATGTCCACCGGACGTCCGCTGGGTAAGCAGTTGCTGGGACGCCTGGCTAACCTGCTTGGCGTGTTCGTTGCTTCGGTGCTCTATTTCAGCCTGGTCTTTCACCTGACCAACCTGTACGCCACTCAGCACCACGGCGTTGAACGCTTCATCCTGCTGGACGGCGGCATTTATACGGTGGCGTTCTGGGTCGGTCACATAATTGTGGGTGGGCTGTTCCCGTTGCTGCTGCTGTACGTGACGCCGCGCCGCTCACCCGCGTTGATTGCCCTGGCGGCGATCCTGGTCATCCTCGGCGGACTGGCCCAGGTCTACGTCATTATTATTGGTGGCCAGGTCTACCCGCTGGACCTGTTCCCCGGCCGCGAAGTCAGCAGTTCCTTCTTTGACGGCGTGGTTGCCAACTACACGCCAAGCCTGCCGGAACTCGGACTGGGAGTGGGTGGATTTGCCCTGGCCCTGGCCGTGGTTGCCGTGGCGGTTCGGGTGTTGCCCTTCCTGCCGGAGGATCTATCCGACCACGCGGTGGACCCGAATCACGTTCCCGAGCCGGCGCCGCGGGCTGTGGAAGCTGGCGACACCAGCGCCGCCTGAGCCCCCACCGGCAGCACGCACCGTGCAGCCCCTGCTCGTCTCCGCCGCCCACAAGTCGTCGGGCAAGACCACCCTCAGTATTGGCCTTGCCGCCGCCCTGCGCGCGCGCGGTACCCGGGTCCAGACTTTCAAGAAGGGACCCGACTACATCGACCCCCTGTGGCTGGCGCTTGCCAGCGGACAGCCCTGTTACAACCTGGACCACTGGACCCAGTCCGAAGACGAGATTCGCGCCCTGTTTTCCAGCCAGGGAACGGAATGCGAGGTCGCGCTGGTGGAGGGCAACAAGGGCCTATTCGACGGCCTGAGCATGGACGGCCACGACAGCAGCGCGGGGCTGGCGCAATGCCTGGACATCCCGGTGTTGCTGGTGATTGACTGCCTGGGGATCACGCGGGGCGTCGCACCCCTGTTACGGGGCTACGTGGATTTCGAACCCGGAGTGCGGATCGCGGGAGTAATTCTCAACCGGGTCGCCAGCGAGCGACATCTCGGCAAACTGCGTGCGGCCGTGGAGACCTACACGGATATCCCGGTACTTGGCTGGCTGCCCCGGGACGAGCGCCTGGTGATCACCGAACGCCACCTGGGCCTGGTGCCCGCCAACGAGGCGAGCGACGCCAGTGAACGCATTGCCCTGCTCGCCGACAGCGTGACGCAGCATATCGACCTGGACGCGTTACTGGCGTGCCTTCCGCACCGCACGGCGCCACCCGCCGCCGCGCCGGCGCCGGGAATAGAAACCACCCAGCGCATCGGCGTGCTGCGTGACGCGGCCTTCGGTTTTTACTACGCGGATGACCTGGACGCGCTGCGCGCCGCCGGTGCGGAACTGGTGATGCTGGACGCCCTGTCCGATACCCGCCTGCCGGCCGTGGACGGACTTTTTATCGGCGGCGGATTTCCGGAGACCCATATGCAGGCGCTGAGCGCCAACAGCGATTTGCGGGCCGCCATCCGAACCGCGGCACAGGCCGGCCTGCCGGTATTCGCTGAGTGTGGTGGCCTGATGTACCTGTCCCGCGCTATTCGCTGGCGGGGCCAGCGGCATGAAATGGTGGGCCTGGTTCCCGCCGAGACCATCATGCAGGAGCGGCCGGTAGGACGCGGCTACACGCGGCTCAGGGTTTCGGCGGCACATCCCTGGCCGGACCACCCCGCGGGCCTTGAAATCCGGGGCCACGAGTTCCATTACTCCTGTCTGGAAGGCCTGCCGGCGGACACCCGCTTTGCCTATTCGGTGGAACGGGGCCACGGCCTGGACGGACAGAACGACGGGATCGTTATCGGCAATACCCTGGCCAGCTACTCGCACCGGCGCAACGTCGCCTCGGCGCCCTGGGTGCGGGGCTTTCTTTCCCATACAACGACCCATGCACGCGAAAGGAGCGTTTCATGATCAACATCACTCCCAAGGCCGCGGAACAGGTGCGCGAATCGGCCGAAAAATCCGGCGCCGCGGAACTGGCACTCCGGGTCGCGGCGCGGGCCGATGACGACGGGCGTCTCGACTACGCGCTCGGATTCGATCAGGCCGCCGAAGGAGACCTGGTGGTGGAGGCCCTGGGGGTTACCATCCTGGTGGCCGAGGCCTATAAGGACCTGCTGATCGGCGCTACAATCGACTACGTTGAGCTCAACCCGGGTGAATTTCAATTCATCGTCCAGAATCCCAACGACCCCAACCATCGCCCGTCGGATTTTTCCGGCAGCAGCACCTGATCACGCCCAGCGGCACCTGAAGCGCATGGGCCGCCTGCCAGTCCTGCTGAAGCGCCATTGGCCCGCCCTGGGTTTTGCCGCCCTGCTGGCGGCCGGTTTTGCCGCCCTCGCCAGCGGCTCGTCCGCGCAGATCGAAGCGGCCCTGCTGGCGCTCGCCGCCTTCGGCTTCGTCGTCCATTGGCGTTCCGCACGCGGCATGACCTACCGGGACGCCCGTGCCCGCTCGCGAACTACACGCCTGTCGCACAAGACCCGTACCCTGGACATCCTGTACGAGGTGGTGGCCAGCCTCAACATGTCCAGCAACCGCTACGAGCTGTTCCTGGACTTTCTCAGCAGCCTGGCAACGCTGCTGGATGCCTCCGCCGCCCAGTTGCGGCTGTTGTCCGCCGAGGCCACCAGCGACCACGTGGCCAGCCACGGCGACTTCGCCGCGGCTTTGGCGGACTGGGGCCTGCAGGACATCGAGCGCCAGCTGCAGCGGCAGGTGACCGACAGCGGCCGGGTGCTCCTTCATCCCCTCGCGGCAGGCACGCCCGAACGGCTGGCGCCGGAACTGGTGGTGGCGCCGATCCAGTATCGCGGCCAGGTGATGGGCACCTTCAGCGTGTTGCTGCCACGCAGTTCCCGGGAATTT
>JAJDOE010000049.1 GCA_022340345.1 Gammaproteobacteria bacterium
CGTGCCAAGATCGATGGCCAGGTCGTTCGAAAAGAAACCCCAGATGGCTTTGAACATACGGATTTTTTGGACTGTGCGGGTGGGCGGGAGGGCGCGCTAACTCTATCAATGGCGCCCGGCTGGTTCAACCAAATTGGTCCATGTGGTACTTTCCGCGCGATCCTCCCCCTTACGACCCAGACCATGTCCCTCAGCCGAGATGACGTCCAGAAGGTGGCCTACCTGGCACGCCTGGAATTCGACGCCGAAACCCTAGACCGCTTTACCCGGACCCTCTCGGGCATCCTGTCCTTCGTGGAGCAGATGAACGCGGTGGACAGTTCCGGTATTGCTCCCATGGCCCATCCCCAGGACACCCCCTTGCGTCTGCGCGACGACGCGGTCACGGAATTCGATCGGCGTGAGGAATTCCAGGCCGGCGCGCCGCAGACGGAGGACGGCTTGTATCTGGTTCCCAGGGTGATCGAGTAGTGCTCCACCAGCGCACGCTCGGGCAATTGGCCGATGGATTGCGCGAAGGGGAGTTTTCCAGCGAAGAACTGACCCACGTATTTCTCGCGCGCATTGCCTCGGACGACCGCCTCAATGCCTTCATCACGGTCGACGAGGAGCGCGCCCTGACCCAGGCACGCGCCGCGGATGCGCGGCGGGCCGCCGGCGATGCCGGCGCCCTGACCGGCGTCCCCATCGCACACAAGGACATCTTCTGCACCCGCGGCCTGCGCACGACCTGCGGCTCGCGCATGCTGGAAAACTTTGTCCCACCCTACGACGCTACCGTCGTGCAACGCCTGGAAAGCCAGGGCGTCATTACCCTCGGCAAAACCAATATGGACGAATTCGCGATGGGATCGTCCAATGAAACCTCGTACTTTGGTCCGGTGCGAAATCCGTGGGCGATGGATTGTGTCCCCGGTGGAAGCTCCGGCGGTTCCGCGGCGGCGGTCGCCGCCGGCCTCGCTCCCGCAGCCACCGGCACCGACACCGGCGGTTCCATTCGCCAGCCCGCCGCATTTACCGGGCTGACCGGCGTCAAACCGAGCTACGGTCGCGCATCCCGATACGGCATGATCGCCTTTGCGTCCTCGCTGGATCAGGCCGGCACGCTGACGCGCGATATATACGACGCCGCGCTGCTATTGGACGGTTTGTGCGGATTTGATCCCCGCGACTCCACCTCGCTGGAACTACCTTTGCCACCGCTGGTCTCCGGACTGGAGCAGGACCTCCGCGGTATCCGAATCGGCGTGCCGAAGGAGTACTTCGGCGAAGGACTGGACGACGCGGTAGCCAGCGCGGTGCGCGAGGCGCTGGCTGTGTTCGAGACCCGCGGTGCGAGCATCCGCGAAGTCAGCCTGCCCAACAGCGCGCTTGCGGTGCCGTGCTACTACGTCATCGGTCCCGCGGAGGCTTCTTCGAACCTGTCCCGCTATGACGGCGTCCGTTTCGGCCACCGCGCCGACTCCTACACGGACCTGGTGGACCTGTACCAGAAGAGCCGTTCCGAAGGATTTGGTGACGAAGTCAAACGACGCATCATGATCGGAACCTACACCCTGTCTGCCGGCTACTACGACGCCTATTACCTGAAGGCCCAGCAACTCCGTCGCCTCATCGCCGATGACTACGCCCGGGTATTCGAGGAATGTGACCTGGTGGCGGGCCCCACCACCCCAACCACCGCCTTCGCGCTGGGAGCCAAGGTAGACGACCCGATCGCGATGTACCTCAACGATCTGTACACCATCCCCGCCAACCTGGCTGGCCTGCCGGCCCTGTCGGTCCCCTGCGGCCTGGACCCGTCGGGAAAGCCCATTGGCCTGCACCTGGTGGGCGGTTACCTGGACGAATCGCGGCTATTGGCCGCCGCCCATGGCTTCCAGCAATCCAGCGACTGGCACCGGAGCCGACCCGCGGAGCGGACATGAGCGACTGGCAGACCGTGATCGGGCTTGAGGTGCATGTGCAATTGCGCACTGCCTCCAAACTATTTTCCGGCTCCGCCACCCGCTACGGGGCCGCCCCCAACACGCAGGCCAGCGAAGTGGACATCGCCCTGCCCGGGGTGCTGCCGGTGATGAACCGGGAGGCGGCGCGCATGGCGGTGAAACTGGGACTTGCCATCAATGCCCGCATCAATCGCACCTCGGTGTTTGCCCGCAAGAACTACTTCTACCCGGACCTGCCCAAGGGATACCAGATCAGCCAGTTCGAAATTCCCATTGTCGGCAACGGTCACCTGGACATCGAAGTGGACGGCCGGGTCCGCCGCATCGGCATTACCCGCGCCCACCTGGAAGAGGACGCCGGCAAGTCGCTGCACGAGGACTTCCACGGCATGACCGGGGTAGACCTCAACCGGGCCGGCACGCCACTGGTGGAAGTGGTCTCCGAACCGGACCTGCGCTCTGCCGGCGAGGCGGTCGCCTACCTGCGCAAGCTGCACACCCTGGTGCGCTACCTGGAAATCTGCGACGGGAACATGCAGGAAGGATCATTTCGCTGTGATGCCAACGTGTCCGTGCGCCGGGGCGAGGACGCGCCGCTGGGAACACGAAGTGAACTCAAGAACATCAACAGCTTTCGATTCGTGGAGAAGGCCATTGAGTTCGAGATCGAACGCCAGATCGACATCCTGGAAGGCGGTGGCTCGGTGGTCCAGGAGACCCGTCTGTACGATCCCGAAAAAGGCATAACCCGACCCATGCGCGGCAAGGAAGAGGCCCACGACTACCGGTACTTCCCGGACCCGGACCTGCCGCCGCTGGTGCTGGATGAGGACTTCGTGGCGGCCGTACGCGCCGACCTGCCGGAACTGCCGGATGCGAAACAGGCGCGCTTCGAGAGCGCCTACCGGCTCAGCGCGGCAGATGCCGCGGCTCTTACCGGGTCGCGGGAGATGGCGGACTGGTTCGAAGCAGCCTGCGTCGCCGCCACCGGTGCGGAACCAAAGATGGTCGCCAACTGGCTGACGGTGGAGGTCGCGGGCCGCCTGAACCGGGACGGCCGGGAACTGGCGGACGCCCCCGTGAGCGCTGCGGACCTGGGTGGGCTGGTTTCGCGCATCTCGGACCAGACCCTGTCCGGCAAGCTTGCCAAGGAAGTCTTCGACGCC
>JAJDOE010000116.1 GCA_022340345.1 Gammaproteobacteria bacterium
GGCTTTCCTCGCCCCCCAGCCGATGAAACTGTTTGGGGTACAGGCTCCGGGAAAGCGGCCAAAGGCGGGACCCGGACCCCCCGGAGAGGATCACTGGAAAGACATCAACCACGGGTCAGCGCTTTCCCTCGCCAGCCTTGCGAAAGCTGGCTGCTTCCTTCAGGTCAATCAGGCCTTTGTGTTCGGGAACAAATGTCTGCACGATTTCCAGGATCCGCTCTTCCTGGTAGGCGCTGCAGGCCGCCTCCAGTTCCGCAAACAGGCGGTGCAACCGTTCCCAGTCGACCTTGCTGCTGTGGGCCAGCAGAATCTTGCTGTGGCTCGTATCACTAAGAGCCTCTTCCGGGTAGAAGAGTTCCTCGCTGAGTTTCTCGCCAGGTCGCAGGCCGGTAAAAACAATTTCAATGTCGTCGCCCGGACGTTTTCCGGAAAGCCGGATCATCTGTTCCGCCAGGTACCGGATCTTTATCGGCTCACCCATATTGAGAACGAAAATCTCGCCGCCGGTCGCCATTACACAGGCCTGCAGGATCAGCTGGGTCGCCTCCGCGGTGGTCATGAAATAGCGGGTGACGTCCGGATGGGTCACGGTTACCGGTCCTCCCGCGGCGATCTGTTTCCGAAACAGCGGCACGACGCTGCCCGCGGAACCGAGCACATTGCCGAATCGAACTGTCACACAGCGCATGTCGGTACGGCCGCTGAGGTTCTGGCAATAGATTTCGGCGATGCGTTTGGTGGCTCCCATGAGGTTGCCCGGGTTCACCGCCTTGTCGGTGGAAATCAGCACGAAGGCCTGGCACCCGGACTCGCTGGCGGTTCGTGCCACCCGTCGGGTGCCCAGCACATTATTGCGCACCGCCTCGCGCACCTGTTGCTGCAGCAGTGGCACGTGCTTGTAGGCGGCGGCGTGAAATACGATTTCCGGAGCGTGCTTTTCGAATACCCGCTCCACCGCCGGCTGATCGCACACATCACCCAGAAAGGGGCGCAATCCGATCGAAGGGAATTCGCGTTTCAGTTCCAGTTCCGCCCAGTACAGGTTGAACTCGCTGCGCTCGAAAATAATAAGTTCCGCCGGCCCCAGGCGCGCAATCTGTCGGCACAGCTCCAGGCCGATGGAGCCGCCGCCACCGGTTACCAGGATCCGCTTGCCCGACAGGTCCGAGCGGATGTGCTCCCAGTCCAGGGTTACCTGTTCGCGACCCAGCAGGTCGTCGATTTGCACCTCGCGTAGCTCGCTGACGTTGACCTCTCCGCTAACCAGCGCCTCGGTCTTGGGCAGGGTACGGAACGGTACGCCACACTGCTCACAGAGTTCGACAATGCGCCGCATCTGTTGTGCGGTGGCGGTGGGCATGGCCAGGATCATCAGGTCAATGTCCCAGCGCCCGGTGATATCCGGGATGGCGTCACAGGTGTCCACCACGCGAATTCCGTGAATCTCCTTGCCGAGTTTCTCCGGGTCATCGTCCACCAGTCCCACCGGTCGGAAGGCATCCCGGGAATGGCGGTGCAGGTCACGGACCAGCGCTTCGGCGGCGCCGCCGGCACCGATGACCAGCACCTTTTTCGCCATCGCTCCGCTGAAATGTCGCTCCTTCATCAGGCGGTAAATCAGTCGCGGACCGCCAAGCAACGCTATCAGCAGCATGAAATAGAAAATGAAGACCGTGCGCGGGACATACTGCAGTCGGGTAATGAAGAAAATGCTGACCGCCAGCACCGCGGTACCTACCGCTACCGCCTTGAAAATTCGCACCAGGTCGAGCACCGATACGAATCGCCATACGCCCCGGTACAGCCCGAACAACAGCAGGGTCGACGACTGAAGCACCAACACCAGCGGCAACAGCAGGAATGCCTGATGGAAAAAGGACTCGGGAATTTCCGCCAGGTTGTAACGCAGCCAGTATGCGCCCAGCCACGCCACCGGGATCATCATCAGGTCATGGGCCAGCACCAGCCAGCGGCTGCGCAGGTGCCGGTACTTGATGTGCCAATTGAAATCTGGCTTGCTCACGAATTCCGTCCTCCAATGCGGTTCGCCGCCAGCGCCGCGCCCGCCAGCATTGCCAGGCCCGTCAGCCACCAGGCCACCGCCGGTCCCTGCCGGAACTGTTCCGCGCTGGCGACAACCGCCAACACCCCGCCCAGCACCAGCACCACCAGGCTGACCGCCGCGTGGCCAAAACGGGACGCCGCACGCTGGTAAAAGTGACTGCGATGGGCTTGCCAGACTCGTTCGCCCGTCAACAGCCGGCGCGCCAGGGTCCAGCTGGCGTCGAACACGAACACCCCCAGCACCAGCAACACCGCGGGTGCCGAAAAGTCGTAGCGCGCCATTCCGGTCACGCTGACCACTCCCAGCAACATGCCCATGACCAGGCTGCCGGAGTCTCCCAGGAACACCCGCGCGGGCGCCCAGTTCCAGCGCAGGAAACCCAGCGCCGCGGCCGCCAGTACACCCATGAGCAGGGCGAGCGCCGTCGCGCCGACGGCGGCAAACCAGACGCCAAAGGTTGCCGCGACCACCAGGGTCTCCACCGCCGCGATGCCATCGATACCATCCATGAAATTGTACAGATTCGTGAGCCACACCACCCACAACAGGCACAGGGGAAAGGCCAGCCAGCCCGCATCCAGCCGCCAGAGACCCAGCGAAAACTCCCGGGGCCAGCCCAGCAGCGCCAGCGCGGCGGCGGCGGTGGACAATTGCACCAGCAGCCGCAGGCCTGGCCCCAGGCCCCGCCGGTCATCCTGCCAGCCCAGCAGGGCCATCGCGGCGATTACGCCCGCCAGTACCGCCAGCAGTCCCCGCTCGGTGGGCTGCTGCCAGGCCAGCCAGCCGCAGCCGGCCAGCAGAGTGGCGCTCACTGCCAGTCCGCCGGTATGCGGCACCGGCCGGTCATGGGAACTGCGTTCATTGGGATGATCCAGGATCTGGCGGCGTTCGCCATAGGATCTCGCCATGTCGGTCAGCCGCTCTGCCAGCAACAGCGCGGCGGGAATCAGCAGCCAGGAGCCGATGCTCATGTCGGCCCCGCAACGGTCCGCGCCGGATTTGCTCCGGCTGCGTTTCCCAACAGCGCCCTGCGCGACAGCCACGGCGCCCAGGCCTGGCGTTGCTGGCGTGGCCCGTAGGGGCTAACCGCCAGTTGGCGTGCAAGGAACGCGTCCACCAGCTGCTCCATCCCCTCGCGGCACGGCACCAGGGCATATTCGCCCCGGGAAACACCCTCCAGCGCCGCTGGCAGCGGCCAGGGACTCACCACGGCCCCGGTACTTACCGTCCCCGGCCAGCGCCACCAACCGCTGCGCAGCCGTGGCCGGCGACCCAGTGCCCGGCCCAGCGCTTCCACCAATTGTCGCTCGCGGAATGGCTGCGGATCGCAGACCAGCGGGGCCCCCTGCTCGGTTGCTGCGGTTCCGGCCGGTCCCGGCGCCGCCGCAAGACAGGCGGCAATCGCCCGGGCCAGGTTGTCGCAGGAAACCACCGCGATGCTACGGTCCCGCCGGCAATACACCTGCCGCCCGGATTCCACCCGGCGAACCAGGTCCGCGATTGCACCCGGCACACAGTCGCCGTAAATCGCCGGAACGCTCAGGATTACCGGTTTGCGGCCCCCGCCCGGCCGCACCACCACCCGTTTCAGGCCTCCGCTACCCGCCCGTGCCGGCAGCAGAACCGCCGCCGCGTCCTGCCCTGCCGGCGCGGCCCCGGCCTGGGCCGCCACCCCGGCACGCACCAGCGCCCGCGCCACCGGAGCGGCGATGCCACCGGGACCCGACACCACCAGCGGAGCCGGCGGGAGCGGGCCTCCACAATCCAGGAAACCCCGTGGCCTCCAGCCCAGTTCCCTGCGCGCCGCCTGGTCGTCAAATACCAGGTCCTGATTCACTCGCCCGAGCATCGCGGCATTCCACCCGCGGCGTACGGGCAGCACGCCAAGCGCCAAGCGCAACAGGCGCGGGGCAACGCTCACAATGGGCCGCCGCAGGCCAAGCTGGTTCCGGATGCGCTGCAACAGCTCCCGGTAACCGAGCGTCTCGCCACCACTAAGCTCAAATACCCCGGACAATGGCTGTGGACGGGCGAGTACCGCCTGGCAGGCCGCCGCCAGGTCCGCGGCATGCACCGGCTGGCGCCGCCCGCTGCCGCGGCCGCACAAGGGAAACGCCGGCAGACGACGCAACAGCCGCGCGAGCAGTGTGACGTTCGCATCCAGGCCGCAGCCGTATACCAGCGTCGGGCGCAGCACTACGCAGGCGATACCCTGTTCCCGACAGGCCTTGGTGATAGCGGCCTCCGCCCGCGCCAGTCGCCCGGCCAGCTCTCGCTCGGACGCCTCGGGTGATTCACTCTTTGACAAGCGGCTGGTGGAACTGAAGGCCACCAGTCGCCGCACTCCGCGTTTCGCAAGCAGGGCCACCGACGACGCGTCCAGCAGCCAGGCAGGCGCCAGATGGAAATAGGCATCCAGCCGTGCCTCGCCACGCAGCCCGATCTCCAGCTCCCCCTGTATCCATTCCAGTCCTGCCACCGGGGTGCGCGGGCGCCGCGAGATGGCCTGGACCCGCAGGCCATCTGCCAGCAGCCGGGGCAGCAGGAACCGTCCAATCTGGCTGCTGGCGCCGCTGACCAGAACATGGGCGTGGCGCAGAAACGGTTGACCGCTGGCCGGTGGCGGAACCGGCGTACTGGCCGGTCGGCGACGCAGCAGGCTGCGTGCCGCCACCAGCACGAAACGCGCCCAGACGGCGGCAACCACACCAAGGAACAGCACTCCGGGGTATTGCTGCCGGAAGAATCGCCGGTAATAGCGCACCATGCCTCGATGCAGGTACCACTGCACCCGCAGTGGCCGTGCCTGACTGCTGGTGCCCTGGCGGTGAATAATTTCCACGCCCGGCACAAACAACACCAGGTAACCGGCGCGCCGGCAGCGCAGGCACCAGTCCAGGTCTTCGCAATGCATGAAGTAGCGTTCGCCCAGTCCGCCGACCTCGCGCAGCACCGTACGGCGAACAAACAGGAATGCGCCGGAAATGGCGTCCACCGGCTCCGGCCCCACGGGCAGGGGTTCGCCGGTCATATCGAATCCGCGCATGCGTTTGCCGCTGCCGAGGCCGAGTACCCGCACCAGGGCATTCATGGGAGTCGGCGCACGCCGCCGACATCCTCGCTGTTCGCTGCCGTCCGGGTTGCGAATCAGCGGCCCGGCGGCCCCCGCCTGCGGGTTGGCCTCCATCACCGCCCGCATATCGGCAATCGTGGCCGGCGACAATTCACTGTCCGGGTTCAGGAACAAAACGAAGTCGCCCTCCGCCTGGGCAACACCCTGGTTGGCGGCGCGGGC
>JAJDOE010000143.1 GCA_022340345.1 Gammaproteobacteria bacterium
TCCCGGGGATGCCGGAACCCCGGCCCATGTACGAGGTGTTTGTCTACTCGCCCCGCGTCGAAGGAGTCCACCTGCGCGGCGGCCCGGTGGCCCGCGGCGGAATCCGCTGGTCGGATCGCCGCGAAGATTTTCGCACCGAAATCCTCGGCCTGATGAAGGCGCAGATGGTGAAGAATGCGGTGATCGTCCCGGTCGGCGCCAAGGGTGGCTTCGTGGTCAAGCAACCGCCGGACGACCGCCGCAGCCTGCCGGCGGAGGTCAAGGCCTGTTACCAGCTGTTCATCAACGGCCTGCTCGACCTTACCGATAACCTGCGCGACGGCCAACTGGATCCCCCCGTCCGCACCGTGCGCCGGGACGGAGATGACGCCTACCTGGTGGTGGCCGCCGACCGCGGCACCGCGCGTTTCTCGGATACCGCCAACAGCCTCGCCGAAGCGCGGGACTTCTGGCTTGGCGACGCCTTCGCCTCCGGCGGGTCGGAGGGGTATGACCACAAGAAAATGGGCATCACCGCCCGTGGCGCCTGGGAATCGATCAAGCGCCACTTCCTGGAACTGGGACAGGACTGCCAGCGGGAGGCTTTCAGCGTTGCGGGAATCGGCAGCATGGCTGGTGATGTGTTCGGCAACGGCATGCTGCTGTCCCGCAGCGCGCGCCTGGTGGCGGCCTTTGACCATGCCACGATTTTTCTCGACCCGGACCCGGATCCCATCGCATCGTTCAGCGAGCGCCAACGCCTGTTCGCCGCGGTCGGGACCTGGAGCGACTACAACCCGGCGTTGATTTCCCACGGAGGTGGCGTGTTCGCTCGCTCCGCCAAGTCCATCGAGTTGACGGAGCCGGCATGCGCGTGCCTGGGCATCGAAAGCAACGGCAGCGGCTTGCGCATGCCGCCCAACGAGCTGATTTCCAGCATTCTGCGCGCGCCGGTGGACTTGTTCTGGTGCGGCGGTATCGGAACCTACGTCAAGGCGAGCAGCGAGGACCAGCGCGCCGCGGGTGACCGGGACAATGATGCGGTGCGGGTAGACGCGGCGGATTTGCGTTGCCGGGTGGTGGGGGAAGGCGCCAACCTGGCATTCACCCAGGCTGCGCGCATCGAGTTCGCGGCCGCCGGGGGGCGCATTAATACCGATTTCATTGACAACTCCGGTGGAGTGGATTGCTCGGACCGGGAAGTAAACATCAAGATTCTGCTTCGTGGCTGGCAGTCCCGCGGCTTGCTGGACGCCGCGGCCCGGCGCGCGCTGCTGGAACGCATGACCGACGAGGTGGCCGGCCAGGTCCTGCATGGCAACTTCGAGCAGGCCCAGGCCCTGAGCCTAAACACGAACCACGCGGTTCACCGCCTCGCAGAACACGCCGCCCTGATGCGGGCCATGGAGCAGGCCGGTCGCCTGGACCGGGCACTGGAGTTCCTGCCGGACGACTCCACGCTCGGCCAGCGGAAATCCGAAGGGCGCGGCCTGACCCACCCGGAATTGGCGGTGCTGATGGCCTATACCATGATTGACCTCACCAGCTCCTTGCTGGCATCCGACCTGCCGGACGACCCGTTCTTCAACCGCTGGCTGGTGGCGTATTTCCCGACACCGCTGCGCGAGCAGGCCGGCCCCCTCGCGGAACACCCGCTGCGGCGGGAAATCGTGTGCACGCAGGTAGCCCTGGAAATGCTGCACCGCGCCGACATCACCTTCATTCACCGGGTACGCGAGGTCACGGGAGCCAGTGCCGACCAGGTGGTGCGCGCCACGCTCGGCGCGCGGCGGATCTTTGAGCTCGATGCGCTATGGCAACAAGTCAGCAAGTTGCCCGCGGCGGTACCGGCCGCGACACGCATGAAAATGTTCGCCGAAATTGTTCGCCTGGCGGAGCGCACCACGCGCTGGTTACTGCGCCACCAGCGCGCCGACCTGCGGGATTCCAGCATTCCGGAGCGGTATGCCAGTGACGTGGAAGCGGTGCGCGGACAACTGGGCGAAGCGGTGGTTTCCGGTCACCGGCGAATGCTGACCGCCGCCCGGCGGGACTACGAGCGCCACGGAGTGGAAACCGAACTGGCCCGGCGCATCGCGCAACTGGGGGCGTTGTATTCTGCGCTGGATATCAGCGACGCCAGCCGCGAGACGGGCATCGATCTCGCGGTGGTGAGCCGTGTCTACTACCAGCTCGGCTCCCAACTGGAATTGTTCTGGCTGCGCGAGCAAATGGCCCAGCTTCCGCGAAAACACGACTGGCACGAAATCAGCCGTACCAGCCTGTTTGACGATTCCTTCAACGACCAGCGACAACTGACCATCCGGGTACTGGCGGACTACGGGCGCCTGCGCTCCGGACAGACCCTGGTGGATCGCTGGCTGGATCGTCATCGGGCGGCAACCGAAAAGATTCGCGGCATGCTCAACGAACTGAAGGCGGTCCGTCAGCTCGACCTGGTGATGATCGGCGTCGTGGTGCGCGAAATTGAGCGTCTCGCGGTTGGTGAGAGCGACTAACGGGACCCCGCCAGGGCGCGGAAGATGCTCCCCGACGGACGATCCAGCCCGGTAAGCAAGTAGCTGAGCACGTTGGGGTTGGCCAGCCCCGACTCCAGCAATCGCCGGCTGCCCTCGCGCCCGGCCAGCAACAGGCGGTCACCCGGCTGCAACTCGCGGTCGCTATCCGGCAGCGGAATGTTCTCCTCCCCCCGCGTCAGCATCAGGCAGATCACCGGCAGCACCCGCTCCCGGTCGCGGGGATCCCGCAACAGGCCTGCCAGCGGCACGGTCCCGCCTTCCTGCAGCCGCCCCAGCGCCGCCGGAGCGGATTCCGCGGAAATCGGAATGCTGAAAACCTCCGGACCCAAATCATCAAGAATCGCCGCCAGCCGGCTGACCAGCTGATTGTTCCAGTCCGCGCCCCGCGCGCGCGCCAGGGAAAGGAAACTCTCGAGCGACGGCGTGAGCAACAAGGCCAGCACTTCGTGGGCCATGATATCCGTGCGTTCCATGATCAGGTCCACACCCGCGGCGAGGAACAGCTCACGGTTGGTGCGCTGATTCTGCCGTGCAACCGTGAACAGTTCCGGGTTGAGTTCCTGCGCGGTAACGATGATAGACAGGTTATTGGTGTCGTTGTCGGTACCCGCCACGATACCGGTAGCGCCGATGGTGCCCGCCTCCTCGAGCGTCGGCGCTTCGGTGCCGCGCCCGTTTACCGTTCCTTCCGGTGCGCCGGTCTTCTCCGGAAAGGCCTCGATGACCCGGAACGACACGCCGCCCTTGACGAACTGGCTTGCCACCGCCTTGCCAAATCGCCCGTATCCGCAAAGTATCCAGCGCCCTCGCTGGGGTTCCACCAGTCGCGCCAGCGGCTGGCCGGGAATCCCGGTGAGCCATTCGTGCACCAGGAACATTCCCGGGGACTGCAACGCCATGGCCAGCCGGTCCGCGGACTCGTCAAAGTTGTTCACGACAAAATGAGTACCGAAGGAACGCATGTTGGCCTCGGTATCGTGACTGTCGGCGCGCGCGATCACCGTAAGCTTGGGATTGAGCAGGCGGCTGGCAATCGCGATCTTGAGATTGGCCTGCTCGTTGGAGGTAATCGCCACCACGCCTCCGCACAATGGATGCAGCAGGCCCGCGCGAATCAGGGTCTGACTGTCATCGGCGGCCGCCGCCAGGCCCGGAACGTCAACCGGGAAGTTGGCCAGCAACAAATCGTTCAGGCGTGCGGGATCTTCCTCCACCACCACCGCACGCAACCCGCGACGAGCCAGCGATCCCACCAGCAGTTCGCCGGTATCACCGTAGCCGCACACCAGGTAGAAAATCTCGTTGATACGCCGGGTACGACGCTCAAATGCCGTTTCCTGGGAGGCGCGCCGTACCGCCGGATTCTGCACCAGGCTGAGGATGCTGCCGATGGCGTACAACCAGGAAGTGACCGTGAGATAGATACAGAACAGGGTCCACAGCCGCTGCGCATCGGAAAAGGCATATGGCAGCTCGCCGAAGCCAATGGTGGTCGCCATATAGCTGACGAAATAGATCGCGTGAAAGAATCCCATGCGCCACGGCTGGCCCTGGGCGTCGACACCGGGAATCAGCACGAAGCCGACGATGGAAATGGTGTAGGCGAACACCAGCACCAGCACCGGCGTGCGCATCCGGCGCAGGACCAGGGAGGTCACCTTGCTCATCGGCGATGAGCCTAGCGGCGCAGCTGGATGGTCTCGCTGACCAGCAGGATCACGGACACCCCATTGGCAAGCAGCGCACCACTCGCCAGCGACACGATGGCCCCCATGGCGGCGGTCCCCGGGGCGAGCCCCGAGCCTCCGGTAGCCAGGGCCCAAACTACTCCGGCAATGATCAGGTGCAGGTCCGCCACCAGGCTGGTTGCCAGCAGTACCGCGCCGATGTGGCTGCGATCACCGAATTTGAGCACCGTGGCGATCAGGTTCACTACCACCGCCGCGAACAGTTCGTAGACATTGTGATGATCCTGGTCGCCAAAATCGCCAACCACAAACCCGAACGTCGCGGTCAGGGAGAGGATGATGAAAAAGGCGAAAACGACCTTTTCCAGGTTCATGGGGCCTCCGGCAAATCGGGTTAGAATGCCCGGCCAATCTAGCAAAGCCCCGTCCACCGGGAAAGCCGAACCCTCATGAAGACCCTGATACTGGTTGCTCACGGATCACGCCGCGAGGCATCCAATGAAGAAGTGCGCGAACTGGCTCGCCAGATGCAGCGCACCACGCATCCGCGCTACACGGACATCCGCTGCGCGTTCCTGGAGCTTGCCGAACCCACGATACCGGACGGCATTCGCCACGCGATCGCCGATGGCGCCAGCGAGGTGGATGTACTGCCCTACTTCCTGGTCGCGGGCCGCCACGTGGCGGAGGACATTCCCGCCGAGGTGGCCAAGGCCCAGTCGGATCACCCGGACCGGGTGGTGCGCATCCTGCCGTACCTGGGCAGCCGCACCGGGATCATGGACCTGCTGCACCAGACGTGAGCGAACTGGCCAGCCGCCTGCAGGAGGCCCGCGCCCAGCTCGGGCAAAATCGCCTGGATGCGGCGCAAGGGGTGCTGGACGAGGTACTGCGGGAACAACCCGGCACCCCGGCCGCGCTGCTGCTGCGTGGAGGAATTCATGAACGCCGCGGCGCCTGGGAGACGGCGGAGAACGACTACCGCCAGGCACTGGCGGCGGAACGCAGCACCGCTGCGCTGCTCGCCCTGGGCCAGTTGGTCCAGCGGCGCGGCGAGCTGGAGCCGGCCCGCGCCCTCTACCGGGAAGCCGCCGATCGTAAAGACCAGGGCGTGCGTCCCGGCTACCTGCTGTGCGCGGTGCTGGCGCGCCTGGGCCGCACCGCCGAAGCGGAACAATTCGCCGAAGACCTGAGCCGCGATTTTCCGGACCAGGACCTGGCCTGGCAACGGCTGGGCGAGGCACGACAGGCGCGCGGCGATCTGCACGGCGCTGCCGCCGCCTTCGAACGCGCCCACGCCCTGTTACGACGGCCGGGCCCACCGCCCGCGTTTGTGGAGCGGGGAACCTTTCACCGCACCAACCGCGCAAAATTCCGCCACGACCTGGAACAACTCGCGTACCTGGCGGAACGCGGGATTGGCGGGCTGGAACCGGTCATTCGCGCCTACCAGGAAGTGGAGGCGCGGCTTCCGGGGGAATTGCAACCCGGAGAGATCGTACAGATGCCGGCCCGGGTGGTAGAGCGATTTTCGCCCTGGTACAACCGCTGCCACCACCGCGAGCCGGCCCCGGCCATCGCGGGAGGCGCCCTGAACCCGGAGCTGGACTGGCCGGCGCTGGAGCAGGCGTATTTCCGTTCCGGACCCGGGATGCTGCACGTGGACGGCTGGCTGCGTCCGGAGGCACTCACCGCGCTGCGGCGCTATTGCCTGGAGTCCACCATCTGGTACGACGCCGACCATGCCCGGGGCTACGTGGGCAGCTATTTCCATGACGGTTTTGCCTGCCCGCTGGTGGTGCAGATCGCGGAGGAATTGCCGCGTCGGCTGCCGCGGGTCTTCGGTCCCCACGGATTAACCACCGCGTGGGCCTACAAGTACGACAGCGAACTGTCCGGCATCGACATGCATGCGGACGCGGCAGCGGTGAATGTGAACTTCTGGCTTACTCCCGATGAGGCGAACCTCGACCCGCAATCCGGTGGCCTGGTGCTTTGGGACCGGGAGGCGCCGGCGGACTGGGACCCGGACCGCTACAACCGCGCGGACCCGGAGGAAAAACGCCGCATCCTGGCCTGGCTAGAGGAGGAAGGCGCCGAGCGGCGAACCGTGCCCCACCGCCAGAACCGCGCGGTGATCTTCAACTCGGACCTGTTCCACCGTACCGATGACATCCGTTTTCGGCCCGGCTACGAGAACCGGCGCATCAACGTCACCATGCTCTTTGGCCAGCGAACCGGGCGCTAGGCGAGTCGTGGTGATTTCAACGCCCGCGACGGCGCCGCAGGTGGAAGCTGTGCATCGCTTCCAGCACATCGGAACTGATCTCCGGCATCTCCCCGGTAGCGGAACGGACACGGGCTACCAGCGCGTCAATATCCGCCACGCGCTCGGCCCGGGGATCCAGCGCCCTGGCCAGGCCCAGCAATCCCCCGTGCTGGATGCGTACCAGCACACCGTGGGGCATGATGGTGGGATCATCCACGGTTCCAAAGCTCGGCAGGGCGGCGGCCTTCAGAACCGCGAACAACTCCGCGCAACGGGCATGGGCCCCGGCATCATCACAGGCCACGTCCGGCCCGCTGCGCCGGGCCACGGGCTGCCCGCGGGGGCAGTCAAAAGCACCGCTCACCTGGGTCAGGCTGAAGGGGCAGAAAAGTTCGCTCATCTGGAAACCGCGGGGCCGGGCGCCCTATCATACCGACGACGGCCAGTCCGACCAGGCAGTACCGCAGGCAAAGTGCGCTACGCGCACAGGTAAAAAACCATGGCAGACAAGCAACTACGGGGCGTCGCGGCCTTGCAGGACCCGGCGGTCAATAAAAGCACCGCCTTCAGCCCCGCGGAACGCGAGGCCATGGGACTGCGCGGCCTGCTCCCGGCCGCGGTGTCCACCCAGGACCTGCAGGTCCAGCGAGCGCTGGAAAACCTGCGCCGCAAGGACACCGACATCGGTCGCTACGTATTTCTCAGCTCCCTGTCGGGTCGCAACGAGCGCCTGTTTTACCGGCTGGTGATGGACCACCTGGAGGAGATCCTGCCGCTGATTTATACGCCCACGGTGGGCCAGGCCTGCAAGGAGTTCGCGCACATCTATCGCGGGGCCCGCGGCTTCTACGTAACGCCGCAGGATCGCGGCGAGATGCGCCACATACTGGACAACTGGCCCCACCAGGACATCCGCGTGGTGGTGGTAACAGACGGGGAACGCATTCTTGGCCTGGGAGACCTGGGCGCCAACGGCATGGGCATCCCGGTGGGCAAGGCCGCCCTGTACACCGCCTGCGGCGGAATCGATCCGCGCCACTGCCTGCCCGTGATGTTCGATACCGGCACCAACAACGCGGAACTGCTGGATGACCCGCTCTACCTGGGGGCACGCCACCCGCGCATCCGCGGTGACGATTACCTGGCGCTGATGGACGAGTTCGTGGACGCCGTTCGCGATGCCTGGCCCGCGGCGATCATCCAGTTCGAGGATTTCGTCACTCCCAATGCCTATGCCCTGCTGCATCGCTACCAGGAGCGCGTCACCTGCTTCAACGATGATATCCAGGGTACCGCCGCCACCGCCCTGGCAGGCATCCTCGCCGCCAGCCGCATCGCCGAGCTGGACCTGCGCGAGCTGCGGGTGATGTTTCTCGGCGCCGGGGCGGCAGCCACCGGCATCGCCGACCTGATGGTCAATGCGCTGGTGGCGGCCGGTGTCGACTCCGGGACCGCCCACAGCCACGTCTGGCTGGTGGATCGCAAGGGCCTGGTCACCGCCAACTCACCGGAGCTGGCAGAGTACAAAAAGCCCTTCGCCCACGATCATCCACCGCTTGATTTTCTTGGCGCCATCCGCGAAATCCGTCCCAACGTGCTGATCGGAGCCACCGGTCAACCGGGCACGTTCAACGAGGAAGCGGTTCGCCTGATGGCATCCGTCAACGACCGCCCGATCATCTTCGCCCTGTCCAACCCCACCTCCCGATCCGAGTGCACCGCCGAACAGGCCTACCAATGGACCGGCGGCCGCGCGGTTTTCGCCAGCGGCAGCCCGTTCGCGCCGGTGGACTACCAGGGACGCATCCTGCATCCGGGCCAGGGCAACAACGCCTATGTCTTTCCCGGCATCGGCCTCGGCGCGCTGGTTTCCGCCGCCAGCGCTATCGACCAGAACATGTTTCTGATCGCGGCCCAGACCCTCGCGAGCCAGGTCAGCGAGGCCGAACTCGAGGACGGGTCGGCCTACCCACGCATTGTCCGCATCCGGGATGTTTCCGCGGCCATCGCAACGCGGGTGGCGGAATACGCGTACGAATCGGGGCTTGCGGGCAACGAACGGCCCGATGACATCGAGCACGCGGTACGGTCCAGCATGTACGATCCCCACTATTGAACCGAACCGCCCACATGGCGCGCATCGCGATGCTGGCCGTCATGCTGGCAGCCGGCTGCGGCCCGACACCCGCGCCGCCGGTGGCGGGCGACCACCCTTCGGCGCGCGCGCCGGCACCGTACGTGGACATCAGCGAGCCAAGCGGTGTGGATTTTCTGCACCGGAATGGCGCCCGCGGCGAGTATTACTTTCCCGAGATCCAGGGTCCCGGCGTCGCCCTGCTGGATTACGACGGCGACGGTGACCTGGACCTGTACCTGGTGCAGGGCGGCGTCCTGCCCGCGGAAGCCGCCGGCAGCGATGAGCCGGCCGGAGGGCGGCTGTACCGCAACCAGTGGATTCCCGAGGGCCAGCTCCGGTTCATCGACGTCACGAACGAAGTGGGGCTACGCGCCAACAGCTACGGCATTGGCGTGGCGGTCGAAGATTTCGATCGCGACGGGGACCCGGACCTGTACCTGACGAATTTCGGCGAAAACCAGTTGTGGCGCAACGACGGCGCCGCCGGGTTTAGCGAGGTCGCTGCCGCCGCCGGAGTGGCGGATGCACGCTGGTCCCATAGCGCGAGTTTCACCGACGTGGATCGAGACGGCTGGCCGGACCTGTGGGTAGCCAACTACGTGGATTTCCGGCTGCCGCTACACAAGCGCTGCGCGGACGCCGCCGGCGCGACCGACTATTGCGGCCCCACCAGCTTTGCGCCCCAGGCGGACCGCCTGTACCGCAACCGTGGCGATGGCAGCTTCGAGGAAATCTCCGATTCCCAGGGGATCAGCTCCCTGCGCGCCGCGGGCCTGGGTGTCATCGCCGCGGACTTTGATGGCAACGGCTGGCCGGATATCTACGTGGCCAACGACGATATGCACAACCACCTGTGGATGAACCAGGATGGCCGGCTTAGCGAGGACGCGCTGCTGCGCGGCGTCGCCGTGAATGCCCGCGGTGAAACGGAAGCCAGCATGGGGATCACGGTGGCCGACTTCGATGCGGACGGCGATGAAGATATCTTCATTACGCACCTGCGCGAGGAAACCAACACCCTGTACGTCAATGACGGTCAGGGATTTTTCAGCGACCAGACCGGGCCCGCGGGGCTTGCGGCACCGAGTATCGGCTTCACTGGCTTCGGTACCGCTTTCGTCGACATCGACAACGATGGCTTGCTGGACCTGGTGGCGGCGAACGGGGCGGTTCGGGCGGAGCAGGAGCAGGTACAGGCGGGTTCTGTTTTTCCGTACCGGCAACGCAACCAGGTATTCCATTTCGATGGGCAGCGCTTTACGGAGATCGGAGCCAGCGATGGCCCGTTCGCCCTACAGCAATCCAGTCGTGGACTCGCGGTTGGCGACCTGGACAACGATGGTGACGCGGACCTGGTCATCAGCAATGACGGGGACCGGCCCCAGCTGCTACGCAATACGACCGATGGCGCGAAACACTGGCTGGGCCTGGACCTGCGTCTCGGGGATGGCCGCGTGGCCATTGGCGCACGGGCGGTGCTGATCGCCGCCGATGGCCGCAGGCGCCAGTTGCTGGCCCGCCGGGACGGCAGCTACCTGTCGAGCTCCGATCCGCGGGTGCGCTTCGGTCTTGGCGATGCCGGGGCCAGCGTGGTGGTCCAGGTACAGTGGCCGGATGGCAGCAGCCGCGAATACCCGGATCTGGCAGTGGATCGCTACCACAGGCTGACCCCGTGAGGCCTGCCCGCCAGGCACTGGTGATTGCCTGCCTGCTGGTGGCCGCCTGCGAACCGGCGCCCCAGCTCGCGGCGGTTCCGCCGCTGACCGCCGGCCGTCCCCCGGAGGCTGCGGTGGCGCGGCAACTGGAAGAACAGCACGAACGGGTAAACCGCGACGCCAGCGCCGCCGCCTGGCTGCGCCTGGGGCAGCTCTACCAGGCCTACCGCTATTTCGAACAGGCGCTGGCGGCCTACGGAAACGCCCTGCAACTCGACCCGGGAAACAGCGAGGCACTCTTCTACCAGGGCTACGTGGCGCGTCGCATGGGGCGCACGCAACTCGCGCAAGAGGCCCTGGGCGCGGTGCTGGCCCGCGACCCGGCGGACCTCACTACCCGCCTGGAACTGGTGGAACTCGAACTGGACCGGGGCAATTCCCGGGCCGCGCAGCGGCTGCTGGAGGCGGTGGACGCCGCATCCCGATCCCATCCCTGGGTGCGCTCCGCCCTCGGGCGCCTGGCCCTGGAACAGGGGGACTTCACTGCCGCGGCGGAACACTTTACCGCGGCCCTCGTCACCTCACCGCGCTCCGCGGAGCTGCACCATGGCCTGGTGCAGGCCCTGCGCGGCGCCGGACGGCTGGACGAGGCCCGCCAACACCTGCGCGCCGCCGCCGCCAGTGGCTACACGCCCCGCGACCCCGGCAACGATGACCCCCGCATTGCGCGGGTGCTGGCCATGCAACGCGGATCCCTGGCGCTGGAGGCGCGCGCCGACGAATTACTGCGCGCCGGGCGTACCGACGAAGGCCTGCGCTTGCTGCAGGAGGCGGTGGTAACGGATCCGGACCACGCGGACCTGCATTTCAACCTCGCCCTGGCACTGCAGCGGAGCGGCCGTATCAGTCAGGCGGCCGACGAACTCGGCAGCCTGCTGCGCCGCCACCCACGTTACGTGCCCGGACTGGTTACCCTCGCGCAGTTACTGGCCCGGCGCGGCGAAGATGACGAGGCACTGCGGCTGCTGGAGCGAGCCGTGCGCGTGGATTCACAGGACGTCCGGGCACGGCTGGCGTTGGCGGATTTGCATGCCGCGCGACAGCGGATTCCGGCGGCCGTGGAAGAACTGCAACAGGCCGTTTCCATCGACCCCCAGTTCGAAATAGCGCAGCTGCGGCTTGCCAGCCTGCGCTGGCACGCGGGCCAGGCGCCCGAAGCGGTGGCGGCGCTGGAAGCGGCGCTGGCGGCAAACCCCCGGAATCCACGCTTCCCGGCGCTGCTGGCACGGCTCCTCACCCGGCCACCGGTGGCCGACCCGCAACGCGCGGCCAGCCTGATTGCGCCCTGGCGAAATGCCCGCGACCTGCCGCCGGGACTCGCGGAAACCGTCGCCATGGTGCTGGCCGCCGGCGGAGATTTTGCCGATGCGGTACGCTTTCAGAACATGGCCCTGGCAGCGCTGCCGCCGGGTCACCCGCAACAGCGGCTGGCGGCAACCCGGCTGGAAACCCTGCGCGGCGGCCAGCTCATTACCGACGTGTGGGCAGCACGCGAACGCCTGCTGCTGGGAAATAACTAGAACGGACCGCCCATGGATATCGAGCTGCTTCGCACCTTTCTGGAGGTCCACCAGGCACGTCATTTCGGCCGGGCCGCGGTGAATCTGTCCCTGAGCCAATCCACGGTGAGCGCACGCATCCGCCTGCTGGAGGATCAGATCGGGGCGCCGTTATTTACCCGCGACCGGAATGACATCCGCCTGACCAGCGAAGGTCAGAGCCTGGTCCCGTTTGCCGAGAACATCGTTACCAGTTGGCACCGGGCCCGCCAGGAAGTGCTGCTGGGACGAAATGCCGACCAGACCCTGTTACTTGGCGCAACACCCAACCTGTGGGATGTGGGCGTGAGCCGCTGGTTGCAGACGCTGTACGGCGCACGCTCCAATCTGCTGGTAACCGCGGAGAGCGCGGCGGCAGACGTCCTTCTGCAGCAGCTACTCAACGATGCGCTCGATCTCATCATTTCGTTCGAAAGCCCGCGACTGAAGAAACTGGAGGTGCGGGAACTGGAGACGATTCCGCTGCTGCTGGTCGCGAGCCGGCCCGGGCTGAGCGTGGAGGATGCGCTGTCGGACTATGTGCTGGTGGAATGGGGCAGCGCGTTCCTGAATCACCACGCCCGGACTTTTTCCAGCGCGCCGCCGCCGCGCCTACGGGTCAGCCTGGGCAGCGTTGCCCGCGATTTCCTGCTCGCCTGCGGCGGCGCCACCTACCTGGCGCAACCGGGCATCGAAGCGGAACTGGCGGCCGGCCGCCTGCATCTGGTCGCGGGCGCGCCGCTATTTAAGCAGCGGGTCTTCGCTGGCTACGCCAGTAAATCGAAAAAGAGGGAACTGATCAGCGCCACCCTGGCGCTGCTGCCTCAGTCGAAATCCAGCTCCGCGGTATAAAGATCATCACTGATGGTTCGCGCCAGTGACTTCCTCTCCAGCAGCCGCTCCAGGCGCATGCGAGCGTCCAGCGCCTTTCCGGAACCACGCCGCTCACGCTCGAAGACGAATTCTTCATCTTCTGAATCGTCATCGGTAATAAAGTCCGGAACATCAATGGTATCTCCCGAGGCAGATTCGAAGGATCGCTTCGGTGTTTCGGTCTGGCCTTTTTTGGACGGCATCAGCGCGGCTCCACTCAATTCATGCGGGAATTGGTGAAATAGATAGCTATTCTGAAATGCCAAGTAAAGCGAAAAAACTCGATTCTGACGATCACGGATTCTGATCGTAGGGGTCGGAGGGCTCCAGCTCGTTGTGCAGTTCGTCCACCCGCTCGGCCACCGTGCCCGCGTGGCGAAAGCGGGCGATGTGAAACAGTGCTTCGCCTTCCTGCACCAGGGGCAGGTGGCTACGACCAATCAGGATGCCGTCGAACGGGCTGGTTACGTCCACCTTGTCCGCGCCCAGCGGACTGGAAATCGCCGCGATCCGGTCTCCCTCCCGAAGATGAGCCCCGAGCGCGATGCGGGTGCGCATGATTCCGCTCTGGGACGCCCGCACCCAACTCGAACCGCGCGCAATTACCGCCTCTACCCGGCTTTGCGGTCTGCGGCTGGGCGGCAACATTTCCAGCGCGCGCATCACGTTGAGCACCCCGCGAACCCCGGCGCGAATCGCCAGCTCACTGAAGCGCAGTGCCTCCCCGGCTTCATAGAGCAGCATGGGAATACCCTGTTCCGCGGCCGCGGCCCGCAGCGAACCGTCCCGGAAGTCCGCGTTCAGCAACACCGGCACGCCAAACAATTTCGCCAGGTCGCGGGTTTCGGCGTCGTCCAGGTTGGCGCGGATCTGGGGCAGGTTCTCGCGGTGCACCGCGCCGGTGTGCAGATCAATGCCGTGCGTACAACGGGACACGATCTCCGCCATAAACAGGCCCGCTACCCGCGCGGTGAGCGAGCCGCGATCACTGCCGGGGAAACTGCGGTTCAGGTCCCGCCGGTCCGGCAGATACCGGGAACGGTTGAGCAGGCCATGCACGTTGACCACGGGGATCGCGATGAGAGACCCGCGCAATCGCCGCAAGCCACTGTGTGCCAGCACCCGGCGAATGATCTCCACCCCGTTGAGTTCGTCTCCGTGGATGGCGGCGCTGACGAAGAGCCGTGGGCCGGATTGACGGCCGTGCACGACCTCCACCGGCATGGAAAGCTCGGTGCTGGTATACAGCCGGGCTACCGGCAGGTCGATGGTGACCCGGGTGCCGGGTTGCACCACGGTATCGCCGATCGTGATGGCCGCCGGCGGAAGACTTCCGGGGCTGTTCAGGGGCGGAACCCGTCAGCCCTGGCCGCGGGTTCGGGTGTGGTGCGGCTTGGCATTCTTTTCGATGAATTCGATCACCAGGTTCGCCACATCCTTGCCGGTGGCTTCCTCGATGCCTCCCAGTCCGGGAGAGGAATTCACCTCCATGACCACCGGGCCGTGGTTGGAGCGCAACAGGTCCACGCCCGAGACGTTCAATCCCATCTTGCGCGCCGCGCGTACCGCGGTGGAGCGCTCCTCGGGCGTCAACTTCACCAACTTGGCGGTGCCGCCCCGGTGCAGGTTGGAGCGAAACTCCCCTTCCTTGGCCTGGCGCTGCATGGCCGCCACGACCTTCTCGCCGATGACCAGGGCACGGATGTCCGACCCGCCGGCCTCCTTGATAAATTCCTGTACCAGGAAATTCGCGTTCAGTTCGCGGAACGCATCGATCACACTTTCCGCCGCCTTGTGCGTTTCCGCCAGCACCACGCCCTTGCCCTGGGTGCCTTCCAGCAGCTTGAGCACCAGTGGCGCGCCGTTGACCAGCTTGATCAGGTCGGCGGTGCTATCGGGCCGGTGGGCGAAACCGGTCAGCGGTAACCCGATACCCGCCCGTGCCAGGATCTGCAGCGAGCGCAGCTTGTCCCGGGACCGGGTAATCGCCACCGACTCGTTCAACGGGTAGGCGCCCATCATTTCGAACTGGCGCAGCACCGCTGCCCCGTAGAAGGTGACCGAGGCGCCGATGCGCGGGATGATCGCGTCGAAAGGCTGTAGGCGCTCGCCCCGGTAATGCACGCTCGGTCGCAGCGAGGCGATGTCCATGTAGCATTTCAGCGTATCCAGCACCTGTACCTCATGCCCACGCGCCTTGGCCGCCTCCACCAGGCGCTTCGTGGAATAGAGCTTCGGATTACGCGACAGCACAGCAATTCTCATTCGTCATCACCTTCATCAGTTTCCGGAAAAAAATGTCGCCCGCCACAGAGGTAGGAGCGCGCCGGATTTACGAGAAACCGCTTCTTGAGCGCGGTGCGCCCAAGCAGCATACGAAACCGCATGGTATCCCGGTTGGTCAATGTCAGCTCCAGGGGCCACTGGTATTGCCCCAGTTTCGCCACGGTGGAGATCACGTAGCGACGTTCCGCATGCCCCCCGGAGTCCGTTACCACGCGCTGATCCTGCACCCGTGCCTCGCACTGGATGCAAATATCCTCGCGGCCCTGGAGCGGGTGAATACCGAACCGCACCCAGGCCTCGCCATCCCGTTCCAGGGGTTCGACAAAAAATGCATGCAGGCAGGAAGTGCGTGCGCCGGTATCGGTCTTGGCCTTGATATGGTCGATACCCAGTTCCGGCAACGCCAGCCACTCGCGCCAGCCGACTTCCGGCAATGCGGCCCGCCCGTCCACACGGGCCACAGGGGCTTTCGAATCATGCGCTTTCAGTGGGGATAGGCTCGTTGTATCGTCGTTGCGGACTATGGAACCAACCATATCAGGTGTAGCCGGGGACCAGAAGGCGACCGAGAGTCGCTGGCGACTCCCGCTGGTCATCGTGGCGCTGGTGCTGTTCGCGGCGCTGGCCGCCGGATCCCGCTATTCGCTGCGCCAGAAAAGCGCCCTGCCCACCGGCGACAGCGCCTGGTCCGTGCAACTGTCGGTGCAGGCGCAGGCGCGAGACGAGGGAGCGGTGATCCGCATTGCGCCACCCTGGGATACCCGCCACATACGGGTCTTCAGCCAGGCCGCTTCCCACCCGGGGATGCGGCGCAGTCGTTCCCGGGCACCATCTGCGGCACGGGACATCATTCTGGTCAGCACACGGGCCGGTGACTTGCACCTGGCCCTGCAATTCGACCTGCACCTGCGCGCCCTGGAGCGCCCGTTGCCGTCGCCAGGCGCGTTGGTGGACCGCGCCGAGTGGCTGGTCAGCGAGCCCGGCATTCCGGTGGAGGCGCGGGAGGTGGCGACCTTGCTCAATGGCCTGCCACCCGCCGGCAGCGAGCCGGCACTGCTCGTGCGGCGACTGTTCGAACTCGTCAGCGAACGAATTCGAATTGAGCCCCGGGGCAGCGACGACGGTGGTACCGCCCTGCGCACCGGCAGGGCTTCTCCCCTCGGCGCCACCCGTGCGCTGGTGACCCTGTTGCGGGGCGGCCATCTTCCGGCGCGCACGGTGACCGGCCTGAACCTTCTGGCGCCGGACAACCAGCGGCTCCGTCATTGGGGCGAAGTCTACATCGGTGACACCTGGCAGGCCTTCGACGTGGAGGCCGGCCACCTGTACACCTTGCCCGCCGGCTATGTCCCGTTCCGCCGTGGCGGTCCGGCGGTGGCGATCGCCGAGGACGGCAGGATTTATTCCAGCCAATGGCGGATCCGAACGGCTCCGCCACCCGCCGGACTGCTCGCCCGGGCCAATGAACCCGGCTGGATGGAAGTGATAGACCTTACCCGCCTGTCTCCGCGTACCCGCGAGATACTCGCACTGCTGTTGTTGTTACCCCTGGGCGCACTGTGGACCGAGGCTCTGCGGCAGATCGTGGGCATCCGCACCTACGGTACCTTTACCCCCAGCCTGCTGGCGCTGGCCGCGGTATTCGTAGATTGGGCAACCGCCGCCATCGTGTTCGGCCTGGTGACGGTAATTGGCATTGCCGGCCGCTCCATGCTGCCGGGCCTGGGGCTGCCCCGCGTTCCACGCCTGGGGATCGTATTTACCCTGGTGGCCCTGGCCATGGCACTGGTGGTATCGCTGCTCATGCGCCTGGATCCATCGGCGGACGGCGCCGTGGTGCTGCTTCCGATTGTCATCCTCACCAACACGGTGGACCGCTTCTACGCGGTGGCGGATGAGTCCGGAGTGCGAATCGCACTGATGCGCCTGGCCTGGACGGTGACCGTGGCGCTTGGCGCACTCTGGATCCTGTTGCAGACCCACTGGGGCGAGTGGCTGACCGCCTACCCGGAAATGCACGCACTCACGGTGGCGGCGATGATCCTGCTGGGCAAGTACCGGGGACAGCGCCTCGCCGAGCGGCCCGGGCTGGGCTGGCTGCTGGAGCCGCGCAAGCCCGCGATGCCGGCGCAGGCCGGCGATCAGCCGCCAGCGCAGGCCGGCCCCAGCACGTAGCTGCGCCCCGCATCCACCAGCAGTTTCCCCTCCAGAAAGTTGCGACCCACCAGCAACTGGTAATTGAGCCCGGAGCGATCCACCAGCGTGACTTCCACGGCGCGACGCACCCTGCCGACACAGAAGTCCAGCTCGATGACCGGGCGCTCCTGCACCTTGCCGAAATGCCGCTTAACCCGCGCAATGCGAACCAGCGGCCGTTCCAGAACGATGGTCTCGTGCTCGCGGGTGGTCAGCGAAAACTGCACCCAGCGGCTGCCCTGTTTTTCAAAGAACGTGGGGTTGGCGGCATTGATGGAGGAAGTGCGCGCGCCGGTATCCATCTTGGCATGCACGCTGACCCGATCCGGCCACACGGTGGCCCGTTCGACCCAACCGGCCACCTGGGGTTTGCCGGCCTCCGCCGCGCCGCAGGCAAAACACATCGCGAGCGCAAGCAAGTAAAGGGAGACGCGCGGGCGGAGCCCAGCGCCACGGGTCGCTCTCAAAGCCAACGGCGCATCCGGAACCAGAGCGCCAGTACCACCGCCACCAGCGCCGATGCGCCAAGGATGCTCCAAAAGGCCCAGGCCACTCCTTCCCCCGGTATTCCGCCGACATTCATCCCCAACAGCCCGGTAACGAAGGTCAGCGGCAGGAAGATCGCCGCCACCACCGATAACAGGAACAGGCGCGAGTTCTGCTGCTGGGCCATCTGGTTGACGCGCTGTTCGTGCGCCACCACGCTGCGTTCCCGGATCAGGTCCAGGTCCTCCAGGTGCCGGGACAATCGGTCGAGCTGCTCGCGGGCCGCGTTGCGCTGGGAATCGTTGAGCAGCGTGGTTGCGCGCAGCAGGGCCTCCACCGCCTCGCGCTGGGGCGCCAGGGAACGGCGCACGCTGGCGGTCTCGCGCCGAAGCTGGCCGAGCTGCATGCCCGTGTCCTGTGAGCCATAACCGGTCTCGGTGTCCTCCTCAATCCGGTCCAGGCGTTTTTCCAGCCCGTCGATGTATTCCTCGGTGAATTCACCGAGATAGTCCATTAGCTGCACCAGCAGGTCCGGGGCGGTACGTGGCCCCTCGCCCGCCTCAAGCTGCTCGCGTATGGTGGCGATGGAACGCAAGCGCCGACGCCGGCAGGTGAGGATGCCGGTGCGATCCATCCAGATTCGCACCGCCACCATGTCATCGGGCTCTTCCCCGGGATTCAGGTTGACGCCCCGCAATACCAGCGCGAAGCCCTCGCCCGCGGGAAGGTAGCGCGGACGCACGTACTCGGAGAGCAACAACTCGCGCACCGGAACCACCAGCGCCGGCTGCGCGTTGATCCAGGCACGCGCCTGGTCGTCGGCCATGTCGAAATGCAGCCACATCGGCGGCCCGTCTCCCTTCCAGGGCGGTGCCGCCTCCAGCGCCACCGCGGGGCCGGCGGTGGCCCCTGCCAGCCGGTACCCGGCGGGAATGCTCTCGTCAGGCATCGGTTTCGCCCTCGTTTGCGTTGCTGATGCGTACCGGGACCGGCGTGCTGGCCAGCAGGTGTACGTCCCGCTGCGGGAAGGAGATGGTAATGCCCGCCTCTTCGAACAACTCCGTAATCCGGTAGCGGATGTCGCTGCGCACCAGCCGCAGCTCCCGTTCCCCGGAGACCGCACACCAGAAGAACATATCGAACACCAGGGAGCTGTCGCCGAAATCCTCGAATACCACCAGGGGCGGCGGGTTCACCTTCACCGCGTTGTGCTCGGTTACCGAGCGCCGCAGAATCTCTTCTACCTGCCGCACCGGTGATCCGTAGGCCACGCCGACCCGCACACGGGTACGGATGTCACGGTCGATCAGGGTCCAGTTGACCACCGTCTGTTCCAGCATCAGGCTGTTGGGTATCAGCATGTGGACCCCGTCTACCCGGCGCACGCGGGTGGAACGGTTACCGATGTTCTCCACGGTCCCCTGGGATTCGCCCACTTCAATGAAATCACCGATGCGCACCGGGCGTTCGGACATCAGGATCCAGCCACTGAGGAAGTTGTTGATCAGCGCCTGGGCGCCGAAGCCCACACCGATGGCAATACCACCGGAAAGAAAAGCCAGCGCCGTCAGCGGTATGTGCAGCAATGCCAGCAGGGTAAGCGCCAGCATCAGCAGCAATGCGTAGTAAATCAGGCGCCGCACCAGGTGCACGGTATTGGGAGCAACCTGCGCCTTCTTCAGCTGCCTCGCCACCAGCCGTGACAACCACGACGCCGACAGCAGCCCCGCCAGCAGGGCGAGCAAAATCCCCACCAGCTGGCCCAGCAGCAGGTATTCGCCGGAAGCAAGCGCAACGAGCGGGTAGTTCCACAGGTCCATCGCGCGGGACGATATCAGGCGCCGAGCGCCTGCTCCAGATCGGCGATCAGGTCGTCCGCGTCCTCGATCCCAACCGACAGCCGTACCAGGCCGTCGTCGATGCCGCGCTCCCGGCGCAACTCCGCCGGAACCGAGGCGTGGGTCATGATCGCCGGGTGCTCGATCAGGCTCTCCACCCCGCCCAGGCTCTCGGCCAGGGCGAAGATCCGGCAGCGCTCGAGGAAGCCACGGGCGCGCTCCAGCCCACCGTCGAGGACCGCGCTGAGCATGCCGCCGTAGCCGGGCATCTGGCGGCGCGCGAGTTCATGCTGGGGATGGCTGGCCAGCCCCGGGAAGATCACCTGTTGCACATCCGCCCGCGCCTCCAGGAACTCCGCCACCCGCGCCGCATTCTCGCAATGCCGCTGCATGCGCAGCGCCAGGGTCTTCAGGCCGCGCAAGGCCAGGTAGCTGTCGAACGGACCCGCAATGGCGCCCACCGAGTTCTGCAGAAAGCCCAGGCGTTCGGCCAGCTCCGGGCGTTGCGGGTGGACCACGGCGACGCCGCCGACCATGTCGCTGTGGCCGTTGAGGTACTTGGTGGTGGAATGCATCACCACATCGAAGCCGTATTCCAGCGGCCGCTGCAGGTAGGGGGTGGCGAAGGTATTGTCCGCCACCAGCAACGCGCCGGCGGCCTTGCCCGCGCCCGCCACCCGCGCCAGGTCCACCAGTCGCAGCAACGGGTTGCTGGGGGTCTCGATCCACACCAGGTTGGTGTCCGGGGTGATGGCCTGCTCGATCTGCGCCGGGTCCGAGAAGTCCGCGTAGTGGAAATCCAGCCCGGCGCTGGCGCGCCGGACCTGCTCGAACAGCCGGTAGGTGCCGCCGTAGAGGTCGTCCATGGCCACCACCCGCGCGCCCTGGTTCAGCAATTCCAGGATGGTGGCGGTGGCGGCCATGCCGGAGGCGAAGGCAAACCCGGCACCACCACCCTCCAGGTCCGCGATGCAGCGCTCGAAGGCCATGCGCGTGGGATTCTGGGTGCGCGAGTACTCGTAGCCCTTGTGCACTCCGGGGCTGTCCTGCACGTAGGTGGAGGTGGCGTAGATGGGCGGCATGATGGCGCCGGTACTCGGGTCCGGCGCCTGGCCGGCATGGATGACCCGGGTGGCGAATTTCTTTTTCTCGCTCATGGCAGTTTGCGTCGCAGATAGTTCAGCAGGTCGACCCGGGTAATCAGGCCAAGAAACGCGCCCTGCTCCTGGACGATGGCCACGTGGTCCTTGCGGAACACCGGCATCAGGGCCTCCACCGGCTCGCCCGGTGACATGATCTCCAGCCGGCGGGTCATGGCCCCGCGCACCGGCCCGGCGAAGGACTCCTCGTGACCGTACACCGCCAGCAGCAGGTCGGACTCATCGAGGATACCCACCACCGCACCGTCTTCCAGCACCGGTAGCTGGGAGATGTCGTGCAGCCGCATGCGCTTGTAAGCGGTGGTCAGCGGTTCGTCCGGGCCCACGGTGACCGTGGCGTGCTCCGTGTGCCGGCGGGTGATCAGGTCGCGCAGGTCGCCGGTGGCCTCGCGCCGGACGAAACCCTGGTCCGCCATCCAGTAGTCGTTGTACATCTTGGACAGGTACTTGTTACCGCTGTCGGCAACCAGCACCACCACGCGCTTTTCCTCGCTCTGCTCCCGGCAATAGCGCAAGGCCGCGGTCAGCAGCACCCCGGTGGACGAGCCGGCGAGGATGCCCTCGGTGCGCAGCAGTTCGCGGGCCATCAGGAACGCGTCCCGGTCGCTCACCGGGTAGGCCTTGCTCGCGAGTTCGATATCACACACCGGCGGAACGAAATCCTCGCCAATGCCTTCCACCAGCCAGCTTCCCGGCTCCACGTGGCGGCCCTCGTTGACCAGCGGCGCGAGGATCGAGCCCTCCGGGTCGGCCAGGATCATCTCCACCCGCGGGTCTTTCTCCTTCATGAAACGCCCGATACCGGACAGGGTGCCGCCGCTGCCCACCCCCACCACCACCGCGTCCAGCTCCCCGCCCATCTGCTCCCAGATCTCCGGCGCGGTGGTCTCGTAGTGGGCGCGCGCGTTGGCCGGGTTGGTGAACTGGCTGATGTAGACGCTGCCGGGGGTCTCGGACGCGATGCGCTCGGCCAGGTCGTGGTAGTACTCCGGGTGGCCCTTGCCCACGTCGGAGCGGGTCATGATGATTTCCGCCCCCAGCGCCTTGAGGTGCTGGACCTTCTCCTGGCTCATCTTGTCCGGCATGACGATCTTTAAGTGGTAGCCCTTCTGCCCGGCCACCAGCGCCAGCCCCAGGCCGGTATTCCCCGCCGTCGCCTCGACCAGGGTTCCGCCGGGCTTCAGGCGTCCGTCCTTTTCCGCGGCCTCCACCATGAACAGCGCGATGCGGTCCTTGACCGACCCGCCGGGGTTCTGCAGTTCGAGCTTGCCGAACAGCCGGCAGGGACCGGCATCCAGGCGCCGGAACTCCAGCAACGGCGTGTTGCCGATCATGGCCAGAACGTTGTCGTAGACCTGCATGGATTCCTTTGTCGGACGCGGGGCCGGGGACCCGGCGACACGACGCGATTTGCCTGGGGCTCATTATAGAGTCAGCGGCCGGGCGGCGTACGATCACCGCAAACCCGCATCGCCGCCGCCGGTTCGCATTTCCCGCCACCGGGCGCAAAATGGTTCCGTACCCGGGATTCGGCGCGGACGCACCGGGACCCGGAGAAAACCAGCGATGGCCCGGTGAATGAAATGAACGGTCCGCAGCTCCTGCAACCCGCCACGCGCCTGGGGCCAGCGATTGTCCGGTCCGTAATCATCGCCCTGCTGCTCTCTTCGGCCGCCTGCATTTTTCTCGCGCCGCTGGCCATGCCCGGCGGCTATTCCTGGCTGTACCACTCCATCAGCGAGTCCGCCGCCCAGGGCCTGCGGCATGCCTGGATCGCGCGCATGGGATTCCTGCTGTTCGGGCTGGCGGTGCTTTGGCTGGCGCTTCAGCGGCGGCCCCACTGGGCGCGCGGAACCTACTGGATGATGCTGGTATTCGCGGTCTGCATGTTCGGAACCGCGGCGTTCTCCCACAAGCCCTGGCTGCCCGGGGCGCCGGTGGATGCGATGGAGGACCTGCTGCATTCCGTGACGGCAACGGGCATGGGATTCGCTTTCACCCTGGGGGTAGTCGCCCGATGGCTGCAACGGGGCCCGGACCAGCCTCGCTCCAGGCGCTTTGACCTGGCGGCAATCCTTGCCGCGACGCTACTGGTGCCCGTTGGTGGCGCCCTGCCCGCGGTCGGCGGGCTGCTGCAACGGCTGATGTTCGCGGTCGCCTATCTCTGGTTCGGTCACGAGGCGCTGGTACCAGAGCCAGGAAAGCCAGGACAACGGGCGGTGTGATATCTTTTTGTGGCTGCAGAAAAAGCCCGCTCCATGAGTACGGGCAAGAGGCCAAGGACAGGGAGGGCAACGAATGCCACGAGCACCGCAAGGGCGCGACGCCATACCGATCGGGACGGCGTACCGGTTTTCCCCCAATCAATCCGATATGGCAGGCGGCGTCGCCAGGCGCGGGCATGCTATATCACGAATATTGTTTTTTCCTGCCCCTAAACCGTTGTTTTCAGGGGACTCCCATCTGCTATATCGCGATATTCGCGTTATGCATTCCCAATATTCACCACCTAATTACTAGTTAGATGGCCGACCCGACGAAACCGCGTGAATTGTTCAACGACTTGGTCGCGTCCGGG
Source organism: Gammaproteobacteria bacterium (assembly GCA_022340345.1). Classification (GTDB taxonomy): domain Bacteria; phylum Pseudomonadota; class Gammaproteobacteria; order HyVt-429; family HyVt-429; genus JAJDOE01. The sequence continues at coordinate 23,284 of JAJDOE010000143.1, forward strand.
CTAACTGCAGTTGAGGCTTCTTTGAAGGTAGCTCGGCTACCAGTTGTCCCGGGGCCAGGGAAGCCGATGCATTGGCTCCTTCTGGGAATCCTAGCCTCAGTGTTGGCCTCCGGCTACGTTTCTCTGTTCACTGCTTTTTTTTCCAGCGGAATTCCGCTGGGGCTCGCGACGATCTCTTTCTTGGTCTGGACTGGCTTCGCCAGCGTTCTCTATCCCGTCTATCGGAAGAAGTGGTGGAGTTATCTACTAGCTGCGGGATTTTTTCTGGTTGGTAACGTGTTAATTCTGTTCAAAGATGGTCTCTACGAGGAGAAAGCGTTTGGAGCCTTCGCGTTCGTGCTCGCCTTGGCTACAAAATACTTGTTGTTTCCACACCAAAGATTCTTCACGGGCCCGCAACGCGAGGCGGACGGCCTGTTTGCCTTTGACAAACCCGAATGGTTCTACCAGAACCAGGACACGTGACAAGTACAACACACGACGGTTCCTATCGCGGCGTGCGTAGCCATCTAACACGTCACCCCAGCCGACGGCCGTTGGCCGCGGCTGAGTTCAAACGTTAAAAAAGGCACTACGCCCACGGAGGTGGAGGAGGATCCTGCCGGGATGGACACGGGAGATGCGATTGACCTGAAGCGCATTCGGTGGTCGGAGCTTTTCTGGC
>JAJDOE010000073.1 GCA_022340345.1 Gammaproteobacteria bacterium
CGCAACCGGGCCAGAGCAGATCGCGGCGGCGATAAGCACGACAGGAATCCTTCTCCACATGACCGCTTCTCCTGAACAAAGGCGCATCTCCGCGCTCAGTATCGGCGCAGAACGTCTGACCCGGCGGAATCTCCAGTAATATAGACTGTCCGCCAGGGCCACCGCTCCGTCCATCCTAATGAATCGCACGCCCGAATGTCCACTCCGATGGTGGGCTGAAAATTACAAGCGCCTGATTAGGGGGAGTTTTCTGCCGGGCCAATGCTGATCGACTGCCACAACCATATCCTGCCGGCCCTCGACGATGGCGCGGCCGATGCCGGGATCGCCCTGGACATGGCACGGCTGGCGGTCACCAGCGGGATCAGCGAAATCATCGCGACACCGCATCATCTCAACGGCGTATTCCACAACTCCCGCGACAGGATCCTGGAGGCGGTGCAGTCTTTCCAGCAATTGCTCGACCAGCACGGCATTGCCCTGCGGCTGCACGCGGGATCGGAGCTGCACCTGGTGCCGGAAGTGGTCGACCGCCTGCAAAGCGGCGACGCGCTGAGCTTCGCGGACCGGGGCCAGGCGGTGCTGGTCGAATTACCGAAACACAGCCTGCCGGTCGGCACAGAGAACATCCTGGGGCAGTTGCTGGACCGGGGATACACGCCGGTGATCGCCCACCCGGAGAGGAATTCGCCGCTGCGCGCCCGGCCCGCCATCGTGGATGCCTGGGTCACCGCCGGCTGCCGACTGCAGCTGACCGGGCAGAGTTGCACGGGAGAATTCGGCTCCGATATCCAGGCGGTGTGCGAACGCTGGTGCCGGGACGGTTCGGCCTACCTGGTGGCCAGCGACGCCCACCGCGCGCATACCCGTCCACCCGATCTGCGTCCGGCGATCCGCGTGTTGCAGCGCTGGGTGGGCGAAGCCGGCGCACGCCGGCTCACCTGCGACAATCCGCGCCACCTAGTCGAGGGGAGGGAACTGGAGAAGCTTGCCGTTGCGCCGAGCCGTCGCCGCTGGTTTCCGGGTCTTGCCCGCTGAGGGCTCCGGTTTTGCTGTCTCGCCAAGCGAGGAATTAAACAACAGGCCCAGCGCCAGCCAGGCGACCATCGCCGAGCCCGGTACCCGCAAGTTGAAGTCACCCAGGCTGTGCAGCGCGATGGCACACAGCGCTCCGATTGCACCGGCGCGCAGGCCACGCACCGGGCCGGGCCAGCAACGCCGGGCCCAGGCGAGCGTGGCCCACACCAGGACGCCGGTACCCACCACGCCCAGTTCCACCACCAGTTCCATCCAGTCCCCGTGGGCAAAACGGAAAAATCCGTCCAGTGTCGCGGGCTGAACCGTGCGGAAAATGTCCTGGAATGCACCGGCGCCTCCACCCAGCAGCCAGGTCTGCCAGGGCAGCTCAAGCAACGCCGTCCAGATGGCGAACCGGTCGTCCCCGGGAAGAATGAGCAACCGGCGCACCAGCACCTCCAGCCCGAACCACAACATCGCCAGCACGGTCACCACGCCCACCACCCAGGCGAACCAACCCGGAATAACGCGGGAGACGGCGCCCGCCTGTCGTTGCGCCAGGTACCAGGCAATCACGCCGGCAATAGCGGTTGCAATGCCCAGGCGCGAATGGCTGGCGGTCAGGGCCACCGCGAATAAAACGGAAACCGAAACGGCCAGCAGCAACAACCCGACTTCCCGGTGGCGATGGTCCGAACGACGATCATCGAGCAGCAACGCCAGGCCCAGGGGCCACGCCATCGCCAGCAATCCGGCGAAGTGATTCCGGTTAACGAAGGTTCCGGTGGCGTCTTCCAGGTAGTGCCGCTTGTCCCAGATGCCCAGGATGGTCTCCTGGCCACCGGCGTAGGCAACCAGTCCGTACAGGGCCTGGACGACCCCGAGCCCGACCACCAGCATCACCGTCACGCGGGCCTGCCCGGCCGTCATCCGGCTCACCATCCAGGCGGCCGTCCAGTAGGCGGTGAACAGGGACCACCAGGCGACGGTAGCGAGCGGCATGGCGCTGATGCGCGAGACCAGCCCCTGGGAACGAATCTCCGGCGGGTAGGCCCCCAGGAAATCCAGCAACCAGGCCGGCAGCGGAACCAGTTGCATCGCGATCAGCGCGCTTAGCACCAACCATGGCCGCAGCCAGGCCCGCGCCTGCTCTCCGTTTACCTCCGCCTGGCGCATCCAGACCGCAATTCGGATCAACAGCAGTACCGCCACCGCGGAAACGAACAGCGCCTGGCTCCACTCCAGCACACCGCCCTTGGACAGGGCCAGCATCCAGGCCACAAAGGCCAGCACGGCTACCTGCGCCCAGCCCTCCCGGCCGTTGCGCATACTCATTGCCGCCCGAGCCCCGTGTTCCGTTCGAGAACGCTGTCGAGCAGCGCATCCAGGCTGCAGTTTTCGGACGCCCACGCGGCGGAGCGGCCATGGATTTCACGCGATTGCCGCATCAGCGCCAGGACTCCATCGGCCACCGCGCCGGGGTCCCGTGAATCCACCACCGCGCCCGCGCCGGCCTCGCGCACCACGGTAGCCAGTTCGCAATCGGCATCACAGATTGCGAGCACCGGTGTGCCGGCATGCAACAGGTTCGGCAGTTTCGACGGCAGCGACCCGGCACCCAGACCGGGGCCCTGCGGTACGAGGTGCACATCGGGCCGCCGGTACAGCGCCCAGGTATCGGCGTCCTCCACCAGCGGGTGCGTAAAGATTCGCGGCGCACCCTTGCCGGTCGCCAGCAATGCCCGGATGCGCTCAAAGGACGGTCCCTCGGAAAAGAAATGGCAATCGACATCCGCATGGGACCGGGTCAGTTCACGGAAAACCTGCAGAAGGAATTCGGGATCCTGCTTTGCCCCCAACGCGCCCGCGTACACCACGTGCCGCTGCCCGGGGAGGAACAGGCTGTCCAGGGCGTCTTCCGCCCCTTCGGCAAGGGTGACGAAGGGATAGCGAACGACCACGTCATTGAGATGCAGCCGTCGGGTCGCGTAGTCCGCCATGCTGTGGGACAGGCAGATCACGCGATCACAACGCCGCAGCGCCCGCGCATCGAGCCGGTCGGCCAGGCCAGCGACCAGGCGCCCGGCGCGTCCCTGGGTTTTTCCCGCATGGATGCCCTGAAGGTCATGCACGATCCCGACGATCCGCATGCCTAGCTGCCGGCCTGGCGCAGTGGCCAGGAACAGGCTCGGTGGAATAACGCACACCATGCGGTCGAAACGATGCTGGATGTTGCGAAGACTGCGACCTGCGTGGCGGGCAAACCAGTACTCCAGGGTAGCGCGCCGCAGCACGCCGTTGTTCGGATAGCGCACCGCTCCACCACCCCGATGCAGCGGTATGCCATCCACTTCGTCCGCCCCGGGCCGCGGCCGCCATGCCGGATAAAAGGGATGTGAGCATACGACCTCGACCTGGTGTCCGCGCTCCCGCAGGCCTCGCGCCAGATACGTATTGTAGCGGCCGGTGGAGATGGGCTCCGGATCAAAGAACGGCGATACCAGCAAGATCCGTTCGTGATCCGAGTCCCGCCCGTTCATGCGCTGCTGACGCCCATCGCCCGATCCGCTTGCAGCGCATCGGCCGGTAGCGGGGGCCGCCGCCGGGACAGGCCGACAATGGCGCCCATGAAGAGAAACATCGTTTTCCCCATCCAGAGCGTAAAGCTGATCTGGAAATGGAACAGACCCGTGAGGAA
>JAJDOE010000075.1 GCA_022340345.1 Gammaproteobacteria bacterium
AGCCAAGCAATTAGTACCGCGGAAATCATCGGGCCCATCAGCCCCGGAAGGTGCGTCGCGGAGGAACCGGGAGCCACCCGTGCCCCCGAGGCCAGCAGGATAAACCAGTAGGACCAGGAAAGCAGCACGGCCACAACGTAAAACCACAGGACCGGCCGGCTGCGAATCCGGCTGCGCAGGGCATGCATCGGCTGAACGCCCGGCTCAGCCAACCGCGGACAAATGGCCGGTTAGCGTGGCAGTTCCCATTCCCACACCCGACCGTCCTGTGGATGTTCCGCTACCGCAATCATGCGGAAGCCAAGTTTCTCCAGAATGCAGGTAGATGCGCTTTTTCCCGGAAGCGTTTGCGCAAATAGCTGGACCGACGGCTCTTGCTTCCGCCCCTCTTCGATCAGTAGCCCGGCCATGCGCGTCGCCACGCCTTTTCCTTCGTACTCCGGAAAAGTGAAATAGCCGATCTCGACGCGCCCGTCCCGCGGCGGCGTCTTGAACGCGCAGGTACCAACGCAGCGGCCCTCTTCAACCGCCAGGTAAGCTACCCAGGGCATTCGGAAGCCCACCGCCACGTACATTTGCGCGGTGGCCTTCATGACGTCTGCGGCGATCGCCGGCAGATCCGTGATCGGTTCCGCTGGCGTGGCCTGGATCGAGATGGGAATCAGCCGCATCCCGTTGTTGGCGGCTGCCGTTCAGTTTTGGTGAAACGCTGCACTGTCATCCGGCGCCTGTGCCCGGTCGGACATGCCATAGTCGCGAATGACGCCGGCCACGCGAATCCGGTACTCCTGGAAAATGCCGGCCCGGCCTTTCGCCTGGGCGGCGCGATGGGATTCCAGCGCGCGCCAGCCCGCCACCGCCTCTTCGTTTTCGAAAATCGACAAAGACAGCAGTTTGCCCGGGTCCGAAAGGCTCTGGAATCGTTCGATGGAAATGAACCCGTCGATCTGCTCCAGTTGCGAACGCAGGGCAGCCGCCAGCTCCAGGTACTCCTCCCGGCGAGCCTCGGCCAGCCGAACCTCAAAAATCACGGCGATCATCTCGCCTCCTGAAACCCGCTACGAAGAAGTGATTTCGACGATCGCCTCGCCGGACACCGGATCGGTAACTCCAAGGCCACCCCCCAGGTCCTCGAGCATGTCCCGCATGCCGTCCAGGATGGCGATCATGCCGTCCCGCGCGGCAACGATATTGTTCATCTCGTCCCATTCGCCAATCAGGCAGAAGGTGCGATCGCCGGTTTTTACCAGCGAGCTGCGCCGCATTCCGGGAAAGTCCGCCTTGGCTTCGCGATGCGCAGCAATAAACTCCTCCTGGCGACCCCGCTTCACGCGGAATCGTACGATGTTGAAAGCACTCATGTTTTCTCCTAACTACGATTTCGTGCCGAAGGATTCCGGCACACCAACTTTGGGGCTCCCGACGGTGATCGATTTTCCAGCGCCATGATTGTGGTCACCGAAAAATCCTGGTTTCACGCATCATCTTCCCAGAGGATCGAAAGAATCCGCCAGCCTTCCGGGGTCCGGGTCATTTGAATGGACTTCGCGCCCCGCCCGGCATATGGCTCACCATTCAGTCGCCCCTCTTTTTCGTACCTGCAAATGCGAGTCGCCGTCACTCCGGAAACGAACGTTTTTGCCTCGGTCTCCCATTCGTGGAATTCCACAAGAGAACCGCCGGTCAGCATCGCCTCTCTGGGCGAAATGAATTCCTGCAGAGCCATGGTTTCCCTGCTATCACCGTCGCATCGGCTAATGACGGCATCCGAAAGAAATACCTGGCTCAAGGCGGACCAATCCGGCGTTCGCTGTGCGCGGTTGTCGAAGATCGAAAAGAACAACGCAATCAGATCATCGATATCTCGCAGAGATCGGTCATCCACCAAATTTCAAACCACGGTCAGGCCGCGAGGTTGCGAACAGCGATGGTAGCGATCAGGCATACGGCGATGTAGCCAAAATTAACCGTGGCTCGCAGTGCCCATGGCTGGCCCGACAAGTCCAGCCCCAGGGCGCTTCCCAGCAATACACCCAGACCGAGAAGCAGAAACCAGGGAGTAAAAAAAAACGTAACCGACCCGCGTACCGCCATTGTAACCATGTCGTGGATGGCGCCACAAACAATAAAGGTCAGGACCAGCGCCAGCCCGGAAGAAACTACCCTTTTTAAGGGAGCGAATACGTACCGGGCCAGGGCATAGCCGAAGACAGGGTTCCAGTACCGCCAGAAGCCGGCGAAAGTCGCCGCGCCGAATGAGCGATAGAGCATGTTGCGAAGGCCGCCACGCGCGCCGGCGGGAACCCCGTTGCGCCGGCGAATGTACGCGCCGAGCGTAAGTTCACGCTGTTTCACGCGCGCCCTATTGTGCTCAGGCGCCGAGGTACTTCTTCAATGGATCCCAGTATTTGTGGTGCCAGCCGGGATCCAGATGGCCCCGATGTTCCTCCGGAAAGCCGGTGTGATCGAAGACCAGCCTGGTTTTTCCCTCGTCGGTGGCCACCAACTCGAACCGGGCTATCGAAAAGACGCCCTCGTCCCAGTTGAACACCCGCCACGCCTGCACCAACCGGCTGCCGGGAATGGCCTCGATGGTACGGCCGGTTATCAGCCCGCCGAAACAAGCAAAGGCTCCGCCAGGGACCGGATCGATTTCCGCCGCGGCTCCGGTGAATGCGGCGAAGCGTTCCGGGTCGGTTAGCGCCTCGTAGACCTGTTGCGGGCTACCGCTGAGCAGGATTTCATGATGTATCGCAGCAGGCATGCGTTCTCCTCCCGTCCCGTGGACATCAACCCGCGCACCGCAACCAAAGACGACGCCACTGGCAAGGCACTCAATTATCTCAATGGGTTCCAACGCGGCGCAACCACGCGCCGGCGGGACCCGGGACCCCGTTTCCTTACCGGGTCCCTGCCGGGTCCGCTCCTTCAGCCCGACGCGGCTCGCGGAACAAATTGCCCGACCACCGGCGGCGAAAGGAACACGCGCCAGACCAGTTCAAGCGAAAACTTCTCTTCCCGGTTCCAAGGGAAAAGATACATCATGCGCGCCAATGGGCAGTAACCAACAAACAGGTTGGAAGCTACGCCGACCATCGGGATGTACAACATCCACCACATGTACGGAACATACGTGCCGATAGCGACCCAGAGGAAAAAGGCGATCCGGATCTGGACCGGAAACAACTCCACCTGGAACCGAGTCAGGAACAGCGCCAGCAGCGCATGGGCGGCCGAAAAGAAAACGACGTACTCGAAATAGACCGGAACAAACAGCCCGACCACCAGCCCGATCCAGGTGATGAACCACAGCGTCCAGATCATTTTCTTCCTGATGGGCTGCGGAATGCGATCCCAGGGGGATTCAGTTTTGTTATTCATTTGACTCCTCCCCCAAGATGTTTTTGTTGTGTTCCGGCGCGGCGATTACCGCTACCGCCACCGTTTGAAAATATTCCACCTGGTCGACGCCGCCTGCCACCCCCCGGAGCCGGCATGCTTAGCATCCTAAGCTGCACTTCCTTTCTAGGCTTCCTTCACACGGACATACAGGTGAACCATAGAACCCCCGCTACCGATCCGCCTTTCGTCAACGTCCAGGTAGGCTTGGTTCCGTACCAGGTCCCCCAGTTTCTTGTATCCAAAATTGCGGGCGTCAAAGGAAGGGTCGTTCTTGTTCACCAGGCTCCCGACCACGCCAAGGGAGGCCCAACCGTCTTCCTGGGCTGCGGATGCAATAGCCACCCGCAGCAGTTCTCGGAGCATTGAGTTCGTTGCCTTCCGCGATTTGCTCTTCTTCGCTGGCTCGCCAAGAATCTCCGTGAATACAAACTTGTCGCAAGCAGCGACGAACGGCTTCGGAGTCTTTTGCTCCCCGAATCCGAACACTATGAGCCCCGCCTCGCGGATCCTGGTCGCAAGGCGCGTGAAGTCACTGTCAGAAGACACCAGACAGAAGCCGTCCACTTTTCCTCCGTGAAGCAGGTCCATAGCGTCGATAATCAGCGCGGAGTCCGTCGCGTTCTTACCCTTTGTGTAACTGAACTGCTGAATCGGTTGGACCGCGTGGACGTGGAGCACATTTTTCCATCCGGCCAGGTTCGACGTCGTCCAGTCCCCGTATGCTCGCTTAATGGTAGCTGTGCCGTGCCTGGCCACTTCACCTAGTATCTCCGCGATGACTGACGCTTGCGCATTGTCGGCATCAACGAGCACAGCCAGATTGGACGTTTCCGTAGTCGCCATTTAATGAATAGTGCCAAAATTTGGTGTGTCGGCCTAGCCGTTCCCTCGATCCGGACAGGGCAAAATGGCCGCAGGATTTTGCCAATTATTGTTATCTAACACCCAAACCCAGCCGCTCGAACGGCCTCGGCCGGCGGCCCTTGCCACGCGGACTGGCGGCACCTCATACACTCAGAACTCGTATGAAGGTATGTACCACCATCACCAATACGGAAACGGAACTGATAGTCCACAGAGTGGCCCGGACATCGTGCAGCTGCGCTGTCACATAAGCTATGAAGTGCGCTGCTCGGGAAGCGACGTAGGTCCAAATCAGGATTTGCGCCAACAGGAGTGGCGGATCTGTCAGCACAAACAATAACCCGGCAACCAAAAAGGCGGGAATACTCTCCAAGTCGTTGAGGTTCAAACGTCGTGACCGCTCAACGTATTCGTTTGGTTCCAACTGACCCGGGTCCGGATTCGGATTGACGGGACTTTTTTTCACGTCCTCCGGACTACGAAAACCGGCACGAACTGTCATCATCCGAACGACAGTCATCCATGGCTGAAGCATCAGCTTCAGCAGCATGATCGATGCCGCCAGGGCGTATGCGACAAACGCCGGATTTTCCAGACTCAAGATTCCTGCTTCTGCTGCCATCATCTTTCTCCACTTTTTATGAGCTCAGACGAAACCATAGTCGTTCCTGACCTTCTGTATATGTTGTTTCACCTGAAAATATCTTGTTATTAGGTCTATGCCCTTAACAGGGTCCATATGCCGATGCCAACAAAACCCATTCCGGCAATGTAATGCAAATGCTTTTCGCTCAGGTATTGCGAAAGAGTGCCACCCGCGATTACACCAATACCTGACGCAACAATTAGTGCCAATGCGGCGCCGACGAACACCGTGAGTTTGCTTACTCCCCTATCGGAAGCAAACAACAGTGTTGCCAATTGCGTCTTGTCGCCAAGCTCCGCAATAAACACGGTAGTGAATACCGTGAGCAAGACTTTGTAATCCATTGCTATTCTCGACCTGTTAGTTGGTTGCCGAACAACTGCGCTCCGCGGCGTTTCCGACCATGCCAGCTTTTGCTGGTGACCAAAGTGGCCGGCGGCCAATCAGAGACGTCCATTCGCTTCCGGGCTAACACCAACTCGCCGCACCGGAAACCGGCGAACCCAGCAACTCCTTGATGTTTGCTTCGATGACACCATAGCCAATGTTGCCATATAGTTTCTGGCGTCCCTCGTTGAGAACGAACGTGGGGCTGCCCTGAACCATCAGTATTTGCTGGTCACGGAGGTCCGCTTCCAGGTCCGCATGGGCCGCCCCGCTATCGATCGCCTCCTGAACGTCTTTAACCTGTACACCCACAACCTCCAGGGTCGCCATTAGCACAGAGCGACTACTGATATCGAGACATCGCTCAAAGAACGCAAGCCGAAGCTCCTGCAGAACGGCCCTGCAGTTGCGCGGGTCAACGCGTTGTACCGCCTTTAACAGGATGTGCGCCGGCGTCGACGAAGTGGGCCGGTTGCGTTGCCAGACTTCCGGATGCAGTTTGATATGGTCAAAATCCGAGGCGGCTTCCTGAAGGTGGCGTCCAAATCCCGCATAACTGCCGCGATCGGCCCATCCTTTTCCGATTTTAAACGCAGTGTCGCCGAATACCGAACAGAATCGGTAGTCGATGGAAACCTCATCGGAAAACTGCGCTGCGACCTCGTCGACGCGCGCTTGCGATATATACGCCCAAATACACAGGACATCCGAGTAGTAGGTCAGTGAGAGACTTTGAGCCATGGTCCTCGCCTAAGAAAGGTGCAATCGGTTGTTCCGCCTACGGGCTCGACGGGGCGGCGCCAAAGGCAACCACCCGAAACGGGTTGTGTTTCAGCGGCCAGACCCGGCCGGTTCGCTGCACAACTGTCTTACCGCCAGGCAGCGCTCCTCCACCGCCCGACGGTCCTGCGCTTCGGGCAGCCCCTCGCCGGCCCCTCGGGTGATCATTTCCGCATGCCGCAAGAGCGTGGCGCGGTCCGCCGGCCGATGTGCGAATCTTGCGACCAAAGCGATCGTGTCCAACAGGCGGTTGGTCACCGCGGCGCTGGAGCGGCCATATTGCCGAATCGGGTTGAACGCCGCGTCCGTAAGGTCCGAGAACGTGACAACTGGCGTAATGACCCGAAGCTGGTCCTGCGCGTCATAGCGAAAAGGCGACGGCATGTCTCGCTGAACCAGACGACACAATGCGGAGCCAATGTTGTCCAGGCACACCGTCGCCGTGAATGGATCATTCACCCCGGTGGACAGGGCTCGCACCGCGATCTCGACGAGTTGGTCGACCAGGAACCCAAGGTCCTGGCCGGACGTCCGCTGGTAACCCAGGGCGAACATGGAATTGACCTTCTCCGCAAACTGCTCGGAACTGCGTTTTCCGGGCCAGACCAGCACCAGTGGGCAGGTGGCGACAACATAGTGCCCGGGCCCCCGCTCCACCCGAATAATGACATCGTTTTCCGCTGCCAAATCCACCAACTCATCGCCGTCGATGAATTGGATATAGCCATCCTCGGCCGCACCAACCGGACGGCCCTCCCGAGCCAACGCATCCAGCAGACCGGCGTCGGGTGGCTCCTTCGGAACCTGCGGTACTTCCCCGCCCATGTTTTCCGGATATAGATCATCGATCCCCGCGATCAATTCCTTCCCGACCCGCGACACAATCTCGTTGGCCTGGATGGAAACCGACACGTGATGAATGAAGTAGATCAATACCCCCACACTTGCGACCGCGAGTAATACGCCCAGGGCTACCGACAGGTGAGGGACGAAGGCGACCTCATCCACACGCCGGATAGTGCGCAGGACAAGCAAGCAGTACAGGAAGGTAGCGATGAACGTGCCGAGTACCGCCTGGGTCGTGGTATCGCGCATGAAATTTCGAAGCAGGCGGGGGCCGAGCTGTGCCGAGGCAAGCGACAGGGCGACAAGGGTCATCGAGAAAACTACGCCGGCGATTGTGATCATGGACGCCGCGATGGTACCCAGCACGGCGGTCGCCCCCTCCGCTCCCCCGGTAAATGTCCAGCCCCATTCGCGCTGCAACCAGTTTGTCGCTGGCGCATCGAGCGCGACATTTACGAAGGCCAGCGTTATCGCGCCACCGGCCATGACGGCCGGGATAAACCAGAAGCTGGAACGAAGCCGATCCCAGGTTTTGAAGATCCGCACTCTCATGACCGTGACTCCCATTCCGCTCGCCGCTCCTCTCCAGGCCCTGGGTTGAAAATTGCACCTCAACCGATTCGGCCACCGTGACCCCGACTACGCCAAACAGAACGATACCGCCTATCTTGGTAAATCCGAGGGCCGGCCACGGCCTGACCCGCGAGGCGAATCATGAACCAGAGAACCTCGCGGGCCAAGCCGTTCGCGCTCCTTTCGCGCAATAGGCTTGCCGCGTTGCGCCGCCCGGGCAATGAGACTGTGTTTGCTACCGTACCGACACTTGGAGCTCACCGGATTACGTTAATACACTTAATTTCAAACGGGTGAACCGATGAAAGCACTACTGAACGTTGGCACTGGCCTGGCGCTGCTACTGATCGCAGGTAGCAGTTTCGCGCAGAGCGGACCCATGCAAAGCGGACCCATGATGCATGACGGCATGTGGGGTTCCGGATGGATGGGTGGATACGGAGGATTCTGGGTCCCCCTCGTGGTGCTCGCCACAATAGTCGGCCTGGTGGTTTGGGTGGTAAAGCAGCAGAAGAAGTAGCTTTCTGTCGGTTGTCCGGTTTTTCCGCTGGAACGGTGCATCTGTTTGCTTGCTATCCACTAAAGTGGTGCTAGCTCGGCGGCGCGCAGCGCCGTCCATTGCATGCTTTTGTTAGACGGTCCCAGCCAGACCGGTAACAATATGGGCCGAAGCGTTGAAAACGACCCGACCTTCCTCGGTTCGGTAATCCGCCAGAGACCTCTCCGCCTCCTCCAAAATTCCCTCGATTTGCTCCTCGTTCAGGAACACTCCCATGACGGGCAACCAACCTCGGAGATCCGCCTCGACCATGGTCCGGATGCTGGGAAAGCGGCCCGTTCCATTCCGAGTCGTGACACCTACCGATTCCACTCCCGAATCCTCAAAAAGGGCAGTCAGCGCGCCTTTGTCGCCCAGCACGAAAGGAGCCCGCAACGCATTGGCCGCCGCTTCGCCTGCAAGACGTTGCAATAGCTCAACTTCAATCGGATAAGCATCCGAGTTCTCGAGGCTGTCCCAGACCGCGACAGCCAGCTTTCCGCCCGGTTTCAGCACCCGTATCATTTCCCGCAGCGCCTGGGATCGATCGGTGAAGAACATTAAGCCGAATTGGCAACAAACGCTGTCAAAAGACCGATCGGGAAATGGCAGTGATTCCGCCGCAGCCTCCTTCCACTCGATGGCTGGCGCCAATTCCTTTGCGACGGCCAACATTCCGCGCCCCGGATCAACTCCCGCGACAAATCCACCGCCTCCGACGCGTGTGGCTGCCTCTCTTGCCAAAGCCCCGGTACCACACGCGACATCAAGGACCCGATCCCCAACGCCAACGCCGGCAGCATCCAGCACCCATGGGCACCATTGTTGGAACAGGGCTGGCACATGCAGATTTTCGTAGGCCCGGGCTCCTGCAATTTGCTCTTCAAGGTTCGCGTCTTGCATAGTTACTGTCTCCCTTTTCCGTCTAACACTACCCGTCAGCCGCCCCGCTTTTCGGCGCCCGCGGGACGGCCTTGCTGGACATTTCCACTTCGTCAGCGTTCACGTTGAGTGACGGTTCAGGCTACGGCATGTTGTGCAGGTAGCTGTAGAGAGCGGCAATCTCCGAATCCGTGAAGTGTGAAAAATGTTGCTTTGCCCATGGGCTCATCGTGGCAAGCTTCCTGGATCCGAGCGCAACGCCCGTTCGCATCAATTGGCTAAACGCTTCCGGGGAATACGCCGCCACAACCTGCAGACCCGGACTTGTGAAATCCGGATTCGAATCGCCGCGCAGGCTTGTTCCGTGGCATTGTGCGCAGATGGTCCGCGCGAGATATCGCCCATTGGCCGACGGTTCGCCGGTTGCATCGGGTGGCGGAACGGTTTCGGCGATGAGCTCAGCGGCTGTCTTTATTTCGCCAACGGCGATGCCGACGCGGCCGAACGGCCCCATCGAGGTGCTCGGGCCAGGTCCATCGACTGCTCCCAGGGACTTCAGGAACGCGATGATGCGACCGAGGTCTGCATCCGTCAGCAGCACGAACGCTTCCGATGGCATCACCATTAGGCTGCGACCATCCGGCCGCACGCCGTTTTTGATGATGCCGATGAGTTCTGAATCACTGTACTTGCGAACGGAGGCCGTGAGATT
>JAJDOE010000079.1 GCA_022340345.1 Gammaproteobacteria bacterium
ACACGAGGATTAGCGGCAACAGCACGACCGTTCCAACCAGCAGAAAACCAAGGCTGGCATCGGGGGCGGCTGCGTCCCGGATGGTTACCGCGGGAGGCACAATGTAAGGATAGAAACTGATCAGAATGCCGGCGTAGCACAGCACGAAAATGCCGAGTGCAGCCAGAAACGGCACGTGGTCCTTGTCACCATGCAGCCCCGTGAACAGGCTTCGCGCACACAACAGCACAAGCATCGGTACGATAGCGCTGAATATCGCCGTCGGGCCCGCAAACCAGCGGTTCAGGAACACGTCGTTCAAGAACGGTGTCCACAGGCTGAACGCGCCGATCAGTGCCAGCGTCGCGATTCCTGTCAGTCGGGCAAACTTACGCGAGCGCTTCTGCACGGAGCCATCGGTTTTCATGTTCAGCCAGGTCGCACCCAGCAAGGTGTACCCAATGACCAGCGCCGTTCCGCTCAGCATGCTGAAAGGCGTCAGCCAGTCCCACCATCCACCGGCGTAGGCGCGATCGACGACTTTGATCCCCTGCACCAGTGCGCCGAGTGCAATTCCCTGGGCGAAGGTTGCGACCAATGAACCACCGGCAAAAGCCCAGTCCCATAGAAATTTGGCGCGCTGGGTGCGCCAGCGGAATTCGAAGGCGACGCCGCGGAACACCAATCCGAGCAGCATGGCCATCAGCGGCGCATACAGCGCTGGCATGATGGTCGCATAGGCAAGTGGAAATACAGCAAACAACCCGCCGCCGCCGAGCACTAGCCAGGTCTCGTTGCCGTCCCACACCGGCGTGACTGTATTCATCATGAGGTCGCGTTGCTGTTCGCTCTTGAAAAACAAAAACAGCATGCCGACACCGAGATCGAAGCCGTCCAGGACTACATAAGCCAGCACGGCGAAGGCGATCAAGCCCGCCCAAATGAATGCCAGATCCAATCCCATAATGATCTCCTCAGTCGCTGCCGGCCGGCCGCCTGCGTTTGGCGAGAGCTGGGCCGGGAGCAATACCGGCAGCGCGGGACGGTCCAATATCGATGGCCGCCACGGCTTTGTTCGGGTCTTCGCCCATCAGCCGCAGGATGTAGAAGATGCCCGCGGTGAACACCACGAAGTAAACGGCAATAAAGGCGATGAGTGATCCGCCCACGGCAGGGGCCTCCAGTGGAGATATGGAATCTGCCGTCAATAACAGTCCATAAACGGTATAGGGCTGACGGCCGACCTCCGTGGTAATCCATCCCGCAAGCACGGCAAGGAAACCGCTCGGCGTCATCAGCAACGCCGCTCGATAGAGGTTGCGACTGCCGTACAGATCACGACGAACTCGTCGCCAGGCGCTCCAAAGCCCCAGCGCCGCCATGGCAAAACCCACTACGAGCATCACCCGGAAGCTGTAGAACACGATTGACGCCGGGGGACGTTCCTGCCTCGGCCATGCCTTCAGGCCTTTGATTTCCCCCTCCCAGGTGTGGGTGAGAATCATCGAGCCCAGATTCGGGATCTCCACGGCATAATCGACTTTCTCCATTTCGTCGTTGGGAAATCCGAACAGGATTAATGGAGCCCCCTGGCGAGTGTCAAAATGGCCTTCCATAGCCGCGATCTTCGCGGGCTGATGTTTTAGCGTATTGAGCCCGTGAAAATCTCCCGCCAGGATTTGCAACGGGGCAACGATCGTCGCCATCCACATCGCCATCGAAAACATGATCCGGGCGCTACGATTGTCCTGTTGTTTCAATAAATGCCAGGCGCCGACACCGCCGACTACGAACGCGGTGGTCAGATAGGCAGCCAACACCATGTGCGCCAGGCGATACGGGAAGGAAGGGTTGAATACGACCGCCCACCAATCGGTCGGCACGAACTGACCCACGGCATTGATGTCGTAGCCTGCCGGAGTCTGCATCCAGCTGTTGACCGACAAGATCCAGAAGGTCGACAGCAAAGTACCAAAGGCGACCATCGAGGTTGCGAAGAAATGAAATTTTGGCCCGACCCGGTTGAGGCCGAACAACATCACGCCGAGAAAACCCGCTTCCAGGAAAAACGCCGTCAGAACTTCGTAACCCATCAGCGGGCCAATGACCGGACCAGTCTTGTCGGAGAATACGCTCCAGTTGGTTCCGAACTGGTAGCTCATGACAATGCCCGATACAACGCCCATACCGAAAGCGACCGCGAAGATTTTTTTCCAGTAGTTAAAGACGGTCAGAAAGGAATCGTCCTTGCGCCACAGCCACAGTGCCTCCAGCACCGCGAGATAACTGGCGAGACCGATCGAGAAGGCGGGGAAAACGATGTGAAACGACATCGTGAAAGCGAACTGAAACCGGGCAAGCAGGGCTACGTCAATATTTTCGAACATGGAAACCCCAACACCAGATCGTCTTTTGACCGCAGCACCCTGGCGCCTGGGTTCGGTTGAGCGCCGTTGCGGAGGAGATACCCGGGCGGCACATCGAAATGCCGGGAAAATCCGAGCATGCAGGCAGTTTCAATTCAATCGACGAGAATGTCCACCGCGGGAATGCAGCAAGGGGATGGCGCCGCAAAAGGAGTAGGTGGGTTCACGCCGGGTCGGATCACCGCAGATCAGCCGTCCCCCCCGGGACCCCTCGTCAGCCGCTTTCGGAACCAGCGCCAATCCCCTTCGCCTGCGCGTCGTGCTACGCGCCGCAGCCTGTTGATGAACGCGGGCCAGGTGACGTATCGGTGGCGGCAGAACCAGCGCTGCCGGGGAGTGTATCGATCATGCAGCAGTTTCCCCGGGCTGAGGGCGCCGCTGGCCCGCGCCCGGGCCTCCGGCTGGCGCGCGACAGGCAGCATATCGCCCACGCTCAGGAAAATGTTCCGCAGGAACGCGGTCACCATCTCCGGCCGGAACCGGTCCGGTACCCGGTCGTTCTCGAACCAGGGCTCTGCCAGCATGTTCATGTAGAGCGCGTCATCCTGGTCGATTTCGATGATCCTCTCGACGACTTCTTCCAGGGAATCGTAGGCGTGACAATTGATGAAGGAACGCGGGTTGAAATCCTCGGCGATCCGCGGATTGCCCCAGTAGATCGGTATCGTGCCCGTCTCCATCGCGTCGCAGATTTTCTCAGTCGTGTAGCCCGGCCAGGACTCGCTCTCGAACGCAATCGTGAATTTGTATCGCGCCTGCACCCGCCGCTTGACCTCCGGCCAGTCCGGCGCATAGCGCTCGCCGGCATGGGGCTCGAAGGGCATGTTGTTGAGCACCGGGCCGAACGAATCTACCTTGCGATACCGGGAAAGGAGGCGAAACAGCCGGATCCGCTCCGGTGGGTGCGGATTGGAATACACGAAGTTGCAGAAGCCCGTGCGCCCGCGGGCGATTTTCTCCGCTGCCGGTTTGCCGGCGAGTACGTGCAGGCGCCGGTACGTGCGATTGCCGAACGGAACCCGCAGGTAGCGGGGATCATCCAGAATGTCGACGCCCATTACGAAATCGAATTCGTCGAAGTTGGGACGGACGTTTTCTCCGGCCATGCGCACCCGCACGCAGTCAAATCGCCGGTAGTCCTCCCCGCCGAAGCCCACGAAGACCACGTCCGGGTCGTCCACGACCTGCTTCCAGGCCATCCCGATGGCATCGAAGTGAGGATGCGTCCAGCGCACGTACAGATCGCCGTGGCGGTGCCAGCCCACGTCCGTGAAATGGATGCGCAGCGGTCGCTCCACCTTAGCCGCCCTGCCGTCGCAGCGGGGCGGTGTCACCAGTCGACCGGGAGCAGGCGATCATGGAAGGGATTCTCCGGGCTTCCCGGGAGGATTGCGAGACCCGCCCGCAGGCGCGGCGTTGGCGAGGGCGAAAAGGGTTGCCGCCAGGGCAGGTAGCGATCCGAGTTGTGCCGGGGGTCACCGTGCGGAGCGGTTTGAGGGTACTATCTCGTTGATTTCACAGTAACTCTAAACGTTACGGAGTATTGCAGGGGGGGCTTCTGAACCGTTCGTACCGTCACCAACCGCCGGCCGGCCACCGGTCCGGTACCCTGCCTGGGACTCGCTCGATTGCTTTCCGATCTGCATATGACTGAACGGAGTGGGGACCGGCCGTCACGGCTGGAGAATCTTGGCGAGCTGCTTGCGGGGCAAGCAGCCCGGCACGGCGAGCGGTGTGCCTGCATCTTTCCGGAGGAAGGGCGGCAACTGAGCTACGCCGCGCTGTATGCGCGCGTTCGCGCCATTGCCGCCCGGCTGGCGCAACGGGGCCTGGCCCCGGGAGACCGCGTGCTGCTGGTGTTGGACAACGGCGAGCCGCTGCTTGGCTGGCTGCTCGCCGTGCCCTGCCAGGGGCTGATCGCGGTTCCGGTGAGCCCGCGCGCCGGCGCTGCGCGCCTGACCGGACTGATCGGCGACTGCGCGCCACGCCTGCTGGTCTGCGCCGAGGGCCAGCGCGATGCCCTGTGCCATTCCCTGGGCGAGCACCTCGCCGGGATTCCTGTGCTGGAGGCGGTCGTTGAGGTGGAGTGCCATGATCCGCCGGTCCTGCCGCGGGTCCCCGCGGATGCGGACGCCATCATTAACTACACCTCCGGCACCACCGGTACCCCCAAGGGCGTTCTCGGCGATCACCGCCTGCTGCTGGCGAGCGCACGGTTGCACGCGCATGGCCAGCAGCTGGAGGCCAACGATCGCACCGTGCTGCTGCTGCCGCTGTACCACATGAGCGCTCAGTGCGTGTCGCTGCTGGCAAGCCTGTATGTCGGCGCGAGCCTGGTGGTGCCGCGGGAGTTCAGTCCCGCCACGTTCTGGAAGCAGGTCGAACAATACCGCTGCACGTGGCTCGCCATGGTGCCGAGCCTGCTCGCGGAACTGCTTGCGGATTCGTCCCACGGTCCGGCTCCCGGCGACCATACGGTGCGCTACCTGCGTTCCTCTTCCGCGCCCCTGCCGGCGGCTTTGCAACAGGCCTTCCAGCGGCGTTTCGGTATTCCCGTGGTCCAGGCCATGGGCATGACCGAGGCGGGTCCGGTGTTTATCGGTCCCCTGCCACCGGGGCAGGCCCCACCCGGTTCCGTCGGCAGACCGGCGGACTGCGAGGTACGTTTCGTCGACGAGCACGGGGAGGACTTGCCCACCGGTGAGAGCGGCCGCCTGCGGGTGCGCGGGCCCTGCGTAATGAAGGGCTATTTCGGGGATCCGGAGGCAACCGCGCGAGTCCTGGACGCCGATGGCTGGCTCACCTCGGGCGACACCGGTCACCGGGACGCCGACGGGTTCTGCTACATCGATGGACGGATCAGCGAGGTGGCCAACAAGGGGGGCGAGAAAATCCCCCTGCGGGAGATCGAAGCGGTACTGCTGGCACACCCGGAAGTGGCCCACGCCGCGGCGGTTGCGGTGGTGGACCCGATCTTCGGCCAGGAGATCGCGGTGTTCGTGGTCATGCACCCCGGAGCGGATGCCGGTGAACGGGCCCTGCGCCGCTACTGCGACGCGCAACTGGGTGATTTCCGTTCACCTATATACATTGGCGTGCTGGATGCGCTGCCGCGCACCGATATCGGCAAGGTGCGCCGCGGCGAACTCGTGGCCCGTGCCGAACAGGCAATCGCCGGCCGTGCCGCACCGGCACCGCCCGCTGGTAGTGCGGATGCCGATCCGGAGGCCGGCTACCTGAGCCAACGCCTGCTGATCGACCTCTGGCAACAGGAACTGGGTGTGGAAAAACTCGATTCACAGGCGGATTTCTTCGAACTGGGCGGCAACTCGCTGAAGGCACTGCGCCTTTGCTACCGTATCCGCGAGACCTTCGACATCGAGCTGTCGGTCTCCGAGTTCCTGGGCGCCGGCAACATCGCATCCATGGCAGCGCTGGTAGACCGGCAGCGGGCTTCGGCGCCGAAGCGGGACGCCGGGAGCGGCCCCGCGCTCATTACCCTGCAGACCGGCACCACCGGCGAGCCCGTGTACCTGATTCCGGGTGGCACGGGCGACGAGCACACGATCTTCTTTCTGTACGGAAAACTTACGCGGCACCTGGGCGCCGATCGGCCGGTACTCTCGTTTCGTGCACCGGGCCTCGACGGCCGTGGTGCGTCACCGGGACGGGCGCCGGAACTCGCCGGTGCTTACATCCGGCAGCTACGGGCCCGCCAGCCCGAGGGACCCTATTACCTGGTGGGCCTGTGCATCGGCGGCGTACTCGCCTACGAGATCGCGCAACAACTGCGCGCGCAGGGCGAGGAGGTCGCCGCCCTGGTGCTGGTGGACACTGCCTTTCCCAAGCCAGTGCGCGCGCTGCGAAACCGCGGACGACGCGCGTGGCGCTTTGGCAAGCGCAGCGTGCGCGCGCTGACCACCGGCCTGTGGGAGCGCGCTCGCTTCCACGTCGGAAAGCTGCGCGCCCTTGCCCCTGGTGAACAGCTCAGTTACCTGGCGGACAAGCTGCGCCGCGCACCGGGCTACTACGATCACTCCACGCGTTCCTACATGCTGATGCATCCGGATGCGCGCGTGGCGCGCCGCATGGGCCATGGCCAGGCTGCATACCAGCGCTCACTGCTCAACTATCGAGCCGGCGAGTACGGCGGGGCATTGGTGGCGCTGGTGAGCGAGGGGCAGATGGATCTGCGCGGCACCTCCTGGCGCCGCGTCGTACGCGGCGGTGTGCACGTGGAGACCATGGCCGGTGACCACTACTCGCACATCCGCGATCACGCGGACGACGTCGCCAGGCAACTGAAACAGTTCATCGTGCCGCGGCACACCGCCACGGACGCGCCCGCGCGGGTCAGCTCGGGGTGAACCCGTACAGGGCCTGGGGCCGCGTGTAGAAATCCCGGTCCCAGGGACCGTGTTCCGGTGGCCCAAGGCCCGATTCCTTCCAGCCTCCGAAAGGCGCGCTGGCAACCACTCCTGCCGGAGCCTGGTTGCACTTGAGGATGCCCGCCTGCACCTGCTCGCGAAAGGTCGCCTGGGCGGCGGGATCGTGACTGAACAGGGTCGCCACGAGTCCCTGGGGCACGGCGTTGCAGCGGGCTATGGCGTCACGAAGGTCGGCGACTTCCTGCATCACCACCAGCGGACCGAAGGTCTCCTGGTTGACGACGGCGCTGTGCATAGGTGCCCCGGACAGAACCGTAGGCTCGTACCAGCAGCCATGCTCCATGCCAGGCGGCACTCTCCCGCCGCGCAGCACGCTTGCGCCGGCCGCCACGGCCGCCTCCACCACCGCCCCTACCGTTTGCTGATGCGTGCGGGACACCAGCGGGCCGAGCACCGTGGCAGGATCCCGGGGGTCACCCAGGCGCAGGCCGTCCACCGCCGCCAGCAGCTCTCCGGTGAATTTCTCCGCGATATCGCGTTGCACCAGCAACCGTCGCGGCGCGGTGCAGCGCTGGCCGGAAAAGCTGAAGGCCGAGGCGACAATCTCCCGCACCGCGGTCTCCACGTCGAAGTCCGCCAGCACCACGACCGCGTTGTTGCCGCCCAGTTCCGCCTGTAATGGTTTGAGATGCCGGGCGCACAGGGCCGCCGCGCTTCG
>JAJDOE010000094.1 GCA_022340345.1 Gammaproteobacteria bacterium
GCCACTGGCCCGCATCGCCTGCTGGATGGTCTCGGGAAACTCCTGCATGACATGAATCTACCGCAAAAACCGGCATGTCGGAGTCGGCAAAAGAAAACCGGGGGCGCTTGCGCGCACCCGGCTTTCCCGCGGAAGGTCCAAAAAGGCGCGCAGCGGAACGAGTTCCGCCGCCCGTCTCAACCTCTTAGCTTGTCAAACCACCGGTCGTGGTGCTGGCGAGCCCAGTTTTCGTCCACGTCGCCACTGATCATGGCAGGCAGGCTGCCTTCCACTCCGTAGGCACCCAGGTATATGTGACCCAGCATGAAGAAGGTCCACAATACCGAGGCGGCACCATGGATCAGGTTGGCCAGCTGCATGGTCTCGCGCGTCTGGCCGTAGCTGGGAAAGTCCAGAATGAAGCCGGTGACAACCACGATGGCGCCGAGAACCAGTAACGTCCCGTAGGTGAACAGTTTCTCGCCCGGGTTGATCCGCCCGCAGTGCGGGTGTTTGTTCCCGCCGAACATTCCGCCGCCCTGCTTGAGCCAATTCCAGTCGCCCTTTTCTGGCAGATTAAAGGGCAGCCAGAGGACAATCATCAGCACCACGCCGATCGAGAAGGCAGGGCCCAGGTAGTCATGCGAAAGGCGGGCGAACTGGGACCAGTTGGCGAAGCCCTCGGCACCGAGCAGGGGAATAAGTACCGTGCGTCCGAACAGCAGGCTGAGACCCGTAATCGCCAGGATGATAAACAGGATGGCGGTGTACCAGTGCAGCATTCGGTTGAACAGGGACCAGCGCAGGACCTTGCGGCCGCTTTCACCTCCCTCGAGTTTCACGCGGCCGTGAAACACCGTATAGGCCAGCAACGCCAGCACCACCAGCCCGAGGGCGACTGCCCCGTAGGTAATCATTGGTCCGTTGCGTAGCTGGAGCCAGTTCTGGCCGCCATTCTGGATCAGAACGTTGGTCGCGTACGGCGATTGCATCGCCACGTAACCCGGCTGTCCGTCGCGCACCGCGCGCCAGTAATTGGCGCGGGGATTGGTGGCCTTCTCATCCTGCTGCTGCGCGGTCGCCTGCGCGGAAGCCTGGCCAACAAACAGGTAGCCGGTTAGCGGCAAGGTCATGGATGCCAGCAGCACCAAAGCCAAACCCCAGATCGCGCTCCTGGCGCCACGCCGGGCGGTTTTTCCTCTCTTGCTCATAACGGGTCTCCGAGCAAATCTGACTAATGTTGACGGATCATTACGCGGTACCGGCATGCCATGCCAATCGCAACCCTAGCGATCGACCTGGCTGGTCCGGAGTCGTTTCTGCAACGTCTCTGTGCGTTCTGCGCCCTGGCCCTGCAACAGCGGGTCGGAATGCCCCTTGTAGACACCCGCCTCATACAGGGTGACGCCGTCGTCCGAGCAGCCGCCAACCAATGCGGCGAGGACGAGGGCGGCAGCAATAGCGCTGGTTTTTTTCATCGTTATTCCTCCAGGATAGACGGAGAACGCGCTTGCGGACGATTACCCCGTGTACGCGGTTTCCCAACCCCATGTCTTGGGCCGTCCACCACGCTTAAGCACCCGTTGCCGGTAGATGTCGGCGACCATGTCGCCGTCTCCCGCCAGCAGAGCCTTGGTGGAACACATCTCGGCACAAAGCGGTAGCTTGCCCTCTGCGATCCGGTTACGGCCGTACTTCTCGTACTCCGCATCGGAATTGTCTTCCGCAGGCCCTCCGGCACAGAAGGTGCACTTGT
This sequence comes from Gammaproteobacteria bacterium, assembly GCA_022340345.1. Lineage (GTDB taxonomy): Bacteria > Pseudomonadota > Gammaproteobacteria > HyVt-429 > HyVt-429 > JAJDOE01. The sequence goes on from JAJDOE010000094.1 coordinate 1,736, forward strand.
CCATTTTGCCGCGCACGCCGAATGCGGCCTGTTTCGGATACTGCGGCGCTCCGAACGGGCAGGCGTAGAAACAGTAGCCGCAACCGATGCACAAATCCTTGTCGTGCAACACGATGCCGTCGTCGGTGGTATAGAAACAGTCCACCGGACAGACCGCCGCGCAAGGCGCATCCGTACAATGCATGCACGCAACCGAAATGGATTTTTCGCCCGGTACGCCGTCGTCCAGGACGACTACACGCCGGCGGTTTACGCCCCACGGTACCTCGTGCTCGTTCTTGCAGGCGGTAACGCAGGAATTGCACTCGATGCACCGCTCCGCGTCGCAAAGGAATTTCATTCTTGCCATGGTGATTCCTCCTAGGCTGCGGTGATTCGACACAGGGTGACTTTCGTCTCCTGCATCTGCGTTACAGAGTCGTACCCGTAGGTCATGCCCGTGTTACAGGCTTCACCACGTACCAGGGGCGCGGTGCCCGTCGGGTACTTGTCGATGAGGTCCTTGCCCTGGTACATGCCGCCGAAGTGGAACGGCGTAAAAACAACGCCGGCCGCCACCCGGGATGTGACCATGGCCTTGACGTGGAGTTTTGCCCCTTCCGGGCTGTGGATCCAGACCATCTGGCCGTCCTTGACCCCCGCATTGTTCGCGTCCGCCGGGTTCATTTCGACGAACATGTCCTGCTGCAGCTCCGCCAGCCATGGATTGGAACGCTGTTCCTCGCCACCACCCTCGTACTCCACCAGGCGCCCGCTGGTCCAGATCGTCGGGAAATCCTTGGAGAAATCCTGAACCTGGATCGAAGCGTACCGGGTCGGGAGCCGGTAGAACCGTTTCCGGTCCTCGTAGGTCGGATAGTCCGCCACCAGGTCACGCCGTGGCGTGTACAACGGCTCACGATGCACGGGAATCGGATCCGGGAAGGTCCAGACCACGGTGCGTGCCTTGGCGTTACCAAACGGGGCGCAGCCGTGGTTGATGACCACTCGCTGGATACCACCGGAAAGGTCGGTCTTCCAGTTCTTTCCCTCCGCCTTGGATTGCTCTTCCGCGGTGAGGTCATCCCACCAACCGAGCTGCTTCAGGACGTCGGCGGTGAATTCCGGATAACCATCCCGGATTTCGGAACCGACGCTCCAGGAGCCTTCCGCGAGGAGGTTTTCCCCGTCGTGCTCGACACCGAAGCGCGCCCGGAAGGTGAGGCCACCGTCCTTGACCGCCTTGCTCGGATCGTAGAGTACCGGCGTACCGGGGTGTTTCATCTCCGGCGTACCCCAGCAGGGCCACGGCAGTCCGTAGTAGTCGCCGTCCACCGGTCCACCCTCGGCCTTCAAGGTGGTCGTATTAAAGGTCGAGCGGTACTTGGCGTGCGCCTTGAGACGCTCCGGACTCTGGCCCGTGTAGCCAATCGTCCACATGCCGCGGTTGAATTCCCGCGTAATGTCTTCCACCAGGGGCTCGTCGTTGGTGACCTTGATGTTCTTGGTCAGTTCCTTGGCAAACCCAAGCTTCTTGGCGAACTTGTACAGGATGGTATGGTCCGGCAACGACTCCCAGATCGGGTCGATGACCTTGTCCCGCCACTGCAGCGAACGGTTGGAGGCGGTTACCGAGCCGTAGGTCTCGAACTGGGTGCTCGCCGGCAACAGGTAGGTGCCGTCCTGGCGATCACTCATGACCGCGGCGTGGGTCGGATACGGATCCACGATCACCATCAGGTCCAGCTTCTCCATGGCCTTTTTCATCTCCGGACCGCGGGTCTGGCTGTTGACCGCGTGGCCCATGAAGACCATGGCGCGCAGGTTATCCTTCTGGCCGATGTTGTTTTTGTCCTCGAGTACACCATCGATCCAGCGCGACACCGGGATTCCCGCGTAGTTCATGGGATCTACCGGTTTGCCCTTGTCGCCGATCACCTGCTCCTGTGAGAAGCGGGATTTGACCCAGTTGTAGTCCAGGTCCCAGACCCGGGACCAGTGCTTCCAGGAACCCGCACTGAGCCCGTAGTAGCCCGGCAGCGAGTGCGACAACACGCAGAAGTCGGTGGCGCCCTGCACATTGTCGTGCCCGCGGAAGATATTGGCGCCGCCACCCTGGACCCCGACGTTGCCGAGTGCCAGCTGCAGGATGCAGTACGCGCGGGTGTTGTTATTGCCACTGTGATGCTGGGTC
>JAJDOE010000106.1 GCA_022340345.1 Gammaproteobacteria bacterium
CGACCAGGAAGGTGGCAGCGTGCGCCACCTGCTGGCGCGGGCCGACGTAAACACCAACCTGCTGCGCTCCCAGATTGGAGAGGCCCTGGATCGGGTTCCCAGCGTCCAGGGCGCTACAGGAGAAATCCACGTCTCCACCGAGCTCAACCGGCTGCTGAACGTCACGGACAAGCTGGCGCAGGACCGCAAGGACGCTTATATCGCAAGCGAACTGTTCGTGCTGGCCGCGGTGGACGACCGCAATCCGCTTGGCGAACTGTTGCGGGCGGCGGGCGCCAGCAAGGGTCCCCTTGCGGCCGCTATCGACGAAATGCGAGGCGGCCAGAGGGTGGAGGACCCCAATGCCGAGGAACAACGCCAGGCGCTGGAGAAATACACGATTGACCTTACCGAACGAGCGGAGCAGGGCAAGCTCGATCCGGTCATTGGTCGCGACGAGGAGATTCGGCGTGCCATCCAGGTGCTGCAGCGACGCACCAAGAACAACCCGGTGCTGATGGGCGAGCCCGGAGTTGGCAAAACCGCCATCGTCGAAGGTCTGGCCCAGCGCATCGTCAACGGCGAGGTACCGGAAGGTCTCAAGGGAAAGCGCGTGCTGTCTTTGGACATGGGCGCGCTGATCGCCGGCGCCAAGTTTCGTGGAGAGTTCGAAGAACGGCTCAAGGCGGTGCTCAACGACCTCGCAAAGCAGGAAGGGCAGATCATCCTGTTCATAGACGAGTTGCATACCATGGTGGGCGCCGGCAAGGCGGAGGGCTCCATGGACGCGGGCAACATGCTCAAGCCGGCTCTGGCGCGCGGCGAACTACACTGCATCGGGGCCACCACGCTGGATGAGTACCGGAAGTACGTGGAGAAGGATGCGGCGCTGGAGCGGCGTTTCCAGAAAATCTTTGTGGACGAACCGAGCGTGGAAGACACCATCGCCATCCTGCGTGGGCTGAGCGAGAAGTATGAGGTCCACCATGGGGTGGATATCACCGACCCGGCGCTGGTGGCGGCGGCCACGCTGTCCCATCGCTACATTACCGATCGCAAGCTGCCGGACAAGGCCATCGACCTTATTGACGAGGCCGGTAGCCGGATTCGCATGGAGATCGACTCCATGCCGGTCGAGATGGATCGCCTCGACCGGCGCATGATCCAGCTGAAGATCGAGCGCGAGGCCCTGCGCAAGGAACCGGATGACGCCTCGCGCAAACGCCTGGCGGACCTGGAGACCGAACTCGCCGAACTGGAACGGGAGTACTCGGAATTCGAGGAGATATGGAAGGCCGAAAAGGCGGCGCTGCACGGCTCGCAGCACATCAAGGAGCAGCTCGACCAGGCGCGCCTGGAAATGGAGACCGCACGCCGCGCCGGTGATCTGGCGCGCATGTCGGAACTTCAGTATGGCCGGATTCCGGAGCTCGAAAAGCAGTTGGCGGCGGCAGACGTAACGAAGCAGTCGGAGCGCCGCCTGTTGCGGAACTCCGTCACGGAAGAGGAAATTGCCGAGGTGGTATCGAAGTGGACCGGGATACCGGTGTCCAGGATGCTTGAGGGCGAGCGCGAGAAACTGTTGCGCATGGAGTCCGCGTTGTCCGAGCGCGTGATCGGCCAGAAAGAGGCGATTACGGCGGTATCCAATGCCATTCGGCGCTCGCGGGCGGGGCTGTCGGATCCGCGCAGGCCCTATGGTTCGTTCCTGTTCCTGGGACCCACGGGCGTGGGCAAGACCGAGCTGAGCAAGGCGCTGGCCACGTTCCTGTTTGATTCCGACGAGGCCATGGTGCGCGTGGACATGTCCGAGTTCATGGAAAAGCACTCCGTGGCGCGTCTCATTGGCGCGCCTCCGGGGTACGTGGGTTACGAGGAAGGTGGCTATCTCACGGAGCTGGTGCGACGGCGCCCCTATGCGGTCATCCTGCTGGACGAGGTGGAGAAGGCGCACCCCGAGGTGTTCAACGTATTGCTGCAGGTGCTGGACGACGGGCGCCTTACGGACGGGCAGGGACGCACTGTCGATTTCCGGAACACGGTCATCATCATGACCTCCAACCTGGGATCGTCCGTTATCCAGGAGATGGGCGGCGAGAAAAACTATGCTTCCATGAAAGCGGCGGTGATGGAAATTGTAGGCCAGCAGTTCCGGCCGGAGTTCATCAACCGTATCGACGATATTGTGGTGTTTCACTCGCTGGAGCGCGATCAGTTGCGCGGGATCGCACGCATCCAGGTGGCCTATTTGGGAGATCGCCTCGCGGATCGCGACATGCATCTGCATTTTAGCGATGCGGCGGTTGACCGGCTGGTGGATGTGGGATTCGACCCGGTGTACGGCGCGCGACCGTTGAAGCGCGCAATTCAGACCGAGGTCGAGAACCCGCTGGCACAGGAGATTCTTGCCGGGCGTTTCGTCCCCGGGGATACCATCAACGTCGATGTTGATGAGGAAGGATTTCGCTTTAACGCGCAACGAGCTGAAGCCGATATCGCCTGAACCTTGTACGGGTTAGCGGAATCCCCCAAAATCGCAGCATGTCCCTGATTCGTCCGTTCGCGGGCCTGCGGCCCGGGCCCAGCCGTGCCGCAGAAGTGTTGGGACCGCCCTACGACGTGCTCAGCAGCGACGAGGCCCGGGACCGGGCCGCGGGTCGTCCCTACAGCTTCCTGCACGTCTCGCGTCCGGAAATCGATCTGCCGCCGGACACTTCGCCCTACGATCCACGGGTCTACGCCCGTGCGCGTGACAACTTCAAGGCCCTGCAGCGGGATGGAATCCTGCGCCAGGATGCAAGTCCCTGTTATTACCTGTATCGCCTGCGCATGGGAGATCACACCCAGACCGGGTTGGTGGCGGTTGCCTCCGTTGCCGCCTACAACGACCACCGAATCCGCCGCCACGAGCACACGCGGCCGGAAAAGGAAGACGACCGCACCCGGCATATCGAGGCCCTGGACGCCCAGACCGGGCCGGTATTCCTGACCTACCGTTCGCGGGAGGATATTGACGCGTTGGTGGCGGCGCTGAGCCGCGGGCCCGCAGAAATCGAGGTGCGGGCCGACGACCACGTGCAGCACCAGCTTTGGCCGGTGTGCGCCGCAGAACCCGTGGCGGCACTTTCGGCGCTGTTTGCCAACGCGGGGCCCCTGTATATCGCCGATGGTCACCACCGCTGCGCGGCGGCGGCACGGGTGGCGGCGACGCGCGCCGGGCAGGGCAGCGGGCATGCGGACTGGTTCCTTGCGGTACTGTTTCCCCACCGTCAGGTGCAGATCCTGGATTACAACCGGGTGGTGGCGGACCTGGGGGGCCTGTCCGCGGACGACTTCCTGGCGCGGGTGGCACAGCGTTTCGAGATCGAGACCTCGTCTGCAGCGGTGCGTCCCGCTGCCGCCGGAGAATTCGGCCTGTACCTGCCGGGCCGGTGGCAGCGACTGCGAATCCGCGCCGGGGAAGTTAGTGATGACCCGGTGGAGCGGCTGGACGTGTCGGTGCTGGATCGCTGCCTGCTGGCGCCAGTACTCGGCATCGAGGATGTGCGGCGGGACCCGCGAATCGACTTCGTCGGTGGCATCCGCGGGCTCGAAGAACTGGAGCGGCGGGTGGACAGCGGCCGTGCCGCGGCGGCTTTTTCCCTGTTTCCGACCGGGCTGGATGACCTGATGGCGGTGGCGGACGCGGGGCAGGTGATGCCGCCAAAGTCCACCTGGTTTGAGCCCAAGCTGGCGGACGGGATGGTTTCTTATCTGCTCTAGAGCGGGGACAAGAATAGCAGGCGTTCGAGCCACGAATTCGGGTTTTGCCAGCCCGGATGGTTTTCTTCCCGTCGGACCGGAATCCGTCTCCGGCCGGGCACCGGTATCCGTCTTGCGGTCAGGGAAGCTGGTTGACCTGGCAAAGGTAGGGAAGCCGGCCCCGCTCTTTCAGAAAGATACCGCAGACTTCCCGCTGGCGTTGCCGGTCCAGGCCCTTGAACCAGGCCCGGCGCTTGCGGACCCGGATGCGTTGTTCCTCGGTTAGCGCGAAATACCGGCTGAGCCCTTCACTCATCAGGCGCCTGCGTTCCGGGTCGGCGTCGCTCCAGTTGCTGAGCACCCGCTCCTGTTCTGGCGGGCTGAGCTGTGCGAAGCCAGGAATCTCTGCGGGCGAGGCTACATCCCCCGCTGCCACGGTGCTGGCGATCAGCACGGCCAGTAACAAAAACGCAGCCCTCATGATCCGGGATTCTGCTCTCGGTTTTCCAGCCACAGGTAAAAATCCGAGTCGGTATAAATGTCCGCGTGGGCGTCCATGGGCGCAAGCGTGCTTTGCGGCGCCAGCCACAACCCGAACGCGAGGGCAACGCCGAAAACCCCGGCACTGGCCGCCACCAGCCGCCAGCGGGACGGTCGCTGCCGGGGCGCACCGTCCAGCGCCTGTAGCCGGGCCGCGCGCAGACGGTTGCGCTGTCCGGCGCTCAGCGGGACTTCCCGGATCGCCGCCGCCCGCTGGTGCCAGCGTCCCATCGCCGTCTGGCAAAGCGGACAACCGTCCACGTGGGTACCGGTCCGGGCATCCACGGGCAGACCCGCCCGCAGGCGGTCCAGTTCGGCTGTGGTTGCATGGAGTGTCGAGTTACTCATCCCAAACCTCTCCGAGGAGTTTCCTCAGCGCCTGCATGGCGCGAAAATGGTGTTGTTTCACGCTGCCTTCAGAGCATCCCAGCACCTGCGCGGTGGTGCGTACGTCCAGTCCCCGTTTCTCCCGCAACAGAAACACCTGCTGCTGGCGGCGGGACAGCTTGCCCAGTGCCGCCTCGATGGCCAGTCCGATCTGGCGACTGTCCGCCAGCCGCTCCGGGTCTCCGTGAACCCCGGGCATAATTCCCGGGGGGTCCAGGGGAGCGGGTTCTCCCTGGGCATTGGTGCCGTGAAACATCAGTTCCACCCGTGCCCGCAACATGCGCCAGCGGCGTACGTCCTTGATTCGGTTGGCCAGAATGGTAAAAAACAGCGCCGGCCATTCTTCCGGCGGTCGTTCCCGGTATTTCTGGACCAGGCGCAGCATCGCATCCTGCACCACGTCCAGCGCCGCGTCGTCATCCCAGATCGCCTGGCGGGCAATCCGGAAGGCGCGATGTTCCACGCTGGCCAGGAAGCCGTCCAGCTCATTTCCGGTGTCCGCTCGGTGCGCGCGGGACAAGTCAGGGCCTCCCACCATCGTCCAGGAGGCGTTTACACCCATTGCTCCGAGCAGCCCATCAGGTAAAGATACAGGCGTTCTCATTGTCGGTCATTTGAGCCGACGCCAAGGTCACTAACGTCCGGGTCCCTGGCCTCGTTGACACTGTCAGCACCGGCCTCTATAAGACCTGCCCAGCCTGCAGGAGCCATCAGCTTGGAAAACCTTCGTGTCGGCGTTGTGGGAGTCGGCTATCTCGGCCGTTTTCACGCCCGGATCTTCGCCGAAATGCCCGGCGTGGAGCTGGTGGGTGTGGCGGATATCGATCCCGGGGCCGCGGAGGTCATCGGAACGCTCCATGGATGCTCCTGGTTTACCGATCCCGGGGCGCTGATCGGCAAGGTCGAGGCGGTTAGCATCGTGGTACCCACCAGCGCACACCGGGAGGTGGCGCTTCCGTACCTGGAAGCAGGCATCCATATGATGCTGGAAAAGCCGGTCGCCGGTTCCCTGGCGGACGCACGTGCCATCGTGGAGGCCGCCGAGCGCTGCGGCGTGACCCTGCAGGTGGGACACGTGGAGCGGTACAACGCGGGCATCATGGCATTGGCGGACCGGGTGCAGAGTCCGCGTTTCATTGAGGCACATCGCCTGGGCACTTTCGTGGAGCGGGCCACCGACGTGGACGTGGTGACGGATCTGATGATTCACGATATCGATATCGTGCTATCGCTGGTGGACTCCAAGATTCGTCGGGTTGCGGCCATGGGTCTTCCGGTGCTCACCGATCACGTGGATATCGCCAACGCACGCATCGAGTTCGAAAATGGCGCGGTCGCCAATGTCACCGCCAGCCGGGTATCCAACAAGAAATTCCGCCGAATTCGGGTGTTCGGCCCGGATTGTTACCAGGCGCTGAATTTTATCGATCAGCGGATCGACGTCGTCAGCACCGGCAAGATTCCCGAGGGGCAGCGTTTCCCGGAGATCGTGACGGAACAGATTCAGATTGAATCGCGCCAGCCACTCGATGCGGAACTTGCGGATTTCATAGGCGTGGTACGCGACGGTCGTGCACCGCTGGTGAGTGGCCAGGATGGCCTGGCGGCGCTGGAAGTCGCATTCCAGGTCCAGCAGGCAATCCAGGCCTCCCTGGGTTGAAGAAATGCCTGTCCTAGCTTCATGAAGCTCCGGATTTCCGAAACCCTTCCGGACGGCTTCCTGGACGCCGAGGCCCACTCCCTGGCGGAAGTGCTGGAGGGCCCGACCCTGATCCACCTCCCCGGTCGGCGCGAACCACCGTTGTTTTGTGCGGTACTGCTGCACGGAAATGAAACCACCGGCCTGTCGGCCATCCAGTCGGTGTTGCGCAAGTACCAGTCCATGGAGCTGCCTCGCGCGCTGTCGATCCTGGTGGGCAACGTGGCAGCGGCGCGGGAGAAACGCCGGGTGCTGGTCGACGGTGTCGACTACAACCGGGTCTGGGGACCGGCGGACGCGGCCGGTGGTGGGCTGGCGGGCCAGGTGATGGCGCAAATGCAGACCCGTGGCGTATTCGCCTGCGTGGACGTGCATAACAATACCGGGCTCAATCCCCACTATGCGATCGTGAACAAACTGGATCCCCGGCACCTGAAGCTGGCGAACATGTTCTCGCGCCAGGTGGTCTATTCGTTGCGCCCGGTAACCACCTGCAGCGTTGCTTTCGCGGGCGTCTGTCCGGCGGTGACCATCGAGTGTGGCCTTCCGGGAGCCAGCTTCGGCATCGAGCACGCCGCCGAGTACATTGACGCCTGTCTGCACCAGGCGGAGATTCCGGACGGACCGGCGCCGCGCAACGACCTGGACCTGTTTCACTCCGTGGCGATTGTGCGGGTACCCGGAACCGTGAGTTTCCGCGTCGGACAGCCCGGCGCCGACCTGGAACTGGCGGAGGACCTGGATCACATGAACTTTCGTGAACTGGCGCCGGGAACGGTATTGGCCCGCTGCCATGGCCAGCCGTCCCTTTGCCTGGAAGTGACGAACGAGGACGGTGAGGATGTCGCGAACGACTATTTCGAACGACATCGCGATGAGATCCGGACCCGGGTACCGGTGATGCCCGCCATGCTTACCGCCTCGGAGGACGTAATCCGAGTGGATTGCCTCTGTTATCTCATGGAGCGGGTCGATCCCGGCAGCTTCGGGGCCCAGGGGCTTTGAAATTCACGGATCGCGACCGCACGCTGGCGCTTGCCGGAGTGTTCCAGGGCGCCTCCCTGGCGCAGCGCCTGGCCCGCCACGGCATGGCGGACCAGGCCGAGCTGGACGCAAGCGTGGCCAGCGTTTTCGTGTTCGATGCGGACAGCACCGAGACGGTCTTTGGTGGCCTTTCGCGGGTCGCCAGCGGGTTGCGCCTGGTCAAGGACAAGCTGACCGAGCACTCCGGCCCCAACGATCCGGAGCTGACCCGTTACGTGCTGTCGCTGGTGCAGGTGGCCCGTCGCCTGATGCGGGACCCGGGGCTGATGGAACGCCTGCGAACGGGGGTGGCGGAGATATCCCCGGGAGACGGTGCCGACGACGACCTGGTTTCCCGGCTGGCGATCCTTTATACGCAGACCGTAAGCAAGCTCAATCCGCGCATCCTGGTCAACGGCGAGCCCCACCATCTCAAGAACCCACAGATCACCAATCGCATCCGTGCCGCGCTTCTCGCCGGCGTGCGCGCCGGGGTGTTGTTCTGGCAGGTGGGCGGGCAGCGCTGGCACCTGGTTTTGCACCGCCGGCAGTTCGTGGCCATGGCCGAGCGCCTGCTCAGCGCCTGAGCAGGCGACTCAGCCGCGGGGCGGCTGCCACAATTCGATCCGGTTGCCTTCCGGGTCCATGATCCAGCCAAAGCGCCCGAACTCCGAGTCCTCGATTTTTTCATCCACGGGAATATCTTCCGAGCGCAGTGCCGCCAGCACCGCGTCCAGGTCGAGCACCCGAAAGTTGACCATGAACGGTTTCTTGCTCGGCGCGAAGTAGCCGGTGTCCTCGGCAAAGGGTGCAAATACGCTGTATCCCTCCGGGTCCGGGTCCGGGTCATCCTGCTGGCGGAGTATGCAACTGCCACCTTCCACCAGTTCCAGGCCCAGGTGGCGGCGGTACCATTCGGCCAGGGCGGCCGGATCCCGCGCCTTGAAAAACACACCGCCGATTCCAACGACACGTTTCATCGCGGTATCTCCACTTCCGCCGTCCGGCCACCGAATCCATGCTCGGAATCCCCCGCGCGGACCCGAACCCGGAGCACATCGGCGGGCACATTCACGCCACCCAGGCTGCGGGTGAACGGTTGTTCGTCGACATGCGGATGGTGGAGGGTGCGTTTTCCCAGTACCGTTCCGTCCGGAGCCAGGATCTCGAAGCGATCCGCGTAGTGCTGCCAGCCGCTGTCGGCATGGCGGATGGTGGCATCGAAGCGGCACACCCGCGCCGGGTTGCAGTCCACCGTCGCGGCGACCACGTCGGCTTTACCGGCGTGCACGGGTGTCGCCAGGATCAGAAACGGCAAAAGAACGATTGATTTCATACCGATGATTCCTCTTTTTCGGGCATGCGATAGAGCCACGCGGCCAGTGCCGGCAATACAATCACTGCACCCAGCATATTGAGCAGGAGCATGAAGGTCAGCAGCTTTCCCATGTCCGCCTGAAACTGCAGGTCGGAAAACAGCCAGGTGAATACGCCGATGGCGAGGCTGAAGCCGGTAAAGAACACCGCGTTGCCGGTGATCCGCAGGGTCATCGCATAGGCCTCGTAAATGCTGGCGTCTTGCTGCATGCGCTCCCGGAAACGGGAAAAAATATAGATTCCGTAGTCCACGCCGATCCCCACGCCCAGCGCTACCACCGGAAGTGTATACACCTTGAGTCCGATCTCGAGCGCGTTCATCAACGCGTAGGCGAGCATGGAAACCAGTGCGAGCGGCGCCACGATGCACACCGTGGCGCGCCAGGAGCGGAAGGTCAGCAGGCACAACAGGATGATCGCGCCATAGACGTACAGCAGGATCGGAAACTGGGCCGCCGCCACCGCTTCGTTGGTGGCGGCCATGACCCCCACGTTACCGCCCGCCAGCCGGAACCGAACATCCTTGTTTGCGGCCTGGCTGCGGTAGGACTTCACCGCCGCCACAATGCGTTCGATGGTCTCCGCCCGATGGTCGCGGAGGAACAATAGGACGGGCATGACGCTGCAGTCGCTGTTGAGCAGGCCGGTGGAGGTGCTGACCGGGGAGATCGCCTGGGACAGGACCTGGGGATGTCGCGGTAGTACCCGCCATTTCGGATTGCCCTCGTTCCATCCTGCGTTGATGATCTTGGCGACCATGGGCAGACTGATTACGGAGTGGACGCCTTCGATGTTGTACATGTGCCAGGAAAAATCATCAATTGAGGTCATGATTTCGTAGTCAATGCAGGCGTCCGGGTGGGTCTCGACGATTACCGAAAGGATATCCACGCCCAGGTCAAAGCGCTGCGTAATTTCCTGCGAGTCCCGGTTGTAGCGGGAGTCCGGGCGCAATTCCGGTACTCCCGCGTGGCGGTCGCCGATGCGCACCTGGGTGGATTGCCAGCCGCCGAAAACCAGCAGCACGGCGCAGACCGCCAGAACTCCGGTTGCCCATCGGCGGGTGGCAAAACGGGACAGGGTGTCCCACAACGGGTTCAGCGCTGCGGCCCGGTGCAGCACCGAGCGCCGGTAGGGTTCGTCGAGGTCCACCGACGAGAGCAGGATCGGCAGCAGGAACAGGTTGGTGAGAATGATCACCGCCACGCCGAGGCTGGCGGCAATGGCCGTCTCGCGAATGATGCCGATGTTGATCAGCAGCAGGGTCAGGAAGCCGATGGTGTCCGAGATCAGGGCCACGCCCCCGGGCACCAGCAGGCGACGGAAGGCGCGCCGCGCGGCGGTCTGGCTGTTGTGACCGAGAAATACCTCGGATCGCACACCGTTGATCATCTGCACGCCATGGCTGACGCCGATGGCGAAAACCAGGAACGGCACCAGGATGGACATGGGATCGATGCCGAAACCCAGCAGCGTGAGCAGGCCCAGCTGCCAGACAACGGCCACCAGAGAGCACACCAGCGGCAGCAGGGTCAGCCGGATCGACAGTGAGTACAGGTAGACCAGCAGCGCCGTGGTGGCAAAGGCGGCAATGAAAAACAGCAGTACGCTGCGAGCCCCATCGCTGATATCGCCGACGATCTTGGCGAATCCGATAATGTGGACCTGTATGTCCGTTCCATTCGCCGCATACTTGTCGCGGATTCTTTCCAGTTCGTCGGCTACGCGGGTGTAATTGAGCTTCACTCCCGTTTGCGGGTCGGTTTCCAGCAGTTGGGCGCTGACCACCGCGCTGCTGAAATCCCGCGACACCAGGCGTCCGACCTCACCCGCCTTGATGATATTGGTGCGTACCTGTTCCAGGCCTTCCGGCGTGGGCTGGAAACCCGCGGGCACGACGTTCCCGCCGGAAAAGCCGTCCTTTACGATCTCGATAAACCGCACGTTGGGCGTAAACAGGGATTTGACTTGTGCCCGGTCAATTCCAGGCAAATAGAAGACCGCATCGGTCACGCCCTTCAGGGATTCAAAGAACTGCGGCGTGAAGATGTCGCCCTCGGTGGCGCGCAGCGCGATCAGCACCCGGTTGGCACCTCCGAATTCCTGGCGGTGCTTCACGAAGGTCTGCATGTACTCATGCTCGAGGGGGAGCAGTTTCTCGAAGCCCGCATCGATTTTCAGCTGTGCCGCGAACCAGACCATGACCAGGGTCAACACGGCAAACAGCCCCAACCACAGCCGACGATGCGTGAACAGCGCCCGCTCGAGGGCACGTATGAATCGAACCCCCGTCACGGCCCGGGATCCAACACCCGCGCGCCGCGCTCTCCAACCACCACCCAGTTGGCATCCAGGCGCGCCACGGCCGACAGCAGGGTGCGGTCGGGCAGCGTGCGCAGCACCAGGGGTCCGGCCGGGGGGCCGCTCAGCAGCGTGCCGAAGGCTCCGACCACCAGCAGTTCATCGTTCCAGACGCCGCCGCCCAGCAGGGTGGCCCGGGTGCCGGTAGCCAACGGCGTCCAGTTCTGGCCCTGGTCGCTGGACCGGTACAGCCGTCCCTGCAGGCCCCAGGTCAGCAACTCGCCACCGGCGGTGGTGATGCCGAACCAGGAACCCTGGTAGGGGGACGGAAGCGATTGCCAGGTCTGTCCGCGGTCGTCGGAACGCCAAAGGTGGCCCGCCTCGCCAGCGATGTACAGGTGGCCGCTGGAATCGGCGGCGATGGCATTCAGGTGGAAGTCCTCTTCGTCCACCTGGCGGCGGTACCACACCTGTCCGGTGTTCTCGGTGCGCAGGCACAGGCCGTAGGCGCCGATGGCGAAACCGGTCCCGTCCGGGGTAAAAAAAACATCCAGCAACGGCTGCTCGTCGTCCGGCGCGCGATGCTGGATGGTCCAGGACAGGCCGCCGTCGCTGGAGTGCAGGATGGTGGCATCGTGGCCCACGGCCCAGCCGCTTTTATCGTCGGTGAAGGTGACCGCTGTCAGGGTGGTCCGGACCGGCACGCTGGATTGCCGCCAGTTTTGCCCATCTTCCGAGACTAGTATGTGACCCCGTTCCCCAACCGCCACCAGCCGCGACCCGGCCCGCGTTACGTCGAGCAACAGGGAATGGGGAGCGCGGGGTGCCGGGGCCGCGGCGCGGGGGGGTGGCGCGCTATCCTGCGCGTGGGCCGCCAGGCCCGGGCCGAAGGCCAGCAGGCCGAGGAGCAGAAAAGGCAACCCCGGGCTGCGCGCAGCCCGGGGTGAATGGAAACTAGCGGCGACCTTCCCGACGCAGTGCGCTGGGCGTGTAATCCGTGGCGCTGCGCTGGATCGAGAAGTCATACATCTTGTCCTCATTGTCCAGGCCGATGGCCAGGTAGCGCCCTGCTTGCAGGTCGTAGTGGACCTCCAGTGTGGTCCAGTACACCGGCACCTCGTAATAGTTGATGCCGTGGCCCTCGGAGATACGCCACAATTCGCCACGCCCATCGTACTGGTCTACCAGCAGGATTTGCCAGCTATCCTCGTCAAGGTAGAAGGTTCGGCGCGCATAGATGTGGCTGGTGCCCTCTTTCAGGGTTGCGTCCACCACCCACACGCGGTGCAGCTCGTAGCGGGCATAGTCCTGGTTGATATGCTGGGGCGTCAGGATGTCCTGGTAGCTCAGTTTGTCGCTATGCAGCTTGTAGGAATTGTAGGGGACGTACATCTCCCGTTTGCCGACCAGCTTCCAGTTGTAGCGATCCGGGGCCCCGTTGAACATGTCGAACTGGTCCGATGTGCGCATGCCGTCCGCCGCCGTGCCCGGATTGTCATAGGCCACGTTGGGGGCACGCCGTACGCGGCGTTGGCCCGGATTGTAGGTCCACGCCTTGCGTGGCTCCGCCACCTGGTTGAGCGTCTCGTGGGCAAGGATGATGGTGCCCGCGAGGCGCGCCGGTGACACCACACGCTGCTTGAACTTGATGATGACGTTATTGAGCTCCTCGAACTTCGCCCCTTCGCGGGAGTAGTCGAAAAGGAACTCGTCGTTGAATTTCACCATCGTGTAGGAGCCGCCGCGGGTCGGTGCCGCCTGACCAATCCAGCGTTCCGCCGCCACGCCGCGGTAGCGAAGCAGGTGGTTCCAGATCACTTCGTGACCGTTCTTGGGTTGCGGAAATGGAATACCGATAATGGCGTCGCTAACCCCGTTGCCGTCGGCAACCAGTTTCGCGGTCTGGGCGTTCCTGGCGGTAGCCGCGCTCACATAGGCCGGAACGGAGGCGCTGCGATGGGTCGGGTACACGACCATCTTGTACTTGGGGTAGGCCTTGAGCAGCGCCAGCTGGCCCGGTGACAGGCGTGCGGCCTGCTGGTCGGCGTTGGCCCCGGTGATGGTCAGCAGCGGCTGGTCCCCGGAGAATGGATCCGGGTGGTGATCTCCCGGTTTGTATCCCGCGGGTGGCTTGGTAATTCCGCCGGTCCAGGCCGGGATGCTGCCCTCCGCGTTGCCGGCTTTTTCCGCGCCCATGGGGGTCAGCGTATCCGGCAGAGCGGCCATCGCGCTGGCACCAAGCAGGATGCCGGCAGCGACCACCAGGCTGGCTACCGGTGCCTTGAATCGTTGATTCAGAGAATTCCGCATTCCTCATTCCCTCCCTAAAATGCGTAGCTGGCGGTCAGGGAAATGAAATCCCGATCGTGGATCTGGTTGAACTGTTCGGCGCCGAAAAATGCCGTGTAGGCAACATCCACCGCGAAGCTGTTCTGGTAGTTGGCGCTCACGCCAACCGTAATCGCCTTGCGCCCCTCGACGAAATTGCCCAGCGGAACCGGCGTAGTACCGACCACATCATGGGCGAAGGCGATGCGTGGCGAGAGATTCACGGCGCCGATGGCGTTATTGAAATCGAGTCGCGCCAGCATGCGGTAGCCCATGGAGAAATCTTCGCCAAAGCCGTCCGTCTGGTGCACCGGGAACAGTCCGGCCGGAACGCCCAACGCGTTTCCGCTGGAATAGGTGCCCGGACCTTCCAGGCGGAGCACGTCCGATTTCGGCAGGTCGTGGATGAAGGTGGCCGCGGCTTCCGCGACCAGCACCCACTGGTCCGCACCCAGCAAGCCGGGTCCGAAGGCCTTGGTAATGGTTGCCTGGGCCTGGGTCACATCGAAGCGCTTGTAGCCGGTGACCATCTCACCAAAGCCAAACCCGCCCAGTTGGGTGAGTCCCGCCAGCTTCGGATCCAGAGGCGTCAGTGCCGCTACCAGCAGTTCCGTGTCATCCACTTGCAGCGGCACGTCCATGCGGTGGGATATTTCGCCCTGCAGGGAAATGCCGGTGTCGCCGAGGTTCGAGTTAAAGCTGACTCCGAGCAGGTCGATGTCCTCCGGAAACTCCCGGAAGTAGCGAGCCGTGGCGGCATAGTCGCCGGCGGCGGCACCGGCGAGGGTACCGGTCATGGCGCTGAGCAGCGGCAGCCGGCTGTGGTAGCGGATGTAGTAAAAGCCCATTTCCGCCGCTTCGGTGAACCAGCGCAGCGCAAGCCCGTACTGGCCTCCGTTGTCCGGGTAGACATCGGCGCCGCGCGGCACCGCTACGCCGATCGGACCGCCGATGCCGGTCCCCGCAGGCAGCGGAATGAGTGCTCCGCCCGGGCCCGGAATGACATCCGGAACGAAACCGCTGCCGAGGTAGACCGTGTCGCCGCCCTTGCTGGCGAAGTCGTTGGTGCTGAAGTAGCTGCCCCGGGGGTCAATGCGAATCTCTTCCCAGTCGAACTGGTAGAAGCCCTCAACCGTCAGGGCTTCGCTCATGCCCAGGGAGGCGTGCAGCATGGTCACCGGCAAAAAGGCATGGCGCAGTTCCGCCCCGGGAGTGCGCAGCTTGGCCACGTCCACCGGGTTGATGACATTGATCCCGTTGGGAATGAAGGTGCTCTCGCCCCAGCTCACCACCTGGTCGCCGAGGCGGATGGAAAGCGGTTTATCGCCGGCGGTCAGGTTCAGGCTGGCGTAGGCATCCAGGATTTCAAAATTGCTGCCCACCAGGGTCAGGGCCGAGTCGCTGAGCGGAAGCCGTAAGCGGTCGTTGTCCTTGTTTTCCGAGTCGTAGAAACCAAAGGCGCGGACAAACATCCCGATGTCTCCGCGGCGCACATCGAGATCGGCGGTAACCTTGGCGACCGAGGAAAATACCCCGGTGTCGTAATTCAGGTTGCCGTCGTCGAAGTTGCCCGAGAATGCGGACCCGCCGTTGGAGATGGATACGTGCTCGTCGGAGCGGTCCTGGACCCGGGAGGCGATGCCATAGGAAAGCGTCGTGTCGAGATTGATGGATAAATCCTTCCCGGCAGTGACCACGATGGCGGAGGCGGGCGTGGCGACGAGGCACAGAAACGCACCCAATCCCGCGGCGCGCACTGTGGCATCCCATGCCCGAAGAATTGGTACTCCTTGCATGCTGGGCTCCCCCTGTTGGTGTGCGGTCAGTAGCCGACCGCTGGTTTCATTGTTCTGGTGGTCGGTCAGTGGCCAACCTTATTACAACTATCTTTTGATGGGAACCAGAGCGCAAACCCCTTTGCGGGCAAAGCAGCGTTACTAGTGCGGAACCTGGGAAAAACCAAGGAGTCCGCCGATGCGCTTTCCAACCCTCGCTATCCGCTGGCCGCTGGCGCTGGGCCTGGCGGTGCTGATTGCCGCCTGTGCCCGGACCCCGGAGCCGCAGCCGCCACAACCGCTGGAACCGGAGATCACCAGCCGGCGCGATGCGCCGGTAGCGAGGTCGGAGGTCAATAGTCAGGCGCAAAGGCCCGCGGCCGTCGCCGAACTCGTGGCCGGGCCGGCCATGGCCTTCGGCGCCGCCCGAAAGAGCATGCCGCTGGACGATCTGCGTTCCCCTTCGGCACCGGTGGACCGGGAAAGCTACGCCCGGGTCGCGGACAACCCGGTGCGCCGCGCGGCCCTCGACCCACTGTCTACCTTCAGCGTGGACGTGGATACCGGTGCCTACGCCAACGTTCGCCGGCTCCTGAATGAGGGGCGTCTGCCGCCCGCGGACGCGGTGCGCATCGAGGAACTGATCAACTACTTCGATTACGGCTACCAGCCACCCCGGGACCGCAAACAACCTTTTTCCGTTGTCACGGAACTCGCGCCGAGCCCGTGGAATCCGGAGCTCAAGCTGCTGCAGATCGGTCTTAAGGGCTACGAGGTGGAACGTGCCGAGCGTCCCGCCGCCAATCTGGTGTTCCTGGTGGACGTTTCCGGTTCCATGCGGGCGGCGAACAAGCTGCCGCTGCTGAAGTCCGGCCTGCGCCTGCTGGTAAACCAGCTCGAGGCCCGCGACCGGGTCGCACTGGTCGTGTATGCCGGCGGTACCGGTACCGCGCTGGAATCCACTCCCGGCGATCAGCGCGGCAGGATTCACGCCGCGCTGGAACAACTCCGCGCCGGCGGGCGTACCCACGGGGCGGCCGGAATCCGACTCGCCTACCAGTTGGCGCGGGACGGTTTCCGGGAGGGCGGCATCAATCGCGTGATCCTGGCTACCGACGGCGACTTCAACGTGGGCCTGACCGGCGTGGCGGCCCTCAAGGACCTGGTGGCGCTGCAACGCAAACGGGGTATCGAACTGACCACCCTGGGTTTTGGTAGTGGCAACTACAACGACCAGCTCATGGAGCAGCTGGCGGATGTGGGGAATGGCAACTACGCCTATATCGACACCCTCAACGAGGCGCGCAAGGTGTTGGTGGAGGAGCTTGCCTCAACCCTGGTGACCATCGCCCGCGACGTGAAGGTGCAAGTCGAGTTCAACCCGGCGGTGGTCGCGGAGTATCGCCTGGTGGGGTACAGCAATCGCCTGCTGCGTGACGAGGATTTTCGCAACGACAAGGTGGATGCCGGAGACATCGGCGCCGGTCACACGGTTACCGCCCTGTACGAAATCGCCCTGGCAGGCGGCCGCGGTGATCGCCTTCCATCCTTGCGTTACGGCGCACGGACGGCGGCGGGCGCGCCGGAAGGCAGCCCGGAACTGGCCTTTGTGAAGCTGCGCTACAAGCAGCCCGGTGGCCAGCACAGCGCCCTGATTGAGACCGCGATCCGGCCGGAAAGCGAACGGACGATTACCGCTACCAGCGACAGTTTCCGTTTTGCGGCGGCGGTAGCCGCCTTTGGCCAGTTGCTGCGTGGCGGTGAGTATGCCGGCAGTTTCGATTACCCGGACGTGGTGCGGCTGGCGGGACCCGCGCGGGGCGCCGACCCCCACGGCTACCGTGGCGAGTTCCTGCGTCTGGTCGAGCTGGCCCAGACCCTGGCGGCCGGCTGACGGGCACATGCAACCCGTCGCCACGGGCGTCGCCTGGGTACACCCCGCCGAATCCGGTAGGCTGGACGCGATGGGCGATGACAGCGACGAGGCGTTGATGTTGCGTTATCGGGACGGCGATGCGGCGGCCTTCGCAACGCTGTACCAGCGTCACAAGGGCGGACTGTACCGCTACTTTCGGCGCCAGGCCGGTCCGGTGGCAGACGAGTTGTTCCAGGATGTGTGGCTGCGGGTGATTGAGGCACGGATCCGTTACCAGGTGCGGGCCCGGTTCAGCACCTGGCTTTACCAAATCGCCCACAACCGATTGGTGGACCACTGGCGTTACCGGGGAAGGCGACCGCAATCCACGGCCACCGATCCGGAAACCCTGGCCGACGGGCGCACACCGGCGCTGGTCGCCGAGCAGCGCGAGCGGCTGCTGCGGGCGCACCAGGTGCTGGCCGGTCTGCCGGCGGAACAGAGTGAGGCCTTCCTGTTGCGTGCGGAAGCGGGCCTGGGCCCGACGGAGATCGCCGAGATCACCGGCGTTCCGCGGGAGACCGCCAAAAGCCGCCTGCGCTACGCGATGAACGCCATGCGTGCCGAACTGGGAGAACCGTCATGACCCGGGAAGCTGAAACCAAGCGCGACGCTCGCATCCTGGAACGCTACACCAGCGATGCCCGGGAGCTGCCACCGGTGGATCTGGACGGGCAGATCCTGGCGGCCGCAAGGCGTGCGGTTCAGGCGCGCCCGAGTTCCGTCCGCCGCTGGCAGCTGCCGGTATCCCTGGCGGCCGCGGTACTGGTGGGCTTTGGCTTGCGTCACTGGATCGAGCCTGCGTACCGGGCGGAGATCGCCATTCATCCCGCCACGGAAACCCGGCTGGTGGTGCAGGCGGCTTCGCCGCGCCCGCACGGCGCACCTGCCGCGAGCGAACCAAGGCCGTTGGCTGCAACCTCCCGTGACGATCATGCGGCGGAAGCCGCTTCCCGTTTGCGGGCGCCGGTTGGGCCGGATGCGCCCGCGGCGGTTGCTACCGCCAGGCTGAAAAAACAGCAGGCGCGCATCGCCACCGCGGCGGTGGGTGCATCCGCGGCCTCCGCGCAGGAGGCCCCGGAAATTTCCGCTGCCATTGTCAACCGCGAAACGGCGCCTGCAGGGCATAGCAATCGCCTCAAGGCCGAAAACGATGCCGCGCGGGACGCGAGTGAGACACGCGCTCGCCTGGAACAGATCCGGAGTCTGCTTGCCGAGCAACGGATTGAGGAGGCCTGGCGGCAGCTGCAGGCGTTTCGCCGAGATTTCCCCGGCTACGGTCACCCGCCCGAACCGCCGCGCGAACGCTGAGCGGGCCGCGCCGGCTTGCGGATGGCCGCATGGCTGCGTGTATATTGCGAGCATGCAAGTGACTTCAGCGGCCATCGGGATCACGACGCCAGCGGACCCGGTGCTGCTCAGTGGGGCGGACCCCTGGCTGCCCGCGGCGCTGCTGCCGGTATGGGAATTGTTTGCCGCCTACCCGGTGCTGCGCGCGCTGGGCATTGTGCTGGCCAGCATCCTGACCGCCTGGCTGGTGCGCGCGGTGGTTGGACGTAGTCTGCGCCGCCTGGCCCGGCACAGTGCGACCTTGGTGGACGACATCCTGGTGGAGACCCTGCTGGCGCCCGTGTTCACCACGCTGCTGGTGCTGGGACTGGTGCTGGCGGCGCAAAGCCTTTCCCTGAGCGAGAGCACGCGCGCCCTGGTGGTGCGGGGGCTGCTGACCGTCCTGACGTTGCGACTGACCGCCAGCGCGTTTCGTGTCGGCCACGTGGCGCTGGCGGCGCTGGGGCGGGCCGGGCGCTCCCGCCTGGTCGAGCCACGTACCGTTCCGGTTCTGGAACTGGGCTGGAAGATCGCCGCCATTGGCATCGGTTCCTGGGCGCTGCTGATTTTGTGGGGTGTGGACCCCACCGCCTGGCTGGCTTCCGCCGGGATCGTCGGCATTGCGGTTGGCTTTGCCGCCAAGGACACCCTGGCCAACCTGTTTTCCGGCTTGTTCATCGTCGCCGATGCGCCCTACAAGATTGGCGACTACGTCGTGCTCGACAGCGGAGAGCGCGGCATGGTCACCCGGGTGGGTCTGCGTTCCACGCGCCTGCTGACCCGCGACGACGTGGAAGTCACCGTCCCCAACGCGGTGATGGGAAACGTCAAGATCGTCAACGAGAGCGGCGGCCCCTACGAGAAGACCCGCATCCGGATCCAGATCGGTGTTGCCTACGGATCGGATGTGGACCAGGTCTGCGAGATACTGGAAAACACCGCCCTTAGCCACCCCGCGGTGAGCGGCGAACCGGCGCCGCGGGTGCGGATGCGGGCCTTTGGCGGCTCCAGCCTGGACTTCGAACTATTGTGCTGGATCGAACGGCCGGAACATCGCGGGCAGCTCACCCACGACCTGCTGATGGCGGTGTACAAAGCGTTCCTCGCCGCCGGGATCGAAATCCCCTACAGCAAGCACGATATCTACGTGAAGGAGCTTCCCGCCTCCGGCCCTCGTGCCGGCCCGGCTACCGAGGCGTGAAGGCCCGCGGGACGGTGATGGGCAGGCCTGCCAGGCGGCCGTATCGGGATTTTCAGCCGAGCTTTTTGCGCAGAATCTCGTTCACCTGCCGCGGGTTCGCCTTGCCACCGGTCGCTTTCATCACCTGGCCGACGAAAAATCCCAGCATCTTCTGCTGACCGGCACGGAACTGTTCCACCTGGTCCGGGTGCCGTGCGATCACTTCGTCGATGACGATTTCCAGGGCCCCCGTGTCGGTGATCTGTTTGAGGCCGCGCTCGGCGATGATGGCGTCGGCATTGCCTTCG
>JAJDOE010000122.1 GCA_022340345.1 Gammaproteobacteria bacterium
CGTGCTCAAAAGTGAACTGGAGTTGCTCGGGAAAGCCAAACCTGCCGCGGACTAGGGCCGCGCCCGGTTCCAGCGGCGCAGATAATTCCACACCACCGCTCGACCTTCGATATCGCGGCTGGACCGCCCCGCAATTCGCTCCCGGAAGCGGCCGGGCGCCTGCATTCCTCCGGGCCAGCCGTGTCCGCCCCCGTCGATCACCAATTGGGTCAGGTCACCACCGGCCACGCACCCGGTATAGGAGTACTGCTCCACCCGGGTACCGTCCTGCGGGTCCCGGTCCGGCAACATGGTTCGTTGCGCTGCCCCGCAGCCGTTCTGGCGCTTCCAGAAATCCGCGGTTTCGGGCACGGAAATAACACGCCCACCTTCCCCGCGCGGGATTTCACCACCGCTCCAGCGGACCAGTGGGTCCTCCCGGCCGTTGATCATGAGCAGATGTACCGGACCCGCCGGTGCGCACCGGTTGCGGTAGGCCTCCGGAATCGACGCCGATACCGCCGCAAAGGCAGCGAACTCCCCCGACATTTCACAGGCCAGCCGGAGCACGAACATCCCGCCGTTCGAAATACCAGCGGCATAGACCCGCGTTTCGTCCAGCAGCCCGCGCTCACGCAGGTCCGCCAGGATGGCGCGAACGAAATCAATGTCGTTGCGACCCGAGCCGGTGGTCGAGCGTCCGTCGCTCCAGTTTCCCTGAGAATCCGGATACGCGACCAGAAAGCCTTCGCTTTCCGCCAGTTCACTGAACCCGGTCTGTCGCTCCAGGTTTTCCCCGCTCCCCTTTCCTCCATGAAACACCAGCAGCAAGGGAAGCTTCTGGCCGTGGGATTCCGGAACCACCAGCAATGCTTTGCGTTGTTCGCCACCAACTGAAAACGTGCGCGTTTCATGCCCGGAATCACCGTTATTCCTGGAGTTCTCCGCCGAAGCGCGCACCAGACCGTCGTTGCTGTTGCGCCGCGCCACGATGTCTCGCAGACCGCCGCGCTCGCCGCCGCGATTTGCAATCAGGTCGCGCAGGAATCCACCACCGCCTTCGCGATGGCCTACTACCTTCCATCCCACGACCAGCGCGATGAGGATGAGAATCGCACCGAAACGTTTCCGTTTATGTCTCGCCATAGCCATGCTCCAGCGCCTGTTGAATGTTTTCCGGAAGGAACTCCCCCGCCGACGCCAACCAAGAGGAGGAATTGGGCACCCATACCCGGAACCGTGGCGCCCTAAGATTCATCAGGAATACCCAAAACGCTCCGCCAGCTCCCGCACCGCCGGGCTCAGCTCTGCTCCGTTGCAGCCCTGGATCGGGCCATCCAAAGAAACCGGGCGAGGTGAATACGGGCGAAGCGCCGGCGACTTCATGAATCCCGGGTCATTACCAAACAAGGCGTTGCCAGGACCAAGGCAGGCGAAGGGAGATTTTTCCGGCGCCAGCATGCTCGACACCGCTTCCGGTCCGTCATCCACCTCAAGCCAGCCCGCAATCTTTTTCAGGTGTTCGGCTGGATTGGCGAGCAGGTCCTCGCCACGCAGGGTCATGCAACGCTCCGGTGGTCTGGTGGAGAGCAAATCCAGGATTCGCTGATGCGGCTCCAGCCACATCGAGTCCGGGCTTTCCCAGTCCACCATCCGATCGCCCTCTTCCGAGTCGTCCTTCTTCTTGCGAAATTGCTGTATTCGCTGCCGCATCTCCCGCCCGTCCTCCCGGAGTTTGGTCACGGACTCGCAGGTTGCCCGCGGGTGTCGCAACAAGTGCAGGAAATACGCGTCCGGAAAGCCGGTGGCGATCCGCTCCAGGGCCTCCGGCCGATACACATACACCGGACTTTTGTCCACCAGGCGACGTGGCGCCGCCCAGGACATCAGGTCACCGAACAACGCGGTGGTTTCTTCATCCCGGTTTTCTTCCAGCCAGCTCTGCGCCGCACGCACATTGCCCTCGTTCTGTCCTCCCAGACCCAGCTCGGCGACCGCGCGAAGCAGGCCATGCCGGAAACCCGGTCGCACACGATATAGCTCATCGAGGTCCGCCCAGGTCTTGCCGACGAAAAGATTTACCTCCGGGAGGCCATACATCTGCGGATGCTGCCCGATCATGCCGCAGCTAACCGACGTGAACGAACGCGGTGGTGCAAAAATAAACAGCGGGGCCGAGCTCAAAGAGGAATTACCAGTATGATTTTAGGTAGCAAGGCCGCGGAGGAAGTCCGGTCGTTGCGGTCTGCATCCATTATGCCAGCGCCACGATATGATCCTGGCGCTCACCGATCAGCACCGAAACCGATTCGCCCGCGGCTCGCACCACCACATGCTGGCCGTCCGCGCCAATTTCTGCGATCTCGATGCTGGTACCGGCATCCGGAAACTGTCCGCGGCTGCGTACCGCAGCCCTGGCTGCCGCGGTTACGGCGGCATCGTGCCCCTCGCTTCCCACCAGCGCCAGGTCAATACCCAGCGGCCGCCCGCCGGGCACCGCCGCGGCGATAAAATCACCCTGTCGCTGGCAAACTGCCACGTCCGGCAGAGGCCCGGCGTAGATAGCGGGATCGCAAATCACCTGCCAGCCACCCTCCTTGCGCGCCTGCAAAATCAGGTCCGCCGGATACAGCAGTTCCCCGCTACGAGCCTGGATCCACGCACGTGCTGCTTCTTTTACCGCGACCCGGGTCATGAGCCATAACCCGCGTTGTTGCGGGTTCAGGTTCAGCGTCGACCATTCCGCTCGCTCTCGCGGACCGCACAGGGTGAACAGCAGCACGCGTTTCCACAACTCTCCGGCCTCCTCCAGGAAACCGGCCGGAAACGCCGGCAGGTACCAAACCAGCGTGTCGTCCGAAATTTTGGGTACAACGCTGGTCCAATCTTCACCATACCAGCCCTCCCGGGCATGCATGCGCGCCGCGTAGAAACTATGCGGCACATCGAGGAAACGATCGTGCCAGCCGTCAATCCGGAACAGCATATTGCCGTCCTTATCCTGGCAGCTGAAATCACCGCGGATGTCACGTGCATCATTGGCTTCCTGCACGTCAAAGCGTCCTGCAAGCAATGCATCTGCGGTCTGTGCAGGGTTCGCCTCCACGAATTCCAGTCGCTCCACCCGCGAGGGGAAAGAGCTGAAATCGGTTCCGATCCGCTGCGCAATCCAAAAGGCGGTAGCGTGCCCTACGGCATCCAGCAGAACCGGATTGGTCAGCAAGGAAGGGGTCTGCCCGGGAACAAAGAACCCTTCCAGGGGGGTATGGTTCAGCTGCGCGTCAATGCCACTGGCGTTCCAGCCGTCCAGGTGCGCAATGGAATGATACAGCGGACCGTGGAACATCCCGGTGGTATAGAGTTCCCCGTCCTTCCAATGGGAGTGTTCCGGGGAGTCGAGAGCCGGTACCGGAACCAGCCCGGATGGCGCTTCGTCCGTGAATTCCACTGTCCCTTCCACCAGGGGGGCGTCACCATCACTCAGGCGGACGCGGAAATGCTCCCGCTCCGCGGGTGCATCCGCTTTCCGCTCCGCGGATACCTGAATGGTTCGCCCGGACTCCTCCAGCGCGATCCAGTTGTATGCGCGCACATCGGAAACCGCCGCCAGATGTGGCTTGCCGCTGAGCAGGGCGGCCGCCTCGCACAGAATTTCCAGGCTCACCGAAAACGGAACTACCGGCAGACTGCCGAGATTCGGATCCGCTGCCGAGACACGGTGGGCATACAGTGTATGGTCCCGCAGGAACCCGGCCGTGGATTCCAGGTCGACCTCAACCCGCACGTGATCGCCAGACTGTTCAACAATACGATGCAGGAACGGCAGGTCCGCTGCCGGCCGCAGCGCATGCTCGAGGATCCGTTGCTGACTGGCCAGGAATTCCTGCATCAGTGAGAAATGCTGGCCCAGGACCGCTCCCGGATGGCTGGCGGAAGCCGCATCGGTGCGCGAACCCCGATCGGTTTCCGGGACCGGGTTTTCCGGTGCCGCGGACACCGTCGTTCCCAGCAATTCACGGATGCGATCCATCCGGTCTTCTCCCGGTTGCAGCCACGGCAACTCGTTTCGCAGCAGCGGTGCGAGTACCGGAGGTGCCAGCGGCGTTGCCAGAGAAATGCGCGCGATTTGCCGTCCTTCAAACAGGGCGCGGGGCGCCCACTCCCGGCCAGACACATGCAACCGACCCAGGGCGTGCATCAATTGCTGCAGATCGCCCCGCGTGCGGTGATTGGTGGAAACGGCGATGTGCTCCCGGTCGCGCAGAATATCGTCCACAAAGGAAGTCAGGTTGCCCGCCGGGCCGATCTCCATAAAGAAACGGACGCCGTCCGCGTACATTTTTTCTATGGTTTCGATGAATCGCACCCGGGAAGACCACTGATCGGCCATCAGGTCGCGGATAGCATCCCTCTCTGCCGGAAACCGATCCGCAGAAGCACACGAGTACAAAGGAATTCGCGCCGGTACCAGCGGAATGTCACGGAAAAAATCGTTCAGGGCGCGGGAAACCGGTTTGAATTTCGGTGTGTGGTAGGCGCGATTGAACGGGAGCCGTTGACACAGCCCGCCCATTTCCCGCAACGCCTCCGCGGCACGATCGATAGCACTGCTGCTACCGTACAACACCGCCTGGTGGTGACAATTGTCCAGGGCAAGATCAATCTCGCCATCGGATGCTTCGACCAGTTGCAACACCTTGTCCCGCTCCACGGCTCCGACGGTGAGCAGGGCTCCGGTGGCCACGTCGCCAGCGGTCTCGATTCGCTGATACATTTCGTTCATTCCGCGAATGTGCTCGCGCAGGGCCTTATCATTTTCCAGCGGCACAACTCCCGCCGCGACCAGGGCGCTGTTTTCGCCACTGCTATGGCCGAGCATGGCGTCCGCCCGCACGCCGAGGCGACCCAGCAGACTGTTCATGGCCTGGTTGGCGATAAACATGGATTCGGAACCGAATTCGAGACTGAATAACTGGTTTTGAGTGTGCTCGCGCGCCACATTACTGACCGCGCTAGGCGGCGTGAATACCACGGAACTGGACCCCACGCCCCGCTCGGCGACGGAATACACTCCATCCCAGAAATCGAACCAGCCACGAACTTCCGGAAAGGCCTGGCATAATTCCGAAAGCATATCCGCGTGCTGGGCACCCTCTCCCGGAAACAATACCGCCAGGTCACCTTCCAGCGGCTGCGAGCGAAAGAAGATTCCGTTGCGAGCCTGATAGCGTTCGCGGCCCGGATCGGCGATGGCGGGGGCAACGCGCTGGAGTTTTTTCTCCAGGTCAGCGGCATCGTCCGCGACCACCGCCAGGCGAAATTCTCCAGATGCTTCGGCCAGTTCCAGCGCAAGCGCAGAACACAGTGGAGCCAGTGCGGCGCCCTCCTGCAGGCGCGCGATTGCGCGCTCGACTTGCTGCAATAGCGCGTCACGGTTTTCCGCCTGAAACAGGGCCAATTCGCTGGACCATGCCGTCAACGACCGCAATTCCTGGTCCGGCGGCTCCTCCAGTATTGCGTGGGTGTTGATGCCACCGAAACCAAAGGCGTTGACCGCCGCGCGACGCGGAGTCCCCGCGGGATGCACCCACGGGCGGGTGCTGGTGTTGACATAAAATGGCGTCGCTTCCATACCCAACGCCGGATTCAGTTCGTCACACAGGCTGGGCGGCAGGACACGGTGATACAAGGCGAGGGAAGTCTTGATCAGGCCCGCTATTCCCGCGGCCGGAATACAGTGGCTGATCATGGATTTAACGGAACCGATCGCGGTCCTCGGCAATTCGCCTTCGCGTGCACCAAAGATGCTGGTTAGGGCTTCGATTTCCGTCTTGTCCCCCAACGGTATCCCGGTGCCATGGGCCTCGATGAGTCCAATGCTGGAGGGGTCCAGACCGGAATCCGAATACGCCCGGCGCAACGCAAGTTCTTCTCCTTCCC
>JAJDOE010000149.1 GCA_022340345.1 Gammaproteobacteria bacterium
GAAAGGATTACGGTTACCCGTATCGCCTATTTTTTTACTGCCACGATGTCCGCCTTGCCCTGGTCGAGCACCAGGGTTCGCCCAAACGACACGTGATGGAACCGGTGGCTGGCATAATCGTCGTGCACCGCAAAACCTACCGAGTAGGTCGTACCCGCCACGATGGCTTTCTGGCCCGCGCCTCCGGACTGCAAGGGCCGGCTGAACACCACGGTCCAGGCGTTGCCTTGCTGGCTGGCCTCGGCGCTCACCGCCGGTGAGCTGATCGTCTGGCGCTTTTCGAGGACGTAGCCCTGCACCGCCTCGGCCGGCTGGCCGGGATTCAGGCGTGCTTGCCAAAACTCGAGGAATTGTCCGCCCGCAAGCTGTTGTGCCAGCTCCGCGTCCGCTTTGAAGTTCTCGCCTCCACCTTGCCGCGTGATCTTCGTTCGCGATCCCCACAGGTACTTGGTGATTTTCTTGCCTTCCGGCGCGCTCGCCATGCCCTGGGCATCGTCGTGGCAACTGGCCCAGCAACCCGCGCGCGAGGCTTCCTTCACGCTGCCATCGTCGAACATGACGGTGACCCGCTCCGCGTACTTCGGGTCCATGTGCGTACCGCTGGTCGCGCCACCGGTCCACGACAGGCGCAGGTACAGGCGCTCCGCATCGTGGGCGGCCTGCACCTTGAGGGCCAGGGTGCCGGGCTTGCCGGCAATCGGATTCGGTTCGAGCTTCTTGCCACTGACGATCTTGGCCCCGATGTCTTTTTCCTCGCCGTCGTGACACTCAAAGCAGTCCTTGCCGGCGCGGAATTTCTTGGCGCCGCTGTGATCGTCCTCGGTCATTGCCCATTCCAGGGACGACTGCCCGGGATAAAACAAGGTCACATCCGTGACCGGGACACCATTCCAGTCGATTGCCCAAACCGGAACGGAAACAAACGTTGTCATCAACGCGAACAGCCCCGCCAGGGGCCATCGCGCAGTTTGAAAATGGGGGCTATGCATGATTTCAGGTAACTCCCGGGACGTGTCTGGAAACTTCGGGCGGCGGGGAGCCCATGCCGAGGGTGAACCCACCCTCCGGCTCCCCTTCTTTTTTCGGTTTCTTATGGGCGATTCCCTGGTGGCAGTCGATGCAGGTCTCGCCGCTTGTCAGCGAATCCTGGTGCTGGGTCTGGGCGCGCTTTTTCTGCTTGTCCAGCGCCATGGTGGCGATGGAATGACAGTTGCGACACTCGCGGGAATTGGTCGAACGCATTGCCGCCCATACCCGTTCGGCCATCTCCAGCCGGTGCGCCTCGAATTTCTCGGGGGTATCGACGGTACCGAGAATCTTGTTCGGCAGTTCGTTATAGGATGCCTGGAACTTGCGCCACATCTTCGGACCCCATTCGCGGGGTACGTGGCAGTCGGAGCAAATGGCACGTACGCCGGAGTTGTTCTGGTAGTGGACGGTCTCCTTGTATTCCTTAAATACGGTGGTCTCCATCTCGTGGCAGGAGGTGCAGAATTCCAGGGAATTGGACCACTCGACAGCGGTGTGCAGGCCGCCCCAGAAAATAATCCCGGCCAGAAGGCCGGCGATGAGGAGCGTACCGGCGGAATACCGGGCGCTCGGGGATCGAAACCACTTCCAGCATGTACCAAGCGCCATCCCTTGTTCCTCGCTTCTGGTGGTAGTGGCGCATTCCCTGCTCGCCACCGGATTTTTGCCCGCTAACCGGACTATTCTGTGTGCCTTTATGCGGGAATAGCGCCGCTGCGGCTTTGATTTAAATCAATGGAAATTCAAAAAAGATTGCTTGCGCCACGGTCGCTGCCCACCTGCGACCGAGGCTGCGTGCCGCCCTGCCCCGCTTGGCCCCACCCTCATTGCCCGGTCGCATTTCACCTTCAACCTGTATATCGCGCGCCAAACAATTCACCGGGAGAACCTACCCTGACAGGCGCGGTCGTCTCCGTACGCTACCGCATATTGCGCGCGCCTGGATTCAAAATCGGGCGCCAGATCCAGCTTGGGCAATTCGATGATTCCCGGCGCGCGTGGACGGGATTCAAAATACAACCCCGGCGGTCCGCCGCCGCCTTGCTGACCCTCGGAAAGTTTGCAAGAGTACGCGGACCCCTGTCAGCGGTCCGATCCCCGTGCCGGAATACCTGACCACCCGCGAACTCGCCGAGCTGCTGCGAATCAAGGAACGCAAGGTCTACGACCTGGCCAGTTCCGGCGAATTGCCCTGCTCCCGCGCCATGGGCAAGCTGCTTTTTCCGCGCGAGGCGGTGCACGCCTGGCTCGCCCGCGGCGGCAGTGGACTGCCATCCTTTGCTACCGCCCCGCGGCCGGCGGTTCTGCTGGGAAGCCATGATCCCCTGCTGGACTGGGCCCTGCGCGAATCCCAGTGTGGTATCGCCACCTACCTGGACGGCAGCGCCGACGGTGTAGAGAGATTTCGCCAGGGCGAGGGCGTGGCCACCGGACTGCACCTGTATGACCCGCAGCGGGATGACTGGAATGTGGAGTTCATCAGGGAACAATGCGGCAATCTGCCGGCGGTGCTGGTGCATTGGGCGACCCGCCAGCGAGGGCTGATCGTCGGGGAGAAACTCGGCGACCAGGTCCGCTCCATCCCGGATCTGAAGGGCCGCCGGATTACGCCCCGGCAAGCGGCCTCGGGCGCCCAGCGACTGTTCGAACACTTGCGGGAACAGGCGGGCCTGCGGCCGGGCGATTTGCAGCTCACGGCGCCGGCGCGCAGCGAAGTGGATCTCGCCTTGTCGGTCCTCGAAGGCAAAGCGGATGCCGCCTTCGGGCTGGCGGCCGTGGCCGCCCAGTACCGCCTGCCCTTCGTGCCCGTGGTGGCAGAGCGCTTTGACCTGCTGGTGGAACGCCGCGCCTGGTTCGAACCACCGATGCAGGCGTTCTTCAATTTTTGCGGTAGCCGCCGGTTCGCGGAACACGCGGCCGGGCTGGCCGGTTACGACGTCTCGGAGCTCGGCGCGGTACGTTTCAACGGCGCCTGAGGCTGCCCGCCCGCGGCGCCGCTACCCGGCGCGTCAGCGCGGTGCCGCGTTGGGGAAAAACAGCTGCTTGCCGCCGCGCCGATACTCGCCGATGGCCCGCTGCCCCGGAGCCGAAAGCAACCAGTCCACGAACCGCTGACCGGCAGCGGCGCGAACCGTGGGGCACTTCTCCGGATTCACGAGAATGACGCCGTACTGGTTGAAAAGCGCCTTGTCTCCCTCCACCAAGATCACGAAGAAACCCTTGTTGGCAAAACTGATCCAGGTGGCGCGGTCAGTCAGCACGTAAGCGCTCATACCGATACCGGCATTCAGCGTCGCCCCCATGCCGGACCCGGTCTCCCGGTACCACTGGCCCGAGGCGGCTGTCGGATCAATTCCGGATTCCTTCCACAACGCCAGTTCCTTTTTGTGGGTTCCGGAATTGTCGCCCCGCGAGGCAAACAGCGCCTTCGCGCCGGCAATTTTTTTCAGCGCCTCCACCGCGTTGTGACCCCCCCCAATCCCGGCCGGGTCCGCCGGCGGGCCGACGATGACGAAGTCGTTGTACATCAGGTCGAAGCGCGCCACGCCGTATCCGTTGGAAACGAAGTCCTGCTCGGCGGATTTCGCGTGCACCAGCAATACATCGCCGTCGCAGTTCCGGGCATTGTTGATTGCCTGGCCGGTACCCACGGCTACCACGTGGACCGTGATGCCGGTGTCGGCCTTGAATAACGGCAGCAGATAGCCGTACAGGCCGGAATTCTGCGTGGACGTCGTGGACTGAACGACGATTGAGGCGTCATCGGCACGTGCTGGCGCGGTCAGGCCCGCTCCGCCAACCAGCAAAGAGGTGATCAGCACCAAAATGGATGATTTCATGATTTCTCCGCGGCTGCTCCGTTGTGTTTCACAGGACAATCCGACCGTCCAGGTAGGCCTGGGCCGCCTGCGAGGCCGGCCGGTTGAAAAAATCGCGGGCGGGCGCCTGCTCGCAGAGCCTCCCGCCGTGCAGGAAAACCACTTCGTCGCCAAGCCGCCGGGCCTGGCCAATATCGTGAGTGACGAAGATGATGTGAATGCCCTCTGCGTGGGCCGCTGTGACGATGGTCTCAATCGTCTGCACCGAGGCCGGATCCAGGCTCGCGGTGGGCTCATCCAGCAGCAACACCTCGGGGCGGGTCGCCAGGGCGCGGGCCAGGGCGAGCCGCTGCTGCTCGCCGCCGGACAACAGGCGCGCCGGCTGGCGCATGCGCTCCAGCAGACCGACCCGCTCGAGAATTTCATCGCGCTGCTGTCGCCCTTCCGTACCCCGCAGGCGCAGCACGAAATCAATGTTGGCGGCCACCGAACGGCGCAGCAATACCGGTCGCTGGAATACCAGCGCCTGGCGGCGGCGCACGTCCGGATTCACCGGCACGCCGCCCCAGCGGATCTGCCCGGCGCTTGGCTCCAGCAGGCCGTGCAACAGGCGCAGCAACAGGCTCTTGCCAGCGCCGTTGGGACCCATCACCACGGTGCGCGATCCGGGCTGCAGCGTGAAACTGACATCATCCACCAGTCGCTGGCCCGCGATGTCCAGCGTGACCCCGGCTGCCTGCAACGGCAGCAGCGGCTGCGGGCTTCGCTCTGGCGCAACGCTTTCGCCGCCGGACCCCATCGCGGCGATCGGCTTACGCATACGCGTAGCGCTCCGCGGTGGTCCGCAAGGCCATCACCAGCGCATTGACCACCAGCGCGATGACCAGCAGCACCATCCCCAGCGCCAGCGCCAGCGGCAGATCACCCTTGGAAGTTTCCAGGGCAATTGCGGTGGTCATGACCCGGGTCAGGTGATCGATGTTGCCGCCAACGATAATTACCGCCCCGACCTCGGCAATGGCGCGACCAAAACCCGCCAACGCCACGGTCAGCAGGGAGTAGCGACCGTCCCAGATCAGCGCGGCGATGGCGGTCCGCTGGGGCACGCAAAGGGAGCGGAACTGCTCCGCATATTCCTTGTGCAGATCCTCCAGCAATTGCCGCGACAAGGCCGCCACGATTGGCGCCACCAGCACCGTCTGGGCGATGATCATGGCGGTGGGGGTGTACAGCAGTTCCAGCCAGCCCAGCGGGCCGGCGCGGGAAAGGGACAGGTAGGCGATCAGGCCCACCACTACCGGCGGCAGGCCCATCAGCGAATTGACCACCACCAGCGCCACGCCGCGACCCGGGAAACGCCGGATCGCCAGCAGCGCCCCGAGCGGCAGGCCGATGAGGCAGGCCACCACCAGCGCGGAAAGACTCACCCGCAGGGAAAGGCCGATGATCTCCAGCAGGTCCGCATCGGCGGATACGACCAGATGGAATGCGACCCGGATTGATTCGGCGAAATCCTGCATATTTTCCCGAATTTAGGAAAATCGGGGGTTATTCCGTAGATTCTGCAGGGTTGAGGGAGCGGGTGCAAGGCCGGTTGCGCACCAGCGGTGAAATGGCTGCCGGCGCCCCGTTGCCGGTCCGGGCCCGAATCCACCGGCGATCCCGGTGGCGACTATCCGAAAATAAAGCTTACCGTGATCCAGGCCACCACCAGCACGACAATGGCCACCACCGCCGCCAGCAACAGGCCGCTCAGCCGGGAGGTGGTTTTGTTGGCCCGGTCGTACAGATTTTCGGCGAATCCAAAGGTTTCCTGGCTGAGAAACACGCTTTCGGCTTCGAGCTGCAGGCGTTCGGCGATTTCCGCGGCCAGTTCCAGATCTTCGTCCGTGAAACCGCCGCCGCCCACCTTGTTGACCAGCTCCAGTGCGCCGATGGTTTCATCGCGAACCGCGCTGCGGATGGGTACGCACAGCACGTTGCGGGTGGTGAAGCCGGTCTGCTCATCGGACAACTTGTGGGTTCCGTCCTGGGCGTCCATGTCGTAGACCACCATGGGCTCGCCGGTGGCGATCACGGTGCCGACCACGGATTCCTCCTGCGGAACCTCGATATCGTGCTCGCCGACACCGGTTCCGGCCTTAAGCCAGACCGTGTCGTGTTCCGGGTCGAGGATGAAGATACCGCAGCGTTCCGAATCCATGATCTTCGGCGCAACGCGGCTATAGAAATCCAGCAGGGATTTGGTAGGCGTCCCGTCGTTCCGAGCGACAAGGTTCTTGTTTTTCGCCCGCAGGCTGTCCAGCTGGAAACGATGCTGATGGAACATCGGCGCTCTCCTGTACCGCCAGATCGTGGAATTGGCCGCTTGCTACCGCAAACGTGGCTACTTTGACGGAAAACCCGGGCGGCATGCAAGCACAGCGGGAAACGGCTCACCGGGCCGTTTCATCCGGATTCGGGACCAGCAACCGGTTTCGCGTCCCGGCCTGCGCAATCGCATTGCACTGCTCCGGGGTCAGCGCGGTATGGCCGGCGGAGGTGTCGGCGCGCATCAGGTTTCCGGTCCGTTCCTCATGGTCCCCGCTGTCCATCAGCACATGCACCAGCTCATGGGCAAGAGCGATGCCCGGGTCACGAATGTCCTCCACGACCCAGATGGTGTCGCGCAGCAACGGACGCGATGCGCTGTTGCCCTTGCCAATGGCCTCGGCCTCGAAGGCCGGCGCCTGCAGGGTATCGCGCACAAAATAGATTGTGGGCTTCGGCAGCGCCAGGCTGCGCACGATCTGGCTGGCGTTCGCATCGCGAAAATAGCGCAGGCGCTCCGGCCCGTTCAGCACCCGTACGTCGATAACCGGAATGAAGATCGCGCAACGAGCCAGGATCGAAGCCGCCTCGCGGGCGTAGCGTCGCAGCCGGCTCCGGTTCCAGGCGGTGGCCTCGAAATAGGCGAAGGTCGGGCGCAGGATATATCCACCGCCGAAGCTTGCGGCCTCGCGGCCATACAGCTCGCTGGCCTCAATGGAGAAACGGGCCACTTCCCGCAGCGGTTGCTGGTTGGCCGCCGGATCTTCGCGGTCCGCCCGGTCCGGCCGGGGCAGCAAACCCTTCGCCACCACCACCGGTTCCCCGGCCATAGCCGGCAGGGCCCGCACGAAAATCGCGGTCTTCAGTTCCGCGGCTCGCCAGCGGGGATGATCTCCCAGCAACCGGGCGGCCAGTGCCGAAACCCGCACCGCCGCATAACTGGAGCCGGATACCAGCTCCGTGCCTCCGTCGAAACCGGTCACCGCCAGTCGCTCCGCTGGTACCAGAAGATCAACCGACTGTTTCCCCCAGTTGGAACCCACCGCGAGTTCCCCGGTGGGCTCCGCGGAAGTGACCGTAATGAGGTTGGCGAGCGGCAGTGCCGCCGGGTATACCGGTTGCGCGTCGATGTCACGCCCGTCGTTACCCGCTGAAACGATGAATAGCATCTGCGGGTGCTGGCGGGCGGCGCTCTCAAATGCCTGCCAGGCTTCACGCCGGTTGCTGCCCATGGACAGGTTGACCACCACCACGCCGGCATCCGCTGCCGCCCGCACCAGCTCGGTCATGCGCGCCATGTCGGGTCGCGGGTAGCGGTACACAACCAGCCGTACCCCGGGCGCCTCACGCAGCAGCAGGCTCGCGGTCCGGGTGCCGTGGTGCTGGGGGAAAAACGGCGAACGCGCCGGATTCGCGTCGAAGGGGCGCCGGTCCAGATCCCAGTAATCGAATCCGAGGATCCCGCCGCTGGCATCCCGCGCCAGCCGCGAGCCAATCTCCGGCAAAAGATAATTGACCCCGGAGTCCACGATCGCCACCGCCGGCCCGCCGGGGTCGGCACCGGGCGGTACCGGGGGGTTCAACGGCTCGGGCGGTCCGCTTCGGGAGAGTTGCGAATCCAGGTGCTCGATGGCGGTCGCATCCGGTGAATCCGCTTCGTAGACCAGGCGCCTGCCCTGCTGAATCGCGCAACCGGAGTCCGCGATCAGCGCCAGTTCCGGGCGCGTTCCTCCATCCGGCGCCGGCCCCCAGTATTCGACCAGCAAGCGACGCAGGCGGCCACCGGGGGCAATTCGTTCGATCCGCAGTTCGCCGCCCGCCGGTGGCGCCAGCCGGCCATACCAGCCAATCACTGCGCCGCGCGCAAGCCGTGGTTTGTCTTCCAGGATTTTGCTTCCGGGCAGCGCAGCGGCCAGTCGCGCCAGGGACGGTGCCGGCTCCGCGCAGTTGGCCGCCAGCATCGTGCGCAACAACGTCTCCGGGGCGGCGCCAGCGGCAAGCGGCAAGCCCGCCAAGCACAGCAGCAACAGGCCCGCCCGTGGGCCGCGGGTCAACTCAGCGACTCGACGATCCGGCAACGAAGGATGCGGTGATTATCGGACCGCCGATGGACTCGTCCCGCGACCCGTCGGTAGCGACGGGGCGTAAGAACGGGTGATACCTACCCGCTCGCAGTTGCCGCAGCGGCGCAGAATCCGGCGGCGGACTGCCGCCCGTGGCTCCGCCCGGCACCCGGACGCCGGACAGCGGTACCAGCACCGGCGGTTTGACTGCGACCACCAGGCTTCCAACTTGCAGAAGTTTATTCACTTTTGCCGATAACTCGCTGATCGCGCGCGCATTTTTTCCGGTTGCCGGAACCGTTCAGGCCAGGTGTTGTTGCAGGAAGGCGATGGTGCGGGACCAGGCCAGTTCCGCCGCCGCCGGGTCATAACGCGGCGTGGAATTGTTATGAAATCCGTGCTTTGTGCCCGGGTACAGGTGCCGCTCGTAGCGCGCGCCGGCGGCCTGCAACGCGGCTTCGAAATCCGGCCACATGGCATTGATGCGCGGATCCTGTTCGGCGGACTGGATCAGCAACGGGGCGCGGATCCTGGCGACCCCGGCGGAATCCGGGGCGGCGCCATAGAAAGGAATCGCCGCCTGCAGCCCATCGCCCATTTCCACCGCCAGGTAGTTGGTGGCGCCACCGCCCCAGCAGAACCCGGTGGCCCCCAGCTTGCCGTTGGACAGGGCGTGGCTTTTCAGGAACCGCGCGCTGTTGAGCATGTCCCGCCGCAGCTTGCCCTGGTCGAGGCTGCGCTGCAGGGTGCGTCCGTCATCGTCGTTGCCGGGATAGCCCCCCACCGGCGACAGCCCGTCCGGCGCCAGGGCCAGGAAACCCGCTACCGCGGCGCGCCGCGCCACGTCCTCTATATACGGGTTCAACCCCCGGTTCTCGTGGATCACCAGCAGCGCCGGGAACGGTCCCTCCCCCGCCGGCTGCACCAGGTAGCCGCGCATGTTGCCGGAAGTGCCGCCGGGCGACGGGTAGTCCACATAGCGGGCCTTGATGCGTTCATCGGTGAACGAAATCGTCTGCGCCTCCGCGTAGCGAGGCAACAGCGCGGCAGCCATGGCCAGCCCCGAGACGCCGGCTACGGTCACCGCCCCGGCCCGGCGCAGGAACTCCCGCCGGTCGATGAAGCCGTGACAGTACTCGTCGTAGAGTTCAAAAATGCGCTGATCGATGTGTTGCTGACTCATGGTGCGCTCCTATCCGGCTCCATCACAGGTCGCTGACGATTCTATCGCCAACCGGGATCGATTCGCGGCCCGGGTTACAAAAAAGAACCGGTTTCCGTGCCAAGCCATTGATCCTGTTTATCTTTCTGGCTGCGTCCTATGCGGCGCCCGGCGCCGGCCCGGGGTTGCGGTCCGGCGGCCGGCCACGAGAGACTTGTCGCCCAGGCATCCGCCCACCGCCGGTAGGCCGGAATCGTTCCCAGAGTTAAAGGAACCGTGTCATGAAGCAATCCCCGTGGATCATCACCGCGGCCCTGGCCACCACCCTTGCCGGCTGCGCTGAACGCGATACCGCTACCACCAGCCCGGCGGCTTCCGCCTCGGTATACGAGATCACCGCCCGCGGCCTCGCGTTGGAAGCGGCCGACGAAATCCCGTCTGGCTGGACAACGATCCGCTTCAACAACCAGTCCGGCATGGTCCACTTCGCCCTCGTGGAGCGTTTGCCGGAAGGCCATGGCGTCAAGGAACAGCAAGACCAGGTCGCACCGGTGTTTCAGCAGGGAATGGACCTGCTGAATGCCGGAAACAAGAAAGCGGCGAACCAGAAATTTGGCGAGTTGCCCGAGTGGTTCGGAAAGATCGTTTTTCTCGGTGGACCGGGAATGACCACCCCGGGAAGAATTGCTGAAACCACCGTTTACCTCGAACCGGGCAACTACATGGCCGAGTGCTATGTAAAGACCAACGGCGTCTTTCACTCCTACAATCCGGACCCGCAGCAGTTTGGGATGGTGCATGGGTTCCGCGTTACAACCGACAAGTCCGGCGCTCCGCAACCACAGGCAACCGTGCGTATCACACTTTCGGGCGACAAGGGTATCGAGGTCGATGGGAACCCGAACGCCGGCGAGCACACCGTCGCGGTGCATTTTGCGGACCAGAAAGTACACGCGAACTTTCTCGGTCACGACGTCCACCTGGCGCGCCTGGCCGACGACACGGACCTGGAGAAACTCGCAACGTGGATGGACTGGCGCCAGCCGAACGGTCTGGAAACGCCCGCGCCCGTAGAATTTTTCGGCGGTATCCATGACATGCCCGCCGGCAGCACTGGCTATTTCAAGGTGCGGCTGAATCCCGGCCGGTATGCGTGGGTCGCGGAGGTCGATGACCCCGCGCAAAAGAACATGCTGAAAGTTTTTACGGTGCGTTGACCCGCCCCTTGGCGCCTGAAATACAGCCCCGCCGTAAGCTACCGTAAAGACCGTTTTCCCCTCCGCGTGGCACCGCCCACGGCCGGCAACGCATTCCGCTGCCCCTCCCGGGCGCGCGGCATCAATCCATCACCAGAATTTTTTTCATTTTTTTTTGCTTTTCGGGACCTGCAATCGCCCATGCTGCGTCTTTACCCCCATGGGCGACGCACCCGGTCAGACAAGGCCCGGCACGCCTGGAATTTCAACCATTGAACACCAATTCAGGAGGTTTGTTATGTGTGAATTCAGCGACAAAGTGGATGCAGCGAAGGCGGCGGTTCCGGCGGTTACGCCACAGGAAGCCAGGGCCCGCAAGGCCGGGGAGCCGGAGATCCTGTTCATCGATCCCCGCAACGCGGAGGACATCCGCTCCACCACCGGCCACATTCCCGGGGCGCTGAATCTGCCGCTTGGCGAGATCGAGGCGGGCAGCGAGCTTCCGGCCGAGCTGAGTTCCCCCGAGCGCCCCATCATCACCGCCTGCCAGGGCGGGCCCATGGGCGCCATCGCGGCCCACGCGTTGCAGCAGCGTGGTTTCCGCAACGTCCACTTCGTGGACGGTGGCACCCAGGGCTGGCTGGACGCCGGCTACGATACCGTTCGCTGACCAACGGCGGCGGGAACGGGCCCTTCGCGCCGGGCCCGTTCCCCGCCTACCGTTTTCCGTTCTTGACCCGGTGCCCGGCCAGCGCGCCCAGCGCGTCGTAGCTGGCGTACTTGTACAAGTCGTGCAGCGTCGGAAAATTGAAAATCCGCGAAATCACCTGGTCGAGGTTGCTCTGGTTTTCCACCAGGCTGACACCATAGTGAATGAGTTCGCTCGCCATCGGACCGATGATGTGCGCTCCCACCACGACCCGGTCCTCGCGTCGAACCACGAGTTTCAGGAAGCCGTCTTCCACCCCCATGATTTTGCCACGTGGAATATCGCGGTACTGTGCGATCCCGACCACGTAGTCCACATCCTGGTTGCTTGCCTCCTCCTCCGTCTGGCCAACCAGCGAGATCTCCGGGATGGAATAGATTCCATACGGGAAAACCGTTGCGATATCCGTGAGGTCCTGCAGTTGAAACATATGGGCGACGGCCGCGCGTCCCTGGTCCATGCTGGTGCTCGCCAGGGATGGAAAACCAATCACATCACCTGCCGCCCAGATATGCGGAATGCGAGTGCGGTAATCCGTATCGACTTTGACGAGTTGCCGTTTGTCGGTTTGCACTCCGATCTTTTCCAGACCCAGTGAATCGGTATTGCCGCTGCGCCCCGCGGCGAACAGGAACATGTCCGACTCGATGAGACGGCCGCTGTCGAGCACGATCCGCAGCGGATCATTTTTGTTTTCCGGAAGGTCGATGTGTTCCACGCCGGCATCGAAAATCGTCTCTATGCCGCCCGCCTGCATGAATTGGACCAGCCGGTGCGCGATTTCGCGGTCCACGAACGGAAGGATCTCCTCGGTGCGATTGACCAGGGACACCCGCGCTCCCGCCGTAGCGAAAATCGTGGCGTACTCGCAGCCGATGACGCCCGCTCCGAGCACACACAGGGACGCGGGAATGCGATCCAGATGGAGGATCGTGTCGGAGTCGTGAACCCGTATCCCGTCGATGGAGAGGTTGGCGGGGTG
Source organism: Gammaproteobacteria bacterium (assembly GCA_022340345.1). Classification (GTDB taxonomy): domain Bacteria; phylum Pseudomonadota; class Gammaproteobacteria; order HyVt-429; family HyVt-429; genus JAJDOE01. The sequence goes on from JAJDOE010000149.1 coordinate 12,271, forward strand.
AAACGGGTACGAGCCCGTTGCGATGAGAATGTTTTCGCCTCGAAGGAGCGTATCGTGTCGCCCTTCCGTCCGGATCCGTAGTGTATGCGGGTCCTCGAAGCTGGCGGTTCCAATAAAGATCTCAACCTGGTGCAGCCGCAGGTTCTGTTCGACAGCGGCTCCTTCACTACGAACAACGTAGTCCTTGCGGTACATGAAGGCACCGACGTCGGCCCGTGATTCCAGTCGCTTGTCGACCCCGTACAGACCCCGCTCCGGATTGCCCGAGAAATACAGCGCCGTCTCCCGCAGGGTCTTTGACGGCAGCGTTCCGGTGTTTACGCAGGCGCCTCCAAAGCTGCCGGATTTTTCGACGAGGGCGACGGAATGACCGAAATACGCCGCCTTCACCGCCGCCTTTTCTCCGGCCGGGCCGGAGCCGATCACCACCAGGTCAAATGTTTTCATTCGGATTTCCCGCCTGATTCAGGCCGTAGCACCCTCGCCGTTCATGATCTACCTCTGCGACTGCAGATACCGCAATACGTTGATATCCGGTGGCTCGGCCACGCCGTTACCGGGCCGCAGGCTTGCCAGTTCCTCCACCGTGAAATCCATGCGATCGTCGTAGCGGCGATCGATCTGGTTGCGAAGAAACTGCTCGTTTTTGTACCACAGCATTTTTGCGGATCCGGTTTTGCAACTGTTGAGCTCCTCCCCTTGGGCTCCCCAGCGCAGTTCGATGCAATGATACGGATCAAAAGACAGCCGGAACGCCCGTTCCGTGATGTTTAGCAAATCCAGTGGCACGGACTGTCCATTGCTGTTGGTGTAACTGACACGACAGCGCCGGGCGGCGGCAACGTAGGCATTCAACATGTCGGAAGCGATGTTTTTCCCGCGATAGGTGATCCGCGGGTCCTTGTCCCGGTAGCTCTGGACGAGGTCGCGGGACACGTCCAGGATGTTCTTGAGTTCGGTCTTGATGTGCGCGTCTTTGGATGGCGTGGAATAGGACTCCCAGTGGTACCACTGCCAGTGGCCGCCGGTTCCGTAGATGTTCGGCGGCAGTCGATTCGGGTGGGGATCCTCGTGCATCCCCACCCGAACCGCCTGGTGTACCGCCTGAACCCGGTCCTGGATGCCCAGGCAGGCCGCATCCACCAGATTCCGGATTTCCACCACCGGATCGATCCGCAGCGTTCCCTTGGCAAGCCGTTGCCGGAGCAACTCGTGGTAGCTGACCAGTTGCCCGTTGAAGCGGTAGCTGTTGTCCGTGCCCTCGACCCGGCCGGTGTACTGAAACGGGGAATAGCCTGGAACCTGCGTTGCGCGAGGTACAACGGTTTTCCCACCGACATAGTAGCCATCGGCATTCCGCCTGGCGCCGACAACGGTGACCGGTTTCCATTTCTTGAAGCCCCAGCCCTGGGAATCTGGCTTGATCGGAATCTTTGCCGACGTGACAAGGCCCGTGTGGATTGTGCCGTCAATGGAAGTTTCCACGTACCGCACCCGGCCGTCCTCCAGCACGTCGAACACCAGGCTGGTGTGTCCGTTCGGGTTGTAAATGATGGTCCCCGGGGTGATGCCGCTGCGATCCAGCGCGGGGCTATAGAAATCCGAGCCCAGCCCGTGCTCGTCCAGATAGTGGGTCCGGTAAATGCTGGTGGTGGGTGAAACGCTCCAGCGACCCAGGACCTCTTTGGCGGAAGTACCGGTTTGTACCGCCCGGCGAGAGACCACCTTATTGCCGTTTTTGCAAAACCGGGTATCCGATACGACGCCGCAATATCCTACCGGAGCGACTCCATTGGCTACCGCGTGCGGTAAGGAGTTCTTCCATGCGAAATAGGCCCGCAGTGTCAGCGGAAAGTCCGCGCAATCCGTGTGCAGGAGTTTTACCCACTGCGGATCCTTCCCGCGGTAGGGGTTTCCTTCGGAACCCACCAGGTCACCGATTCCCTTGCAGGCGCCGTCCGGTGTATCGCACTTTTTCTCAAACGCCACGGAGCCCAGGGCGCGGATGAATTGCTGATAGCTCTGCTCGTCCGCCTGGGACCACGAAGTCTTTTTGACGAGCCAGGTATCGCCTTGCGCCGCCACCGAAAGGGAGAATG
>JAJDOE010000151.1 GCA_022340345.1 Gammaproteobacteria bacterium
CCACCCCTGGGGGGGGGCTCCCGCCCGCCCCACCACTGTCATGATGATCACGGTGCCGAACAGGCTGCGCAATAACAGCAGCAGGCCCAGGGCGATGACCAGGAAACTGGCCGGTATCAGGGTGCGCATGTCGGCGTCCACACCCTCGGCCAGAGTCACGTTGGAAGCGGCGCTGCCGCCGATCAGAATCGTCAGGCCAAGTTGCGCGGCGCGTCCGGCCAGTCCGTCCCGCAGGCTGCGCGCCGCGTCGATGCTTTCGCGCGCAGCCTGGGGATTGCTGGCGGGCAGGTTGAGCTCCATGGCAACGACAGCGGCTCCACCGTCCCGCGCCACCAGTGCACCGGCGAGTAACGGTTCGGCCAGCGCGGCGGTGCGGATTTCCACGGCCCGTTCCGCCGTCAGCCGGGCAGCATCTACCAGTGGACCGACCTGGATGGTGTCGCCGCGGGCAACGCTGTACTGGTGGTTGGCCAGCGAGCGCACCCGCTGCACGTTGGGCAGGCGCCACGCCGCATCCGTCAGTTCGGCGAGAAATGCGAGCCGTTGCGGGCTAAAAACCTCGCCCGCCCCGGCGAGCACCAGCAGGGACATGGTGTCCTGGCGGGCAAAGCGGCGCTCAAACGCCTCGAAGGCCGCCAGTTGCGGGTTGTCGGCGCTGAAGTAGATCCGCAGGTCGTGGCTGAAGCGATCCGCGGCGCCATGGTTTCCGGCGGAAAACAAACCGCCCACCACCAGGCTCGCGATCACCACCAGGCGGTAGTGGCGGGAGAGAAACCCGAAGTAGGCGCGGATGGACACGCGGGCGGCGGGCGCCGGACGCTACTCGCCCAGCAGCGTCTGTATCAGGTTCTCGACGCGACGTGCCTGGGCATCTCCGGCGTGGGTCTCACCGATGAACGTGCCCCGGATTCGGCCCTGGCGGTCCACCACGTAGAAGGTCGGCCAGTACCGGTTGCCGAGGGCCTGCCAGTAGGCGTGCGCATTGTCCATCATCACCGGGTGCCGGATGCCGAACTCCTCGCACTTGGCCACCACGTTCTCGCGTTTCCGCTCGTGGTCGAATTCGGGGCTATGAATGCCCACCAAACGCAGGCCCGCCGCTGCAAATTTTTTTGCTAGCTGTTTCAGCCAGGGAATGGAGCGATAGCAGTTCCAGCAATCGAAGGTCCACACATCCACCAGCACAACCTGTCCGCGCAGGTCGGCGACCCGGAGGGGCGGGGAGTTGATCCAGTCCGTCGCGGAGGCGCTGGTGAATTCGGGCAGGGACGCTGGCTCGGCGCCGACGTTCGCCGCGAGCAGGAGCAGGGGAAGCAGTACGCGCAGGCGCCACCTCACAACCCGTGACCCGTTTCCCGGACCAGCATGTCAACAACGTCACGCAACGCGGCAGCCGGGTCGTCACATTTTTTCATCGCGGCGTCGTACGCCCGCAGCTGCCAGTGGGCACTGGTGCCACGCGCCAGAATCGTGCGAACGTGCTCCAGCTCGGCCACGCATTCAAACTGCTCGGCGTCTTCTCGCAACAAGGAGATCAGTTCCTCGGCAAGGATTTCATAGGACACCAGACGGCCAGCGCCAAAATCCACCAGCCCTTTGTTGGTGCCATAGCGTTGTGCGAGCCAGCGGTTTTCGTTTAGCAGCATGTCCGAGTAGGTGCGCCAGCGCTGATTGTTCCGACGCAGGCGGTAGAGCATGTGCAGGCAGCACAGGAATACCGAGGCGATGCACAGGGAGTCCTCCATCCGCGTGCATACATCGGTCACGCGCATTTCCAGCGTCGGAAAGCGGGCGCTCGGGCGCACGTCCCACCAGATCTTGGTGGCGTCCTCGATGAGACCCGCATTGATGAGGGTGCGGATGTGGCGCTCGTATTCGCCAAAGCTCTCAAAGCTCTCCGGCAGGCCGGTTCGTGGCATCTCGTCCCATACCGCGATGCGGTAGGACATCAGGCCGGTCTTGATTCCCTCCCAGAAAGGCGAGGAGGTACTTAAGGCCAGCAGGTGTGGCAGGAAATAGCTGACCTGGTTCATCAGGTCGATGCGCAGATCTTCGTCGTCAATTCCCACGTGGACGTGCATGCCACAGATCACCAGCCGGCGTACTACTCCCTGCAGATCCCGGGCCAGGATCCGGTATCGCTCCTTCTCCGTGGTGCGTTGTTCTCCCCAGTTTGCGAACGGATGGGTGGAGGCCGCCATCAGCGCCACGTCGTGGCTCCGCGCAACTTCCGAAATACAGCTGCGCAGGCGCACCAGTTCTTCCCGGGCTTCGCGCACGCTGTGGCATACGCGGGTTCCGATCTCGATTTGTGACTGCAGAAATTCGGGCGTGACCTGCTTGCCCACGCGCCGCTCGCAATCTGCCATAAGCCCCGAAGGGGCCTCCGAGATCAGCTTGCGGGTTTCCGGGTCAACGAGGAGGTATTCCTCCTCGATACCGATCGTAAATGGCTGGCGCTCGAACATGGGGTTGCCCGGGACATCGTTGCAGAATCCCGGTGCCCGTTCAAGCCACCAAGGTCCGTGAAAATCCCGTGCTACCATTCGCGCGAGCCCTGCACCGTCATCTCCATGCGCGCCAAAGAACGCATCGACTGGGACCAGTTCGACGACCCCTCGCGTATTGTGGGGCAGGTCCAGTGGTTGTTGATGGTGCTGGTCCTGCTGTACCTGGCCTTGTCCCGGGACCTGCTGCATACGCGCCCGGAACTGGTGCTGGTGCTGGTTACCTACACCATCACGGTGCTCATCCTCCAGTACGCGCATTGGCCCACGCGCATGCGCCATTGGAAAGCCGTTCTTCACTCCTGGGTCATGATCCTGTTCCTGAGCCTGGTGCTGGCGGGGACCGGTGGTATCGACACTGGGCTCAATAACCTGTTCCTGCTGGTCATCGTCACCAGCGCGTTGACGCTGGGACTGCGCACCACGCTGTTGCAGGTGGGTCTGATCGCGGCAATTCAGCTGTACCTGCTTTCCGCCAAGGACGGGATTGGCGCGCTGCGGCCCCTGGACTACGCTTTGTTCCTGGCGGATCTCGCGCCCTGGTTCCTGGTCGCCTTTCTGATTACCACGGTGGTGCGCAGTTTCTGGGTCGCTCGCCGCCAGGTGCAGTCCATGGCGGAAACCGACGAACTCACCGGCCTGCTCAACATGCGCGGCCTGTACCCGCGGGCGGACGCGGAGCTGGCGCAATGCATGGCCTCCATCGATCAGCTCTCGGTGCTCATGGTGGACGCGGATGATCTCAAGCTGGTCAATGACCGCCTCGGTCACGAAGCCGGAGACATTCTCATTCGGCACATCGCCACGCGCCTGCGGCGCAGCCTGCGGCACACCGACCTGGTGGCGCGCTATGGCGGTGACGAGTTTGTCGCCGTGCTCCCCGGCACAGGCCGCGTCAACGCGGACAGCGCGGCGCTCAAGGTGGAGGAGGCGATCCAGGGGGATCCGCTGACCGCCCGTGGCGAGACCATTCTGCCTTCCGTGAGCATCGGCATCTCGACCTACCCGGCGGACGGCTTGCGAATTGACGATTTGATTGAGCGTGCCGATGAAGCCATGTACGAAGTCAAACTGCAGCGTAAGGTGGCGGCCGAAGAGGCCGGCTGACGCGGCCCGCGCGGGAAATGCCGTTACCAGTGCTCCCGGAATTTTCCAACGAGCTGTTGATGCTTTTCGTGGCCGTGGGTTTTGCCGCTGGCCTGGTAGATGCTATTGCCGGCGGCGGTGGTCTGCTCGCGCTGCCGGTGCTGCTGTCGGCAGGGCTGCCTCCGCTGGCAGCGCTGGCGACCAACAAGCTGACCGGCAGTTTCGGTACCTTGTCCGCCAGCCTGCATTTTCTCGGCAGCGGCCACGCGCGCTGGAAGCGGATCGGCCCCGCGGTGGGGACCGCGTTTGTCGGCTCGGTGTTCGGTACCTGGGCGGTGCAGCACCTCGAAGCGGACTTTCTCGGCTGGCTGGTACCGCTGCTGCTCATCGCCTTCGCCGCCTACTTCGCATTCGCACATCCGGCCGGCGACGCCCCGCCCCGGCGGCGCGTCGGTGAAGGGCCGTTCCGCTATTTTCTTTCGCCGCTGATTGGCGCCTACGACGGATTTTTCGGGCCGGGCGCCGGGACCTTTTTCGTCGCCGCCCGTCACGGATTGCACGGCGATGACCTGACCCAGGCCACCGCGCACACCAAGTTTCTCAATCTGGCGAGCAATCTCGCGGCGTTGTCGTTTTTCGCGCTTGCCGGCCACGTGGTCTGGATGGCAGGCCTGGCCATGGGGGTCGGGCAGTTCACCGGCGCCCGCGTTGGGGCGTACGCGGTAGTGCGCCATGGCGCGCGCCTGGTGCGACCGCTGCTGGTGGTGGTGTCGCTGGCGCTGAGCCTGCGCCTTTTGTTTTCCGAAATGGGCTGAGTCGGGATACGACAGCGATTCAAGCCCAAGGTGACGTGGCCTGTCCCCGTCAGATCCGCTCTTCGCCCGGGGCGGCGGGTGGTTTGCTGAGCAGGCGGGCGGTGATCAGGCGAATCAGGGTGAAGCCGAACGCGGGGTTCTGGTAGTAGAGTTCCTGGATTTTCTCGCCGCTGAGCGCATAGATCTCGGCATCTTCCTGAACCTCCGCCGTGGCGCTGCGGGTGCGTTCCGGCGAAAAGAGCCCGATTTCACCGAATACATCGCCGACAGTGAGCGTGCTGCCGATTTCCGGAAAGGACACGCTGCCGCTGGCGATATAGTAGAGCGCGTCCGCCGGGTCCCCGGCGCGGAACAGCATATCCCCCGACCGGAACCGGGAACGGCTCATGTGTGGAATCAGCGACGCGAAGTCCAGATCATTCTTGGCCGCCCGCTCAATCTTGCGCATGTCGCTGCGAATCTGCCACAACCGGAATACGTTCAGCGGAAGAAGCGTCACGTGGAGGATCAGGACCGGGTACAGGGTGGAGCCCAGGCCGTAGACGATAAACGCGAAATTGCTGGCAATGGCGATGTATCGCAGCGGGATCATGGTTTTCATCAGGAAGCTTGTGAATACCAGCAACGAGGCCGCATAACCGAAAATTTCGCCGTTTTCCAACGGGAGTCCTCCTTTCCGCTTGGATTACCGAGACCCCTGCTACCATAGAGCAATGGCGACAAAGGACAAACCGGCGCGTGGAAAGATGGATTCCTCGCGCCTGGACCGGATCGTGGCCGATGCGGTCAAAAGCCGCGACAAGCGCATGCAGGGCTACCGGGAGCGCTCGCTGGCGATGTACCCGCATGTGTGTGGTCGCTGCGGGCGCGAGTTCAGTCGCGAAAACCTGCACGAACTGACGGTGCATCACAAGGACCACGATCACGATCACAATCCGGCCGATGGCAGCAACTGGGAAAACCTGTGCCTGTACTGCCACGACAACGAGCACCAGCGTTTTTCCCACCTCATCAAGGGGGAGGCCGCGGACTTCGGCCTGACCAACAGGCCTGCTGCGCCATCGGCGACCACCCACCAGCCCTTCGCGGCTCTGCGTAATCTGATCAAGAAGGATTGAGCGTGGAACAAGACGGGATCATCTTCACCGTGTTCCTGGTCTTCAGCGGCGCCGCGTTGCTGGCGGCACTGGCCCTTTTCGCGCGCCAGTCGTTGCTGGTCGCCTACATCGTGCTCGGCCTGCTGCTCGGACCCCAGGTGTTTGGGTTGGTAGACTCGCCGGAAGTCGTCGAACAGAGCGGGCACATCGGCATCATTTTCCTGCTGTTCCTGCTGGGCCTGAACCTGCATCCGCAGAAACTGGTTGCACTGCTTGGCCAGGCGACCCGCATCACCCTGGCAAGTGGCGCGGTGTTCGCGCTGACGGGTTTTAGCATCGCGTACGGGTTCGGTTTTGCGGCCACCGAAGCCTTGCTGGTAGGCGCCGCGATGGTGTTCTCCAGTACGATCATCGGGCTGAAGCTCATGCCGGCTACCGCGCTTCACCACCGTCACATGGGGGAGGTGGTGATCAGTGTGTTGCTGCTGCAGGACATCATCGCCATCGTGCTGCTGGTCGTGGTGCAGAGCATGGCCGGGGATGCCGGGTTCTGGCGGGAGTTCAGCCGTGTTGCCGTTGCTCTGCCGGCACTCGTGTTGCTCGCCTACCTGGGGGAGCGTTTCCTCCTGACGCCGTTGATGGCACGCCTGGACACCATCCAGGAATACCTGTTCCTGGCAGCTATCGGCTGGTGCCTGGGACTGGCGCAACTGGCGCACGCAGCGGGCCTGTCCTACGAGATCGGCGCTTTCGCCGCCGGCGTGGCGCTGGCGCGCCAGCCGATCTCCCGTTTCATTGCGGAAAGCCTGCGCCCGTTGCGGGACTTTTTTCTCATCCTGTTCTTCTTTTCCCTGGGCGCCGATTTCGACCTGCGCGGACTGGCGCAGTTGTGGCTGCCGGCCTCGGTTCTGGCGCTCGCCATGCTGGCGCTCAAGCCCTGGGTATTTGCCTGGTTGATGCGCCGGGGGGGCGAAACGCCGCGCTTTGCCCTGGAGACCGGCACCCGGCTCGGCCAGCTATCCGAATTTTCGCTGCTGCTGGCTTTCCTTGCTGGTCAGGCGGGGGTCATCGGCGGCGCGGCGCAAGGCCTGGTGCAGGCCGCAACCCTGCTGACCTTCGTGATTTCCTCGACCCTCGTGATGTGGCGTTTCCCCACCCCCATCGCGGTGTCCGAGGACCTGCGACGGGACTGAATCGGCGATGGTGTTGTTTCTACTGGAAATTTGCCCGTTGAAGGGTTAGCTTTCGCTATCCGTCCAGCCACAGATATCGTTTTGTCCTCAGCATTATCGCGGGAATCCGCCCTGTCCGCGCCCGCTACCGGATTCCCCGCCCAGCCCGACTTCATGCGCGGCATCCCCAGCGACATTTGAGCGCCAGCGCGTCGCCGATCACCTTTGAACTGGTGCCGCCTGACAATGGGCGGCTCGCGGCCCTGTGCGGTGAACTCAACGGGCACCTGCGCCAGATCGAGGAACGCCTCCAGGTACGTATTGCCAACCGCGGCAACGTGTTCTCCGTCAGCGGCGAACAGGCGGCCCAGGCGGCACGGGTGTTGCGGGAACTATACGAAGACGCGAGCGACATCAGCCTTTCGCCCAGCGACGTGCATCTCGCGTTGCAACAGGTTCGGGGCGAGCAGGCCGAGCCCGAGAGCGATGAAGCCGCGGCCGGAATCCGTACCCGCAAGCGCCTGGTGCGGCCGCGTAATCCGCGCCAGGGCCAGTACCTGCGAAATATTGTGAGCCACGATATCAACTTTGGCGTCGGCCCGGCGGGCACCGGCAAGACCTACCTGGCCGTAGCCTGTGCCAGCGAGGCGCTCGACCAGCAGCGGGTCGCGCGGATCATCCTGGTGCGCCCCGCGGTGGAAGCCGGTGAGCGGCTCGGCTTCCTGCCTGGCGATCTGGAGCAGAAGGTCGATCCGTACCTGCGGCCGCTGTACGACGCCTTGTATGAGATGCAGGGATTTGACCGGGTTGGCCGCCTGCAGGACCGCGGCGTGATCGAGATCGCGCCACTGGCATATATGCGAGGACGCACGCTGAATGAGGCATTCATCATTCTGGACGAGGCACAGAACACCACCGTCGAGCAGATGAAAATGTTCCTCACCCGTATCGGGTTCGGTTCCACGGCTGTGATCACTGGTGACATCACCCAGACCGACCTGCCCCGGGGCCAGACCTCCGGCCTGCGGCACGCCATCGAAGTGCTGCGGGACCTCAATGGGATCAGCCAGACCCGCTTTCACTCCAGTGATGTGGTTCGTCATCCACTGGTGCAGCGCATCGTCGAGGCCTACGAAGAGTACGAAAGCGAGACCGGGGACGGCCACCAGGGCCGGTGAAACTGTTGCTTGAAATACAGAACGCCAGTGGTCGGCAGGCCCCTGCCAGCGCATCCCTGCGCCGCTGGGCCCTGGCGGCCCTGGCCGGCAGTGGCCGGGACACTACCGAACTGACGGTGCGGGTGGTGGACGAGCCGGAAGCAGCGGACCTGAATCACCGCTACCGGCACAAGGACGGGCCCACCAACGTGCTGTCTTTTCCGTTCGAAGATCCGCCCGGTGTCCCCACCAGCATTCTTGGCGACCTGGTGCTGTGCGCGCCCGTGCTGGAGCGCGAGGCGCAGGAGCAGACCATCCCGGTGGAGGCCCACTGGGCGCATCTGGTGGTGCACGGCGTGCTGCACCTGCTCGGTTACGATCACGAAGCGGAAACCGATGCGCTGCGCATGCAGGCGCGGGAATCCGAGCTTCTCGGCAAGTTGGGATACGCGGATCCCTACGCGACATGAGAGCGGGTCTGCGAAACTGGTGGCACGGCGTGCTGCAACACCTGATGGTCCTGCCCCGGGACCGCGAACAGCTGGTGGATGTGCTGCGCCGGGCCCAGTCGCGGGAACTGCTGGGCCGCGACGCACTGGACATGATCGAGAGCGTATTGCAGGTCGCGGACCTGCGGGTGCGCGATGTGATGGTGCCGCGGGTGCAGATGGCGGTTGTAGATCGCAGCCAGCCGATCGAGGAATTCCTTCCGCAGGTAATCGAAACCGCTCACTCCCGTTTTCCGGTGATCGATGGTGACCGGGACCGGGTTACCGGGATACTCCTGGCCAAGGACCTGTTGCAGTACTTTGACCCGGCGCGCACCGATGACTTCAACCTGCGCGACATGCTGCGCCCGGCGATTTTCATCCCGGAGAGCAAGCGCCTGAACGTGCTGCTCCGGGAGTTTCGGGCGAGCCGCAACCACATGGCGATCGTTGTGGATGAATATGGCGGAGTCGGCGGGCTGGTTACCATCGAGGACGTACTCGAAACCATCGTTGGCGAGATCGAGGACGAGCACGACGTGGACGATATCGAGACCATGATAATGCCGCGCGGCGAGAACGTGTTTGTCATCAAGGGGCAATTGTCGGTGGAAGACTTCAACGAATACTTCAAGGTCGAGTTGGATGAGGAAAAGGCGGAAACCATCGCCGGCCTGGTGATCGCCGCGATTGGCGAATTGCCCCGGCGGGGCGCGAACGTGGTAATGGATTCTTTCCGCTTCGACGTGGTGCACGCGGATTCGCGACGGATTCACCTGCTGCGCGCGACCCGCGTGGACGCCAGCTGAGGCCCTGACAGCAAAAGCGCTGTGCTAGGCTGCGCGCCATGATCGCGCTGCATTACCTGGCGGCATTGACCCTCGGTCTCGCCATGCCGCTGGCGTTCTCCCCCTACCAGTACTGGCCGCTGGCGCTGCTGGCGCCTGCGGGATTGTTTGTGTTGTGGCTGGGCCTGTCCCCCGGGCGCGCCGCCCTCACCGGATTTTTCTTCGGTCTTGGCCAGTTCTGTTTCGGGGTCGGCTGGTTGTACGTGTCCATGCACCGTTACGGCAACATGAACGCGCCCCTGGCGATGGCGGCGGTGCTGGCGGTCAGCGCCTACCTTGCCCTGTACCCGGCACTGCTGGGCTGGTGGCAGTCCGCGTGGCGGCCCCAATCCGGCCGCGCCCTGGCCGAACACCTGCTGCTGCGGCTGCCCGCCGCCTGGGTGTTGCTGGAGTGGCTGCGGGGCTGGTTGTTCAGCGGCTTCCCGTGGCTGAACCCCGGTTATGCCATGGTGGACACGCCACTGGCGGGCTGGGCGAGCCTGGCCGGGGTCCAGGGTGTGACCCTGGTGCTGCTGGTCTGCGCCGGAGGACTGGTGTTGTCGTTGCGGCGTCCGCGTCTGGCAATCGCGGTGGTGCCGTTGTGCGCGGCGCTGTGGGGTGTGGGCTGGTGGAGCCTGGCACAGGACTGGACGCGTCCGGATGGCGAGCCGCTGCGGGTGGCCCTGGTACAGGGCAACGTGCCGCTGGAACAGAAATGGGTGGCGGCGCAAAAGCCGGTGATCCTGGAGCACTACCGTGCGCTGTCGGCGCGGGCGCCGGAGGCGCAACTGGTGGTTTGGCCGGAGGCGGCGGTGCCGGGATTTACCGATACCCTGCCCGCGGCCTTCTGGCGGCAGCTGGAGGAACGGGCTGCCGGCGGGGTCACGACCCTGTTCGGCGTGCTGGAGCGCACGGGTCCGGATACCTACTTTAACAGTCTGATCGCGGTAACCCCGATGGGGCGCGCCAGTTATCGCAAGGCGCACCTGGTGCCCTTTGGTGAATATCTGCCGTGGAAGTGGGCCTTCGACTGGCTGCTGGACTACCTGCAGATTCCGATGTCGGATTTCAGCGCCGGCTCCGGCGCCCAGTCACAAATTCGCATCGGCGAGACCTGGCTTGGCCTGAGCATCTGTTACGAGGATGCCTTCGGCCGGGAGCTGCTGAGCCGCCTGCCGAAAGCAGGGCTGCTGGTAAACGTCAGCGAGGATGGCTGGTTCGGCAAATCCATCGGACCCCACCAGCGTATGGACATGGCGCGCCTGCGTTCCATGGAAACCGGCCGCCCCGGCCTGCGCGCGGCAACCACCGGCATCAGCGCGATCATCGATGCCCGCGGGCGGGTGCAGGCGAGTACCCGCCAGTTCGAGCCGACGGTGCTCCGTGCCAGCGTACAGCCGCGCACAGGATCTACGCCGTTCGTGGCACTCGGGGGCTACGCGGCGGAGGCGGCCGCGTTGTGCATGTTGCTATTGGGATGGGCGCTGCGTCGGCGTCGCACCAACTGACCGCACCGCCAGTACCGAAGCGGCGCTACCGGGGGTGAAATGTATTGTGGCGCAACCCCGGCCCGTCCCGCTGCACCGGATCTCGCGTGCAACGGGGAATCGTCAGGCGGACTTCAAACCAGAAAGATCGCCGCCAGCCCCAGGAATGCCAGGAAACCCACCACGTCCGTGACCGTGGTCAGGGCAACACCCCCCGCAAGCGCCGGATCGATGCCCAGTTTGCGAAACACGATCGGCAGGGCCACTCCCGCCAGGGCGGCGAAGCCCAGGTTAATGACCATGGCCAGGGCGATGATCAGCCCCAGCCACCAGTTGCCGTACCAGAGGATCGCCACCACGGCGACCACTATCGCCCACAACAGGCCATTGAGACCGCCTACCGCCAACTCGTGACGCAGGACCTGGCGCGAATTGCCGGCGGTAATGGTGCCCTGGGACAAACCGCGGATAACCAGGGTGAGCGTCTGGGAACCCGCGTTACCGCCCATGCTGGCTACCACCGGCATCAGTACCGCCAGGGCCACCAGTTGCTCGATGGTTGCTTCGAATTTCCCGATCACCCAGGCGGCGATAAACGCGGTGACCAGATTTACTCCGAGCCATACGGCACGGCCACGGGCGCTGCGCCCCACCGGTGCGAAGATATCTTCCTCCTCGCTCAAGCCCGCCCGCGCCATGACTTCGTGGCCCGCCTGGTCACGCATAACGTCCACCACGTCGTCGATCGTGATGCGCCCGAGCAGGTGGCCCTCGTTGTCCACAACCGCCGCGGTAACCAGGTCGTAGCGTTCAAAGATCGCCGCCACTTCGCTATCCGGAGTCAGGGAATCGATTCGCACCGGGTCGGCGTCCATGGCGTCTCGCACGCGCATGCTCGGATCGGAAGTCAGCAGCTTGGTGAGTAACAGGGTCCCCACCAGCCGGTTCTGGCGATCCACGACGAACAGGCGATTGGTGTATTCCGGCAACTCCTCGCGTCGGCGCAGGTAACGTAGCGCGGTTTCCAACGTGATATCGCGGCGAACCGAAACCGTGTGGCCGTCCATGAGACCGCCAGCGGTGTCCTCCGGGTAGGAAAGCACCGCGTCCAGCCGTTCGCGGGCCTCCCGGTCCATGGTGAACAGGATCTCGGACACGACTTCGTCGGCCAGCGCCGGCAACAGGTCGGCCACGTCGTCGGTGTCCGCCCGCAACACGGCTTCCACCAGGGCCTGGGGCTCGGTCTGTGCGATGAGGCCATCGCGAACTCCCTCCGGCACCTGCAGCAGGATTTCGCTGATCTGCTCCGCGGGCACGCAGGACCACGCCAGCTGCCGTTCTTCCGGCGGCAGGGCTTCCAGGACATCCGCGGTATCCGCCGGGTGGGCGGTGGCAAAGGACTGCTTCAGGCGCTCGGGGTCGCGGGTACTGAACTCCTGGATCAGTTCCTGAAGATTTTCGCGGGGATTGGTCGCTTGTTCGCTCATCGCGCCGGAGTTTAGCAGGGCGGCTTGCCGGCTGTAGAAACGGTCATCGCGCCGGGCCCAGGCGCTATCGTAGCGGGGCCCATTGGCATTTTCTCAGCAGCTACGCTGCCCGGAAAATCCCGGAAATGGAGGCACGTGGTCTGTTGATTCCCGGTTGGAGAAACGACCACGTTGTCGTCCCTCCGGCATCGCGTTCAGAGCCGGGTGGTGGAGAAATCCAGTTGGTTGATCTGGCGTACCAGGGAGTGGGTTTCCTCGGTGGAGCCGGCCCGCAGCACCTTGTCCGCGAACTTTTTCAGTCGCTTTACGCTGCATTCGCGCACAACCTTCTTCACCTCCAGCAACACCGCCGGGTCCATGCTCAGGGTGCGCATCCCCATGCCCAGCAGCAGCCGGGTAAATTTCAGATCGCCGGCCATCTCGCCACACATGGTCAATGGAATGCCGGCGTGTTCCGCGGCCCGGATCGTGATGTAAATGAGCCGCAATACCGACGGATGGATCGGGTCATACAGGTAGTTCACCGAGTCGTCTACGCGATCGATGGCCAGTGTGTACTGAATCAGGTCGTTGGTTCCGATGGAGAGGAAATCAAGTCGCCGCGCGAACAGGTCGGCGGAAATTGCCGCTGCCGGTACCTCTACCATGCCGCCCACCGGCAGATTGGCGTCAAAGGGTTGCCCCTCCTGGTTCAGTTCGGCCTTGGTCTCCTCGATGATGTCGCGCACCTGGTCTACTTCATCGAGACTCGACACCATGGGAATCATGATTTGCACCGGGCCAAAAGCCGAGGCACGAAGGATCGCCCGAAGTTGAGGCCGGAACAGGGCCGGCTCCTTGAGGCACAGGCGCACCGCGCGCAGGCCCAGGGCCGGGTTTGTGCCACCGGGATCCACCCGGCCGTCTACCTGCTTGTCCGCGCCCAGGTCGAGGGTGCGAATCGTAACGGGAATGCCCTTGAGGGCTTTGATTACCTTGACGTACGCGGTGAACTGTTCGGTCTCGCTGGGCGGATCGCTGCGATTCATATACAGGTATTCGGTGCGATACAGTCCGACACCGGCGGCGTGGGCGGCGTGTACGGAACGCACGTCACCCGGCAGTTCGATGTTCGCCATCAG
This sequence comes from Gammaproteobacteria bacterium, assembly GCA_022340345.1. GTDB lineage: Bacteria > Pseudomonadota > Gammaproteobacteria > HyVt-429 > HyVt-429 > JAJDOE01. The sequence goes on from JAJDOE010000151.1 coordinate 13,245, forward strand.
CACCACGTCCTTCCCGTCCAGCGTAACCGAGGGGCTCGATTGAAGTGCCTTCAGGTCCTGACGTCGTTTCTCGATACTCCGCTTGCGCCGGCTGTAGTACCGCACGAGATCCGGGTCGGGCGCGATGATTACCACGCCACGCTTACCGTCGACAATTACGTCTTCACCATTGCGCAGGTAGCTGGTGGCGCCATGCAAACCGACGATGGCCGGTATTTTCAGCCCGCGGGCGAGGATCGCGGTGTGGGAAATCGGGCCACCCAGGTTGGTCACGAAAGCGCGTACCCGGTGATTTTTCAGCACCACCGTATCCGCCGGTGTCAGGTCGTTGGCGACAATGATGCGGTCCTTGGCCTCTTCGGGCAGACGATCATGCTCCTGCTCGTCCAGGCTCATGAGGTTGCGTTGCACCCGGTCCACTACCTGGTCGATATCCGCTTTCTTGCTGCGCAGGTAGGGGTCAGTCATCTGGTCGAAGACTTCGTTGAGCGCGTTCGCCTGCTGGAGCAGGGCTCGCTCCGCATTCGTGGATTGCTTGCGAATGGCGTGCACCGGCGCCTCGACGAGCATTTTGTCTTCGAGCATCAGCAGGTGCACGTCGATGAAGCCCGATGTTTCCGGTGGCGCGCTCTTCGGAATCTGCTTGCGAATAGCAACGAGCTGTTCCTTGGCTTTCGCTACCGCGTTTTCGAAGCGTTCCACTTCCCGGTCGATGAGCGCCGGTGGAACGACATACTCGGGAATGTCCAGCCGGTCTCTTTGCAGCACAAAGGCCTTTCCAATGGCAATTCCCTTGCCAACTCCGGCGCCGTGGATCGTAAGCACTACTCGGGTTCTCCGAATCGCTCCGCGACCAGCGCCACCAGGGCCTTGGCCGCCTGGGCTTCATCCGCGCCATCCACCTCGACCGTCACCCGGGTACCCTGGGCCGCAGCCAGCATCATGATGCCCATGATGCTCTTGCCATTTACCTCCGTTCCGTCCGTGATCAGCTTCACGCGGCTCTGGAAACTGGAGGCCAGGTGAACGAACTTGGCCGCGGCACGCGCGTGTAATCCGAGTTTGTTGATGATAGTCAGCTCGTCGCGGATCATGCGGCCGTCCCCTTGGCGCGCTTGCTCGGTTGCCGTATGCCCTCTACGCCGCCGCTGATTGCCCGTTTCACCACGGCGTCAAGGGAAAGATTGCGATGATTCAGCGCGCGCAGCAACATCGGCAGGTTCACGCCGGAAACCAGTTGCGCCCCCCGGCGCTCGGCGCGCTCGCAGGCGGTGTTGCAGTGCGAAGCGCCGAAGATATCCGCCAGCACCAGGACTCCGCCGCCGCGGTCCAGGCGTGAGATGGCCTCGTCCAGCCGGGTCGCCAGTTTCTCCTGGCTCTCACGGGCATCGTCCACCGCCAGGTATTCCAGGGCGTCAGGGCGCTCACCTAGAATATGCGCGACGGTTTCCAGCAGTCCTCGGCCGATGCCCTCGTGGGCCAGTACCAGAATTCCAATCACAACAATTCCCGATGACGCGTATGTACGTTGAGATGATCGCTGCCGGCGAAGCGTTCCGTAAGCCGGTCGGTGATGTATACCGACCGATGCTGGCCCCCGGTGCAACCAATGGCAATAGTAATGTAGCTGCGGTGTTCCTTTTCGAAGCTGGGTAGCCAGTACTCCAGGAAAGTGGCGATGTGCTCGATCATCTGGGCGACACTGTCCTGTGACTCGAGAAAGCGGATGACCGGCGCGTGCCTGCCGTCCAGTTCCCGCAGGGAGGTATCCCAGTAGGGGTTCGGCAGGCAGCGCACATCGAAGACAAAATCGGCGTCCACCGGGGCGCCGTGCTTGAAGCCGAAGGACTGGAATAGCAGGTTGATGCCTCCCAGGTGTACCTCGCCGGCGAAATCCCGCACCAGTCCGTGCAGTTCGTGGGGCGTACGTGCGGTCGTGTCGATGTGCTTGTCGGCATCGGCCGCCAGGGGCGCAAGCAGCTCTTTTTCCCGGCGAATGCCTTCCAGCAGCGGTGTGCTTGCATCCGTCATCGGGTGGCGGCGTCGGGTCGTGCTGTACCGCTTGAGCAGCACGGTCTCGTTGGCCTCGAGAAAGATGATCTTGTAGTCCACCCCCAGGGTGCGTAACTGGTCGAGGCTGGCGGGTAGATCCTCGAGAAATCGGCGGTTTCGGGAATCAATGCTGACGGCGGCGCTGACGTCTCCCTCGCCCATCAGGCGGCTGGCAAAGTCCGCGAGTAGCGAGGCGGGCAGGTTATCTGCGCAGTAGTAGCCGAGATCTTCCAGCGCCTGCAGGGCGATGGTCTTCCCAGAGCCAGACAGGCCACTGACCACAATGAAGTTCATGATTTTTCGGCGGATTGGCGGGCCTTCTCCCGCAACAGCTTGTCTTGCTCGGAGATAAATTCCTGTAGCGGGTTGATGCCGCGCATGCGCAACAGGTGGTGACGGGCGGCCGCCTCCACGATCACCGCGAGGTTGCGCCCCGGGGCGACCAGCACCACCACCTGGGGGATGTCCACTTCCAGCAAACTGCGAATTCGTCGTTCCCCGTGCAGCCGGTCGAGGCGCGCCAGGCGTTCCGGGGTCGCCTGTTCCAGACGCACGATCAGGTCCAGCCGCTTTTCGCGCAAAATGGAGGATTCGCCGAACATGGAACCGACATTGAGAATGCCGAGGCCGCGCACTTCCATGTAGCGGTTGAGCAGGTGGGGACAACGGCCGTGCAGTTCGCCCGGGGCGAGCTTGTAAATTTCGACCACGTCATCCGCCACCAGCCGGTGGTTGCGGGTCAGCAGTTCCAGGGCGCATTCGCTCTTGCCGATCCCACTGTCACCCTCCAGCAAAACGCCTACGTCCATGACGTCCATGAATACGCCGTGCAGGGCCAGGCGTTCCGCCAGCCGCCGTGCGAGATAAAACTGCAGGTCATTGATCAGGGATGCAGCGGGCAACATGGAATTGAGCAATGCGGTGCCATGTTCGTTGCAAGCGACAACCAGATCCGCCGGCGGTTGTTCATCCTGGGCAACAATCACCATTACCGAATCCGGGTGCTTTGCGATCTGTGCGATCCGGGGCGCGCGCTGGTCGGCAGGCAGCTCATCCAGGTAGGTGATTTCCTTCCGGGCAAGCACCTGAACCCGGTGGGGATGTACGAAATTCAGGTAGCCCACCAACGCCATGCCAGGAAAGCGCGCATCCGGGGCCTCCAGCAGCCGCGCCTGGCCCGCCTCACCGGCAACCCATTGCAGGCGCAGGGCGTCCTGTTGTTCGTTGAATACCTCGACGGCGCTCAGCGCGGGTGCGCTCATCAGGTGCTGTCAGGCCCCCGCCACTCGGTGAGAATCCGATAGGCCTCCTGCGGCTCGCGGCAGGTCGCCAGTTCTTCGCGTAGCGTGGGCTCGGAGAACATGCGCGCCAGGTGTGCAAGCAACCGCAGGTGCTGAGTGTTGGCGTCCTCGGGCACGAGGATCGCAAATACCAGGGAGACGGGGATGCCATCGCTGGAGTCAAAATCAATAGGTGTCGCGAAAGTCGCAAAAGCAGCGCGCGGGGCCCCGAGGCCGGTAACGCGGCCATGGGGCAAGGCGATCCCGTGGCCGATGCCGGTACTTCCCAGGCGTTCGCGCTCGTTGAGAATTTGCGAGATGTCCGTTTCTTCTTCGTCGTCTGCCGACGCAAGAAGATCAGCCACCAGCTCCAGCAGCCGTTTCTTGCTCATGCAGGGCAGGTTCAGGGCGACCCGTTGCGGGTCGAGAATCTCCCGCAGGTCGACTTCGGATTCCACGGTTTTTACAGCGGGCTCCATGGGTCAGGCCAGGTTTTTCAAGGCCCCGCGATCGCGGTGGTCGGTGTTTTTGGCCTTCTGGCGGCGGACCTGCTTGTCGAGCTTGTCCGCCAGGGCGTCGATGGCAGCGTACATGTCGCTGTCCGCCTCGGCGTGGGCATGCAGCATAGAGCCGTCGGTGCTGATGGTGGCTTCTGCCTGGTGGCGTTCCTTTTCCACGTGCAGCACGATCCTGGCGCTCGCCACGTTTTCAAGGTGGCGTTCGATGCGTTCGAGCTTCTCTTCCACATAGTCGCGCAAGGGTTGCGTAACGTCCATGTGCTGTCCACTGATAGTAATCTTCATGTTGTACTCCACTTCATGTTGCACGAATCCCGGGGCAAAACCACCCCGGTGCGGAACGCGCAGAAAACAATCGTGTTCTGGCTTCCGTCCGTGCCACGGGGCACCGGAAAAGCCAGGGTCCTAGACAAGTGACCTCCGCTGGCTGGAGGGCGGTATCTTCATGTGATCCCGGTATTTGGCAATCGTTCGGCGCGCGACGGATATTCCCTGGCGACTGAGCATTTCCACGATCTTGTTGTCGCTCACCGGCCGGTTGGGTTCCTCGTTATCGATGATTTTGCGAATCAGGGAACGGATAGCGGTCGCGGAACGGGTGCCGCCGTCGGTGGTCTGCAGGCGGCTGGAAAAAAAGAATTTGAGCTCAAACACGCCGCCCGGTGTGAGCATGTACTTCTGTGTGGTCACGCGCGAAATGGTCGACTCGTGCATGTCCAGTTCGGCGGCGATGTCCTGCAACACCATGGGCTTCATCGCTTCCTCGCCGTGCTCCAGAAACTCCCGTTGCCGTTTGACGATAGCACGCGCCACCCGCAGCAGGGTGTTATTGCGATTTCGCAGGCTCTTTAGCAGCCAGCGGGCCTCTTGCAGCTGGTCCTGCAGGAACTTGTTTTCGGCGCTGTTATCACCGCGCCGGATGAATTGCTGGTACTGCCGGTTGATGCCTATCCGTGGCATGGCCTCGGCGTTGAGTTCCACCCGCCAGTTGGCGCCGCTGCGGCGCACCACTACGTCCGGGATAATGTACTGGGGCGCGTGGTCCTGGACGGCCCCGCCGGGACGCGGATTCAGATGGGTGATCAGGTGCACTGCGGCCTGTAGTTCCTCGTCATCCAGCTTCAGTACCCGTTTGATCTGGTTGAAGTCACGGCGGGCCAGCAACTCCAGGTGCTCGGCGGCCAGGCGCTCGGCAATTGCAAGGCCCGGAGTGCCCGGTTCCAGGTGACGCAATTGCAGGTGCAGGCACTCACCCAGGTCGCGCGCCCCCACCCCGGGCGGGTCCATGGATTGCACCAGGTGGAGTACCGCGAGGGTCTCGTCTTCCTCCAGGTCCGGAAGCTCTCCCGCCAGGGTGGCGACAATATCGCTGAGCTCGCAGCCCAGGTATCCGTCGTCCGATATGCTGTCGATGATGGCTTCACCAATCCGCTGGTCGCGAGCCGACAGCGGCAGCATGCGCAGCTGCCAGTCCAGGTGGTCACGCAGGGTTTGCGGACGGCTGGCGCGGGCATCGATTTCCCGGTAGGCATCGTTGTCGCTGTTGCGCAGGGTCGGCGCAGATCCGGTTTCGTACTCGTCGTCCCAGCGATCCTGGTCCGCGTCGTCCCGGCTCCCGTCATCCAGGTTGCTGGCGTCGGCCCCCAGGTCGAGGTCAGTCTCGGCAGCCGATTCCGGATCGCCATCCTCAGCGTCGGCTTCCGACTGGGTTTCCGCGGCTTCCGCCTCTTCCTCGCTGTCATCCAGCAGCGGGTTGCTCTCCAGGGCCTGCTGGATCTCCGCACGAAGTTCCAGGCTGGAGAGTTGCAGCAGGCGTATAGCCTGCTGCAGTTGAGGCGTCATGGAGAGACGCTGACCGAGGCGGAGTTCCAGTGACTGGCGCATGAGTTCAGGGAAAATTCCGGGCCCGCGCGGTTTGCGCGGGTGACCCTAGTTTACAACCGGAATTCGTTACCGAGGTACACCTCGCGCACCTCCGGATGCTGGAGAATGTCCTCCGGTGTGCCGGAGGCCATCACCCGGCCCAGGTTCATAATGTAGGCCCGGTCGCAGATTCCGAGGGTTTCGCGGACGTTGTGGTCGGTGATCAGGATTCCGATACCCATATCCCGCAGATGGGCGATGATGTCCTGGATATCAACCACGGATTTGGGGTCGATCCCGGCAAAGGGCTCGTCCAGCATGATGAAAAAGGGTTCCAGGGCCAGCGCACGGGCGATTTCCACCCGTCTGCGTTCCCCCCCGGAGAGGCTGATTCCCCGGGCCTTGCTCTTGTGGGCGATACCGAATTCCTCCAGCAGGGCACCCAGGCGCTGCTTGCGCTCGTGTTTGCCCAGTTCCGGGACGGTTTCCAGTACCGCCATGATGTTGTCGGCCACGCTGAGGCGGCGGAACACGGAAGGTTCCTGGGGCAGGTAGCCGATTCCCAGCCGTGCCCGTTCGTGCATCGGAAGACCGGAGATATCCGTGTCGTCCAGGGTGATCCGGCCACCGTCCCGCGGCACCAGGCCGACGATCATGTAGAAGCAGGTGGTTTTGCCGGCGCCGTTGGGGCCCAGCAGACCGACCACTTCGCCGCTGTTGACCTCCAGGCTGACGTCGTTGACGACCTGCAGGCCCTTGTACTGCTTGCGCAGCGCGAAGGTAGCCAGGCGGCTCACGGTTCAGGGTTTCTTGCGCGGCTGGATAGTGATGTGGGCACGTCCGTCCGGCCGGGTACCCTTTTCCCCGCCCGTGTCCTTGGCGGGTGCCGTTTTTCCGCTTCCACCACGCACGATCATCTTGCTGGTGTTGATGTCGTACTGAATTTCCGGACTGCGAACCACGGCGGTGCCCTTCTCGAGTACCGCATTCTTGTACATGAACATCCGGTGGCGAAGCTCATCCAGAAACAGGCGCGCCGCACGCCCCGTGACGTCCACTTCCTCGCCATCCGGGCGCTGTTTGAAGCGCGCAGGCTTGCCCCAGACCGTGGCATTCTGCAGCTCGTCGTCCTTGTAGTCCGTTTTCACCTTGTCACCCCGGATCACCAGGCTGCCCTGCTTGATGGTCACGTTGCCAATATAGGTGCGTTCGCCGGTCCGGAAGTCCAGTTCCATCGTGTCGGCATCCACGATGACCGGCTGGTTCTTGTCGGTGCTGAGAGCCCAAGCCAACTGCGGCGTCAGCAGCAGCAGGCCGGACAGGACTAGGGATGCGGATTTCATGAGGGTTTTGAGCATTGTAGCTGATTTTCCTTGAGCCGCACCCGCATGCGGTCGGTGGTGGCGATGCCGCCGCCATCTTCCGAGCCACTGCCGCGAACAATGCGCACGTTACCCGTCAGCATCACTTCACAGTTGTTGGGGGTGACTCGTCCGGCCTCGGATCGGTAGTGAGTAGGTGCGGCGCCTTTGCGAAATTCCACCAGGTGCGGCCGGTCCAGCAGGGAGATACGGTCTGCCGGGTAGTGGACCAGTCGTTCGGCCTCCAGGATCCAGGACAGCCCACCGGCTTCGTCGAAGCCCTGGGCGGTAAAATCTTCAATGTAATAGTCCGGATCGTTGCGTGGCGTCGGGTCGGTCACCAGGTGCGGCTCGTCGGAGCGGTCGGATTGCAACCACAGGGTGCCGCCGACCACTGCGATCAGCATCACCAGGATCAGCAGGCGTTCCAGCCAGCGGCGCATGGTCAGCGACGGGGGGCGGCGAAGTAGGGCTCCATGGCCGCATCCAGGCGGTCGTGAGCGAACAGCAGCAGTTCGGCGCATTCCCGGGCGGCGCCACGGCCGCCGGCGCTGGGTGTGGTCCAGTGGGCGTGCTCGCGTACCAGTGGATGAGCATCGGCGACCGCAACCGCGAATCCGGAGTTCAGCAGTACCGGCAGGTCCACTACGTCGTCCCCCACGTAGGCGGTGTGCTCGGCATCCATACCCAGCTCGTCCAGCAGCTGATGGAAGAATGGCAGCTTGTCGGCACAACCCTGGTACACGCGCTCCACGCCCAGCTCGTGCATGCGGTGCTTCACCACGCCGGACGTTCGTCCGGTGATCACCGCCACCTCGACGCCCTGGCCGCGGAGCATTTTCAGGCCGTGGCCATCGCGGCTGTGAAAGGCCTTGTACTCCCGGCCCTTATCGTCAAGGAACAGGCTGCCGTCGGTCAGCACGCCGTCCACGTCCAGCACCAGCAGGCGCACCTGCGCGGCTCGCTCCACCACGTCGCCGGGCACCTCGAATGAAAGCGGCAACAGGGCCATCACATCACGCCGGCACGCAGCAGGTCGTGCATGTTGAGCGCGCCACAGACCCGGTCCTGGCCATCGATGACGAATACCGCGTTGATGGAGCGGGTGCGCATCATCTGGATGACCTCCGCCGCCAGCGTACCCGCGCGCACCGAGTAGGGATCGCGGGTCATAACGCTTTCAATGGCGCACTCATAGATATTCTCGCCGCGCTCCAGGGAGCGACGCAGGTCGCCATCGGTAAAAATTCCCAGCAAACGCTGGTCGTCGTCCACCACCCCGGTCATGCCCATACCTTTCCCGGACATCTCCACCAGCGCCCGGCGCAGCGGATCGCCGGACTGCACCAGGGGCAGGTGGTCACCGGTGTGCATCAGGTCGTCCACGTACAGCAACAGGCGCCGCCCCAGCGCACCGCCCGGGTGGGAGCGCGCGAAGTCCGATTCCGTGAAGCCGCGTGCCTGATACAGGGCCACCGCAATGGCGTCACCCATGGCCAGGGTGGCCGTGGTGCTCGCGGTGGGCGCCAGGTTCAGGGGGCAGGCCTCCTGCTCCACGCTCACGTCCACGCTCACATCGGCCTGGGCGGCGAGGGTGGATTCCTGGTTGCCGGTCAGGGCGATGAGCTTCACCCCCAGGCGTTTGATAATCGGCAGGATGGTGAGGATCTCCGGGGTCTCGCCGGAATTGGAGATCGCCATCACCAGGTCGCCGTCAATGATCATGCCCAGGTCGCCGTGGCTGGCCTCGCCGGGATGGACGAAGAACGCGGGCGTGCCGGTGGAGGCAAGGGTGGCGGCGATCTTGGAACCCACATGGCCTGACTTGCCCATGCCGGTCACCACTACGCGGCCGGCGCAGTCCATGATCAGGTGACAGGCCTCGGCAAACTCGGGGCCGGTCAGTTCTCCCAGGCGCGCCACGGCGCGCGCCTCCAGTTCAATGACCTGGCGGCCCAGGCGCAGAAGTTCGTCGGAATTCAAGGGCTTGATAGCCTATTCGCGAATGAATGCGGATACCGCGGATTGGCCGGCGATTATAACGGGATTCCCGCCCGTGCGGCGCTGGCCCTCAGGCCGGCACCAACACCAGTACCGCCAGGTAGCCCAGGTACAGGGCCACACCGACCCCGCCCGCGGCACGACTGATGCTCCCTTTGCGCAGGGTCAGGGCCAGCAGCGCCGCCGCCAGTAACAGCATGAACGTGAAATCCCGGTACAGCAGGGCACCGCTCACCGGGCTCGGATGCACCATGCCCGCCACGCCGACCACCGCCAGGATGTTGAACATGTTGGAGCCGAGCACATTGCCCACGGCGATGTCCGGCTCCTTGCGCAGGGAGCCGGCTACCGAGGCCGCGATCTCCGGCAGGCTGGTACCGATGGCCACCACGGTGAGGCCAATTACCAGGTCACTGATGCCGAAGCCGCGGGCCAGTTCGCTGGCGCCCCATACCAGGACCTTGGAACTGATCAGCAGCAGGCCCAGCCCAACGAACAGCCAGGTCAGGGCGGTGGACAGGGGCACCGGTTTCTCCAGGCGCTCCTCGAATTCCCGGTCCAGCGCGTCCGGGGTCTGGAACCGGCCGCCGCGCCGCTGGTGCATGCCCACCGATACGGTCCAGGCGAGGATTCCGAGCATGCCAATGCAAAGCAGCATTCCGTCAAACACCGTCAACTGCCCGTCCAGCAGCACCGCAAGGGCCAGCAGCATGCTGGCGAGCATCAGCGGATATTCCCGGCGCAGAACCTCCGAGCGCACCACCAGTGGAAACACCAGGGCCGCCAGGCCCAGCACCAGCGCGGTGTTGGCGATGTTGGAGCCAATCGCGTTGCCCAGCGCCAGCTCGGGCTTGCCGTCCAGGGCGGCAAACAGGGAGATCAGCAATTCCGGGGCGGAGGTGCCGAAGCCGACGATGGTCAGGCCGATCACCAGTGGAGAGACCCCCAGGCCGCGCGCCAGCGCGGCTGCGCCGAACACAAAGCGATCGGCGCTGACCGCGAGAACGGCAAAACCAATGGCTACGGACAACATCGGCAGGAGCATGGCGCGTCTGGTTGTACGGGGCCGTGCCGGCGATTGCAACTGCCGGCGCGGAAGCCGCTATGCTTGCCCGCATGGCCAGCGAAATTTTCATCGGCACCCGTGGGTTCGAGCACTCCGACTGGGACGAGATGTTCTACCCGGGCGATCTGCCCGCCGACTGGCGGTTCTGCTATTTCAGCAACGTGGTGCGCGCGGTGCTGGTGCCGGAGGAGGACTGGTTGGCCGGGGATGTCCGGCTATTCGAACAATGGCGCGAGGACTCGGACCCGGATTTCCGTTTCATTTTCGAGATTTCCGCCCGCGATCCGGGGCAGACGCCCCTGGCAGTCGCCCGGGAGGTACTGGGGGACTGCCTGGCGGGGCTGTTGGCGAACGGTGAAGAGGCGCAGACGCTGGCCGGCCTGCCCCTGTGCCGGGGGGGTACCGGCCCGCCGGCTGCCGGGGAGTCCCGGCTGTGGCGACCCCGGGCGCAGTCGGTACCCGAGCCCGGGGGCAGCCTGCTGGTGGCTTGCCTGGAGGAGGCCGATCCGCGCGAATTGCGCCGGTTCATCGAGGCGCTGGCCGCCTGGCCGGGAACCGCGGCGGGGATGTTTTTCACCAACCCGGCCACCGCTCTCGAGGGGGCGGAACAGGCCCGCGAAGTGGCGGAGCTGCTTGGCCTTTAGGGGCGCTGGCGAGAAATCGCCGGGTTTTGGATCCGTTCTGTCCCCTTTTCCGGCCCGACTTCGTGGATGGGGGTTGCTATTAAGGGGTATTGGGCGCCGAGACCGGCTGCGTTATTCTCCGCCGCCCCGGATTCGAGGACTTCTCACCGATGGTGACACCCCAGGACATCAAGGGTTGGATCGAGGCCGGCCTGGAGGGCGCCGAGGTTGAAGTGGACGGCGATGGCCACCACTTTAATGCGGTGATCGTCAGCCCGGCGTTCGCAGGCAAGACCATGGTGCAGCAGCACCAGATGGTATACCGGGCTCTGGGAGACCGCATGAAAGCGGAGATTCACGCCCTTTCCATGCGAACCCTGACCCCCGGGCAGGCCTGACGGCCGCTGGCGCCGCGTGCGCCAATTTCACTTTGCAGACTGATTCGGAGCGGAACAGATTATGAGTGTCCAAGACCAGATTCGAGAGACCGTGGAAGGCAACGATGTCGTCCTGTACATGAAGGGTACCCGCGAGTTCCCGCAATGCGGATTTTCCGGGCGCGCCATCCAGATTCTGCAGGCGGTGGGCGCTGACTTCGTCACCGTCAACGTGCTGGAAGATGACGGCATACGCGAAGGAATCAAGCAGTTCTCCAGTTGGCCGACCATTCCCCAGCTCTACGTACACGGCCAATTCGTCGGCGGCAGCGACATCATGACGGAGATGTACGAGAAGGGTGACCTGGCCGGCCTGATCCAGGAAAAGGCCCGCGCCTGAGCCCTGGCGGGGCGGGCACGGCATCGCCCGCGAATTGCTCCAGTCGACTACAATAGGGCGGCTGCCCGGGCCGGGCAGGCCACTCGCGCGCGTGTTTCCATGGACAAGCTGATCGTCACCGGTAGCCAGCCCCTGAAGGGCACGATTCGCATGTCTGGTGCGAAGAACGCCGCGCTTCCGGTGTTGATCTCTTCTTTGCTGACGGCGGACACCGTACGCATCAGCAACGTCCCGCACCTGAACGACATCACCACCGCCCTTGAGCTGCTGGGGCGGCTGGGCGTGGAGCTTGTGGTGGACGAAAAGATGACGGTGCAGGCGAACGCCTCAAAGGTCACCGAGCTGCGCGCACCCTACGACCTGGTCAAGACCATGCGTGCCTCGATCCTGGTTTTGGGGCCGCTGCTTGCGCGCTTTGGTCACGCCGAAGTATCCATGCCCGGCGGCTGCGCCATCGGCTCCCGGCCGGTAAACCTGCACATCAAGGGTCTGCAGGCCATGGGCGCCGACGTCGGCATTGAGGGCGGCTACATCAAGGCCCGCGCCAAGCGCCTGAAGGGCACGCGCATCTTCCTCGATCTGAGCACGGTGACCGGAACCGAGAACCTGATGATGGCCGCCACCCTGGCGGACGGCACCACGGTAATCGAAAATGCCGCCCGCGAACCCGAGGTAGTGGACCTGGCCGATTGCCTGAATAAGATGGGTGCCGGCATCCAGGGCGCGGGAACCGACGAAATCACCATCGAGGGCGTGAAAACCCTGCACGGCACCGAACACTCGGTAATCCCGGACCGGATTGAGACGGGCACCTTCCTGGTGGCCGCGGCGATTACGGGTGGCGATGTGACCCTGCGCGCTACCCGCCCGGATCTGCTGGACGCCATTCTCGAAAAACTGCGCGAGGCCGGAGCGGATATCACCACCGGCGAGGACTGGGTGCGGCTGAATATGCACGGGCGCCGGCCAAAATCGATCAATATCCGCACCGCCCCCTATCCCGCGTTCCCCACGGACATGCAGGCCCAGTTCGTGGTCCTGAACAGCATTGCCAATGGGACCGGCACGGTGACGGAGACCGTTTTCGAGAATCGCTTCATGCACGTGCACGAACTGCAGCGCATGGGCGCGGACATTGAGATGGAAGGAAATACCGCCATTGTGCGCGGGGTCTCCCGGTTGGCGGGCGCCCCGGTGATGGCCACGGACCTGCGTGCCTCCGCCTGCCTGGCACTGGCCGGGCTGGTGGCGGACAACGAAACCATCATTGACCGCATCTACCACATCGACCGCGGTTACGAGTGTATCGAGGAGAAACTCTCCCAGCTTGGCGCACGTATCCGCAGGGTTCCGGACTATCTCTATCGTTCCATGAGTGCCACGGCCTGAAGCGCCGGGCAGAAGCTACCCCGTGTCGGATCAATTCACACTGGCGGTCGCCAAGGGCCGCATTCTCAACGAGAGTCTGCCGCTGCTGGCCGCGGCCGGCATTCGTCCCAGTGAGGATCCCCAAAAGAGTCGTCGCCTGATTCTCGAGACGAATGTCCCGGGCGTGCGCCTGATGGTGATCCGCTCCGCGGATGTCCCTACCTTCGTGCAGTTCGGCGCAGCGGACCTGGGCATCGTCGGAAAGGACGTGCTCATGGAACATGACGGCGAAGACCTGTATGAAATGCTCGACCTGGGAATCGCCCGCTGCCGGCTGATGGTGGCCGAGCCCTCGACCCTGGCCGCTACCGACGATCCGGCCCAGTGGCGCCGGCTGCGGATTGCCACCAAGTACGTGCACACGACCCGGCGGCATTTTGCCGCAAAGGGCATCCAGACCGAGGTCATCAAGCTGTACGGCAGCATGGAGCTGGCTCCCCTGGCCGGCCTTGCGGACCGTATCGTGGACCTGGTGGATACCGGCAACACCTTGCGCGCCAATGGCCTGGTGGAGGTGGAAAAGATCACCGACATCAGTGCCCGCCTGATCGCCAACCGGGCGGCCCTCAAGATGCGCCACCAGGCGGTGCAGGAACTGGTGAACAAGCTGGCGGCAGCGGTGGCATCCGCTGCCGGCCCGGGAGAATGACCACCTCGCGCCGGCTGGACAGCAGCGCGCCGGACTTCGACGCGCGGCTGAGCGCCCTGCTCGATCGCCAGGGGCAAACGGGCTCCGGCGTGGAGGCGGCCGTCGCGGAGATTGTCGCCGCGGTGCGCGAACGCGGGGACGAAGCCTTGCTGGATTACACGCAACGCTTCGATGAGCTGTCGGTGGCCGAACCGGCGCAACTGGAGATGCCGAAAGAGCGGCTCGACCAGGCCCTGCGCGAAATTCCGGAACACCAGCGCACGGCCCTGGAGCACGCGGCGGAGCGTATCCGCGACTACCACCAGCGCCAGCGCCAGGACTCCTGGCAGTACCAGGATAGCGAGGGGAATACCCTTGGCCAGCTGGTACGGCCCCTGGACCGGGTCGGCCTGTACGTCCCCGGCGGCAAGGCGGCCTATCCGTCTACCGTGCTGATGACCGCCATTCCGGCGCGGGTGGCGGGTGTCGCCGAACTGGTCATGACGGTGCCCACTCCCCGCGGAGAAACCAATGAACTGGTGCTGGCGGCGGCGGCGCTGGCGGGAGTCGACCGGGTCTTTACCGTCGGTGGCGCCCAGGCGGTGGCGGCGCTGGCCTGGGGAACGGCCACCATTCCGGCAGTGGACAAGGTCGTCGGCCCGGGAAATATCTACGTAGCTACCGCCAAGCGCATGGTGTTCGGCCAGGTCGGCATCGACATGATCGCCGGGCCCTCGGAGGTAGCGATCCTCGCCGACGGCAGCGCACCGGCGGAATGGGCGGCCATGGACCTTTTCGCCCAGGCCGAGCACGACGAACTGGCCCAGTCGATCCTGTTGAGTCCGGACCCGGCCTGCCTGGATGCGGTGGCCGAGGCGATCGCACGGCTGCTTCCGGGCCGGCAACGCGCGGAAATCATCGCCCGCTCGTGGACCGGACACGGTGCCTTGATACGGGTGCGCGACCTGGAAGAAGGCATCGACATTGTTAATCGCATCGCACCGGAACACCTGGAGCTGCTGGTGGCGGATCCCGAACCCCTGTTGCCCCGGGTGCGGCACGCGGGTGCGATCTTCGCTGGCCGCTGGTCCGCCGAGGCGCTGGGGGATTACTGCGCCGGGCCCAATCACACGCTGCCAACCGCCGGTACCGCGCGTTTCAGTTCGCCGCTCGGCGTATACGATTTCCAGAAACGCACCAGCCTGATTGCCTGCACGGAAACCGGAGCGGCCCCGCTGGCGGCGACCGCCGCCACCCTGGCGCAGGCGGAGGAACTGGAGGCGCATGCCTGCTCCGCCGGCTACCGGATGGGGAAAAAACCGTGACGGAAAGCATCGCCGAGCGGGTGGCGCGCCTGGTACGCCCGGAGGTACGGGCCCTGAACGCCTACCACGTGGCCAGCGCGGCAGGCCTGATCAAGCTGGACGCCATGGAGAGCCCCTACACCTGGCCCACGGAAATGGTCGACGGCTGGCTGGAAATGCTGCGCGGGGTGGAGCTGAACCGTTATCCGGACGCGGCCGCCAACGCGGTACGCGAGCGGGTACATACCTATATGAAGGTACCCAAGGGCGTCGAGGTATTGCTTGGTAACGGCTCCGACGAGCTGATCCAGATCGTGGCCATGGCCCTGGGCGGACCGGGACGCACCGTGATGGCGCCGGCGCCGTCCTTCGTGATGTACGAGATTGTGGCCCGCAGCCTGGGGATGGAATTCGTCGGGGTGCCGCTGGCGGCGGACTTTGGTCTGGATGAGGATTCCCTGCTGCAGGCACTCGAGCGTCGTGCGCCGGCGCTGTTGTTCCTGGCCTATCCCAACAACCCCACCGGCAACCTGTTTGACCGTGCGGTGGTGGAGCGGGTGATCGCCGCGGCGCCGGGCCTGGTGGTGCTGGACGAGGCCTATTTCCCCTACGCCCAGCGCAGTTTCATGCCGGAACTGGAGCGATTTCCCAACCTGGTGGTGATGCGAACGGTGTCCAAGATCGGCCTCGCCGGTCTGCGCCTGGGCGTATTGGCCGGTCACCCGGATTGGCTGGGCGAGTTCGAAAAGGTCCGCCTGCCGTACAATATCAGCGCCCTGACCCAGGCCAGCGCGGAATTCGCACTGGCCCATTACGCGGTCTTCGATGAACATGTGCAACGTATCTGCACCGAACGGCGACGACTGGAACAGCGAATGCAGGCACTGGACGGTGTGCACTGCTTTCCCACCGCAACCAATTTCATCCTGTTCCGTACCGGGCAGGACCCGGCGCGGCTGACGCAGGCGATCCGCGAGGCCGGGGTGCTGATCAAGAACCTGCACCAGCCGAACGGTCCGCTGGCCGGTTGCCTGCGGGTCTCCGTGGGCCAGCCCACGGAAAACGACGCCTTCCTGGACGCCCTGGCGGGCGGCCTGTAAGCAAAAGGAGAAGACCATGGCACGCAGCGCCAGCAAAAGCCGCAAGACCAAGGAAACGGACATCACGGTGAGCATCGATCTGGACGGCAACGGCCAGGTGGAACTGGCTACCGGGCTGCCGTTCCTGGACCACATGCTCGAGCAGGTGGCACGCCACGGATTCGTGGATCTCAGCGTGCGCGCCGAGGGCGACCTGGAAATTGATGCCCACCACACCGTGGAGGACATCGGGATCGTGCTCGGCCAGGCGATTGGCGAGGCCCTCGGCGACAAGGCCGGCATCCTGCGGTACGGGCACGCCTACGTACCGCTGGACGAGGCCCTGAGCCGGGTGGTGATCGATTTCTCCGGCCGCCCGGGCCTGGAATACCACGTCGCATTTCCACGCGCCCGTATTGGCGAGTTCGACGTGGACCTGTTCCGCGAATTTTTTCAGGCCTTCTGCAACCACGCCGGCGCGACCCTGCACGTGGACAACCTGCGCGGGGCCAATGCCCACCACGTGGCGGAAACGGTATTCAAGGCCTTCGGCCGGGCCCTGCGCATGGCAGTGACCCTTGATGCACGCGGTGGGGGGGCGATTCCCTCCACCAAGGGCAGCCTGTAGCCATGGCGCGCGTGGCGGTGCTGGATCTTGGCACCGGCAACCTGCACTCGGTACACAAGGCCCTGGAGCACGTGGCGGAGGGCGGGCACACGGTGGAGGTAACCGCCGACCCGGCGCGGGTGCGACGTGCCCAGCGGGTCGTGCTGCCCGGACAGGGGGCCATCGGCACCTGCATTCGTGCCCTCGAAGAGCGCGGCCTGCGCGAGCTTGTCTTGGAGTTGGCCGGCGCGGTACCCCTGCTGGGCATCTGCCTGGGGCTGCAGGTGCTGTATGCCCACAGCGAAGAAGACGGCGGCGTGGAGGGGTTGGATTTGCTGGCGGGCCGCGTGCGCGGTTTTCGCCCGGAACCTGGCAGCGGAATGAAGGTGCCCCATATGGGCTGGAACCGGGTTCACCAGACCCGTCCCCACCCGCTGTGGGAGGGCATCGAGGACGGCGCACGCTTCTATTTCGTGCATAGTTTCTATGCCGACGGGACTCCCGCGGAAACCACGGGGGAAACCGGATACGGGATACGCTTTACATCCGCCGCCGGGCACGACAATATCTTTGCGGTCCAGTTTCACCCGGAAAAGAGCCAGCGAGCCGGATTGCAGCTTTTGCGCAATTTTCTCGCCTGGGATGGCTCCTGACACCCCGGTTTACCGGAAAAGACATCGCACTCCATGCTGCTAATCCCCGCAATCGACATCAAGGGCGGCCGTTGCGTACGCCTGCGCCAGGGCGACATGAAGCAGGAAACCGTGTTCTCCGAGGACCCGGTGGCCATGGCCGACCGCTGGGTAGCGGCCGGCGCACGGCGCCTGCACATCGTGGACCTGGATGGCGCCACCCAGGGGCGGGCGGTCAACGCCGGCCTGGTGCGCGACATCGCCAGGAACCACCCGGACCTGCCGATCCAGGTGGGTGGCGGGATTCGCGACGAAGAGACCATCGAGGCCTACCTGGAGACCGGTGTGCGTTTCGTGATCCTGGGTACCCAGGCGGTCAACGTGCCGCACTTCGTGTCGGACGTGTGCGCGGAGTTCGCCAGCCACATCATCGTCGGCCTGGATGCGAAGGACGGCAAGGTGGCGATTGACGGCTGGTCGAAGCTGTCCCATCACGATCTCGCCGACATCGCCCAGCACTTCGAAAACGATGGTGTGGAAGCGATTATCTACACCGACATCAGCCGCGACGGCATGCTCAGCGGCGTCAACGCCCAGGGCGCGGCGGAGCTGGCGGAAACGGTTCGTATCCCCATTATCGCTGCCGGTGGCGTGCGTTCCCTGGACGACGTGCGCGCCTTGTGTGCGGTGACCGGCAGCGGCGTGGTGGGAGGCATCACCGGCCGCGCGATTTACGAAGGCACGCTGGACTTCACCGCGGGACAGGCACTGGCAGACGAGCTGTCCGGCGGCGATTGAGTTCCGTGGCGCTCGCCAAGCGCATTATTCCCTGCCTGGACGTGGATGCCGGCCGTGTGGTCAAGGGCGTGCGATTCGTGGATATCCGGGATGCCGGCGACCCGGTCGAAGTCGCGGCCCGCTACGATGAGCAGGGCGCCGACGAGATCACCTTCCTGGATATCACCGCCAGTTCCGATGATCGCGAAACGACTGCCCACGTGGTCGAGGCCATCGCCGGGCAGGTCTTCATTCCGCTCACCGTGGGTGGCGGCATTCGCAAGGTGGCCGATGTGCGCCGACTGCTGAATGCCGGGGCTGACAAGGTAGCCATCAACACCGCCGCGGTCTTTAACCCGGACTTCGTGGCCGAGGCCGCGGCCCATTTCGGAGCCCAGTGCATCGTGGTGGCAATTGACGCCAAGCAGGTAGCGGCCGGCGCGGATGGCGCCCTCCGCTGGGAGATCTTCACCCACGGCGGACGCAAACCCACGGGCATTGACGCCGTGGCCTGGGCGCGCCGCATGGCGGAATCCGGCGCCGGTGAGATTCTGCTTACCAGCATGGACCGGGACGGTACCAAGGCCGGCTTTGACCTGGCACTCACCCGCGCGGTGGCCGAGGCGGTTCCGGTGCCGGTAATCGCCTCCGGAGGGGTGGGCACCCTGGAGCACCTGGTGGAGGGTGTCATCGAGGGCCACGCGGATGCGGTGCTGGCCGCCAGTATTTTCCATTTTGGTGAGTTCACGGTGGGCCAGGCGAAACGCTGCATGGCCGACGCCGGCATCGAGATGCGGCTGGACTGATGATGGACTGGCTGGACGACGTCCACTGGAACGAGCAGGGCCTGGTGCCGGCGGTGGCCCAGGAACTCGGCACCGGACAGGTGCTGATGGTGGCCTGGATGAACCGCGAGGCGCTGGCGGCCACCCTGCGGGATGGCAAGGCGACCTATTATTCCCGATCCCGCCAGCGCCTGTGGCAAAAGGGTGAGGAATCCGGCCACGAGCAGATCCTGCACGAGCTGCGGCTGGACTGCGACAAGGACACGGTGCTGCTGGTGGTGGAGCAAAAAGGCGGGATTGCCTGTCATACCGGACGCCACCACTGTTTTTTTCACCGTCTGGAGGACGGTGCATGGCAGCCGGTGGAGCCGGTGCTGAAAGACAGCAAAGACATATATGGTGGCAAGTAGCATGGCCAATCCGGAGGATGTTCTCGCCCGCCTGGCGGCGGTGCTGGAGGAACGTAAAAAAGCGGATCCGCGATCTTCCTATGTCGCAAAGCTGTACGATGGCGGATTGGAGGCGATTCTCGCCAAGGTGGCCGAAGAGGCCGGCGAGACCGCGGAGGCCGCCCGCGAAGGGGATTCAGCACATCTGGTTTACGAGGTAGCTGATCTCTGGTTTCATACCCTCGTTCTGCTTTCGCAGCAGGGTCTGGGGCCCGACGCGGTACTGGCCGAACTGGACCGGCGTTTTGGTCTTTCCGGACTGGAAGAGAAGCGCCGTCGCAACGAACCGGTTTCTGAGTGAGATAAATATCATGGGCGGAATCAGTATCTGGCAACTCCTCATCGTTCTGTTGTTGGTGGTGGTGCTATTTGGCACCAAGAAGCTGCGCAACCTCGGCGGTGACCTGGGCAGCGCCATCAAGGGTTTCAAGAAGGCAGTCAAGGATGAGGGCGCCGATAGCGAAAAAGAGGACGAGGCCGGCGCCGGTCGCGTCATCGAGGGCGAAGTAACCCGCAAGGAAAAGGAAGAGGTCTGATCCCCTCACCCCGGGCGCCGACGCGTCCCCACCACTGATGTTCGATATCGGATTCTGGGAGATCTTTCTCGTCGGGCTGATCGCGTTGATCGTGCTCGGCCCGGGCCGTTTGCCGGAAGCCGCACGCGCGGCGGGTTCCTGGCTGGGCAAGATGCGTAACTTTGTTACCGACGTGAAGCGTGATCTGAGCGCGGAATTGCAATCCGAGGACTTTCAACAGTTCCGCCAGCTCAAGCAGGAAATTTCCGAAACCCGACAGAGCTTCCAGCGGACCGCTTCGGAACTGGTCGGCGAGGTCAATCGGGCGGTCGAACAGGGAACAGCGGAAATGGAGCCGCTGAAAGCGCTGGGCGAGGAACTGCCTGGCGCGCCCACGCCAACCGGCAAGTCGCGCAAAAAACGGGTAGCGAAGAACCAGGGCCAGAAAAAGAAATCCGCAAAGAAGGCCGCGACAAAAAAGAAGCTGGGCAAAAAGGCGCCCGCGCCGGATCCCGCCCTCACGAAGAAAAAGTCTCCCGTAAAAAAGGTCGCGGCGTCGAAAAAGGCGACCCCCGCGAAGCAGAAGGCCACGAAGAAAAAGTCTCCCGTGAAAACAGCCGCGGCGTCGAAAAAGGCGAGCCCCGCGAAGAAGAAGGTCACAAAAAAGACCGTAAAGAAGAATACCAAGCGGGCGCGCGGCTGAACCCATGGCCGGTAGCAAAGAAAAAGCCGAACAAGCGGCCAAGCCGGAAAAGCCCGAAGTCATCGAGGGAACCTTTCTTTCCCACCTGATCGAGCTGCGGAACCGGGTGCTGCGTGCGCTGCTGGCGGTGTCGATCGTATTCGTGGGCCTGGTCTACTTCGCCCAGGACATCTACACGCTGGTGGCCCAACCGATGGTGAACGTGTTGCCCGAGGGCACCAGCATGATCGCCACGGAAGTGGCGACACCTTTTCTTACGCCCATCAAGCTCACCCTGTGGGTATCGTTTGTCATCGCCGTGCCGATCGTGCTCTACCAGTTATGGGCGTTTGTTGCGCCGGGCCTGTATCGGCACGAACGGCGCATGGTCTGGCCGTTGCTCGCCTCCAGCACCCTGCTTTTTTATATGGGTATGGCCTTTGCCTACCTGGTGGTGTTCCCCCTGGCCTTCAGTTTCTTTATCTCCTTTGCGCCCCAGGGCGTCACGGTGATGACCGACATTCGCGCCTACCTGGATTTCGTGTTCAGCATGTTCCTGGCCTTCGGTGTCGCCTTCGAGGTCCCGGTGGCTATCGTGCTGCTGGTGCGTATGGGAGTGGTGGACCCCCGGTCGCTGGCGAAGAAACGTCCCTACGTGGTGGTCTGGACCTTCGTGATCGCCATGCTGCTCACGCCGCCGGACATCATTTCCCAGACGCTGCTGGCGATTCCCATGCTGCTGCTGTTCGAGATCGGGATTTTCGTTGGCAAGCGGATCAAACCGCGGCAACCCGATGAGGACGTGGAGGAAGACACCTACCGGGTCCTCAACGAGGAAGAAATGGAACAGACCATGACCAAGGAACTGGAGAGCGATCTCTAGGTCCTATGGTTCAATGCCGGAAGATATCCGGCGCAGGGAAGGAACCATGAATCCCCGGCTCCCACTTTTGGTCGTGGCCCTTTGGGCCGGCGTTGCTGGCGCCACGCCGCTCGAAAACCAGCTGTCCGGACACGCATCCCCCTATTTGCGCCTGCATTCCACCGACCCGGTGGCCTGGCAGGACTGGGGTCCGGCAGCGGTACAACAGGCGCGCAAATCCAACAAGCTGCTGTATCTGTCCATCGGCTATTTTTCCTGCCATTGGTGCCACGTGATGCAGCGGGAGAGCTACAAGAACCCGGACATCGCGAAGGCGCTGAACGAAAATTTCGTTCCGGTGAAAATCGACCGCGAACTGAACCCGGCACTGGACTCGCGCATGATCGACTTCGCCGAGCGCACCCAGGGACGCGCTGGCTGGCCGCTGAATGTCTTCATTACCCCTGACGGCCATCCCCTGTACGCGGTGCTGTACCTGCCGCGGGAAAACTTCGCCGCGGTACTCGCGCGGCTGACCGACCTGTGGCGCGATGACCGGGAAGGCCTGATGCGGATGGCCGCCCAGGCGATCCCGGAGCCGGCGGGTCCCGGCAAGCCCGAACTCAACCCGCAGCAGGTGCTTGCTTACGTCCAGCATATTCTCGCGACCCGCGAGAAAATCGCGGACCCGGTCAGTGGCGGCTTCGGTACCACCAACAAGTTTCCTTCCACGCCGCAGCTCGACTTTCTGCTCGACGTGGTAGAACGCAAACCGGACCCGGCCGTGAGCGAATTCCTGCGCCTGACGCTGGACCACATGTCGCAGACCGGCTTGTGGGACCATCTGGATGGCGGCTTTTTCCGTTACACGGTGGATCCCACCTGGCAGACACCGCACTTTGAAAAGATGCTCTACGACAACGCCCAGCTCGCCTGGGTCTACCGCCGTGCGGCACGCATTCTGAACGTTCCGCAATACGCGGTGGTTGCCGACCAGACCCTGGACTTCCTGCTGCGCGAGATGCGCCGGCCCTCCGGCGCCATGGTGGCGAGCTTCTCCGCGGTGGACGCGGCCGGAGTGGAGGGCGGTTATTACCTGTTCGACGACGACACCCTGCGAAAGAAACTCAGCGCCGATGAGTACCCGGTGTTCCGCCGCCGTTGGGGCATGACCGACAATCCGGTAGAGCTGGACGCGGGCTTTCTGATGGTCAGTGGCGAGACCCCGCAGCAGATCGCCACGGCGAAAAAGGTCGAGGTGGAGAAAATCACCGTACTGCTGGACAGCGCAGCGAAAAAACTCCGCGCCGAGCGTGCCACACGCCAGTTGCCGGTGGACGACAAGCTGCTGGCGGGCTGGAATGCGCTTGCCCTCACCGCTTTCAGTCGCGCGGCGGGCGAGCAGCCGCGTTTCCGCCAGGCGGCTACGGATCTGCGGGACTACCTGATGAACGTGCTATGGGACAAAAAGACCCTGGCGCGCATGCTGGATGCGAACGCTAAACCCGCCGGCAATGCGTCGCTGGAAGACTATGCCTTCGTGGCCCAGGGGTTGTGGTACTACGCCGAACTCACCGGAAAGCCGACGGACTACGCCAGCGTGGCGGCGGTGGTTGACGCTGCCTGGCCGCGTTTTTATTCCGGCGGCTGGCGCCTGGGCGAGGATTCCCTGATCAGCGACGAGCCACGCCGGGACGCGATCGCCGATGGCCCGCTGGCCTCCCCATCCGGGGTGCTGATCGATATCAGCCTGCGCCTGGCGGCGAAACGGAAAGACGCTGAGCTACGCGAGCGGGCGCTGGCCGCGCTCAACAGTGCCCGCCGGGAACTGGTGGAGGATCCCTTCTGGTTTGCCACCCATGTCAGCGCCATGCAGCGCGTGGCGGGTGCCGCGCCCGCCGAGGCCGCGACCGCGACCGCTCAGTAAAGCTTGAGTTCCTGCAGGCTGGTGGAATCCGGCCCCACCCGGTACAGCCCCGCGGGCTTGCAACCGCCAACCCGGGCCTTCGCCTCCGCCAGCGATCGCACGCCCTCCAGCACTTTCAGCAGGCTCGCCGGTATTCCGCTGTTGTCCGAGGCGTCCTTGACCTTGCCGAGCAGCCAACCGTCGTTGAACGTCAGATCCACGTTGGTCTTGCCGAGCCCGCTTTTCACGTTGACCCGGAACGGCCGCTGGTAGTCCGGCAACACGAAGGGTTTGCCCACCGAGCAACGGGTGGTGGTACGCACGCACTTGTTACTGTCGTTTCGTTGCGCGCAGACCTCCACCTCGGCGATCTCCACCACCACCATGGGTGCGTGCACGATGTAACCGGGCGTTTCGGCGCCGGTATGCCTGGCGGATTCCGGCGAAATCTGCGTAATCGCAACGCCGGAACAGCCGGAAAGCCAGGCTGTGGCGCATGCCAGCGCAAGCGTCCGGATTCTCCGGGTGGCGCGGAATGCATGGGCGCGTCGGCGGGAAGAGAGCATGTTCATACCAACCTCCTTGTGGAATGGACTGATTGTGTAACGCGGGTCCTGATTATTGCGTGAAACTGTCGGACCGGCCAGAAGCCAGGCCATGCGCATTCA
This sequence comes from Gammaproteobacteria bacterium, assembly GCA_022340345.1. GTDB lineage: Bacteria > Pseudomonadota > Gammaproteobacteria > HyVt-429 > HyVt-429 > JAJDOE01. The sequence continues at coordinate 37,108 of JAJDOE010000151.1, forward strand.
TTACAGGTGCTCAAGAATCGACTTGAGCATCTCGTCGGCATCGCCGAAGAGCATGCGGGTGTTTTCCTTGTAGAAGAGGGGGTTATCCACTCCCGCGTAGCCGGTGCCCATGCTGCGCTTGAGAACCAGCACCCGGGCGGCGTCCCACACCTTCAGTACCGGCATGCCGGCGATGGGGCTGTTGGGTTCCTCCAGCGCGGACGGGTTGACGATGTCGTTGGCGCCGATCACCAGCACCACGTCGGCATTGGCGAAGTCCTCGTTGATCTCGTCCATTTCGAAAACGATGTCGTAGGGCACCTTCGCCTCGGCCAGCAGCACGTTCATGTGTCCCGGCATGCGCCCGGCCACCGGGTGAATGGCAAAGCGCACGTTGGTGCTGCCCTTGCGCAGTTCCTCGGACAACTGCTGCAGGCGGCCCTGGGCATGGGCGACCGCCATGCCATATCCGGGCACGATGATTACATCGCCGGCGGCATCCAGCAGTTCCGCCGCCTCCGGAGCGGTCAGCGAGCGCACCGTGCCACCTTCGACGTTCACCGTGCCGGTACCGGTAGCGGAGCCGAAGCCACCCAGGATCACGCTGAGAAAACTTCGGTTCATGGCGCGGCACATGATGTAGCTGAGGATCGCGCCACTGGAGCCGACCAGGGCGCCGGTGACGATCAGCAGGTCGTTGCCGAGCAGGAATCCGGTGGCCGCCGCCGCCCAGCCGGAGTAGCTGTTGAGCATGGATACCACCACCGGCATGTCGGCGCCGCCGATGGCCGCGACCAGGTGCATGCCAAATAGCAGCGCGATGGCGATAATCGTCAGCAGGACCCACAGGGGCTGGCTGTCCAGGTACAGCGCGCCCAGGCCCACGCAGGCCAACGCCGCCAGCAGGTTGCCGCCGTGGCGCAAGGGCAGCAGCAGGGGGCGGCTGGTGATGAGTCCCTGCAGTTTGCCGAAGGCGATCACCGAACCGCTGAAGGTGATTGCGCCGATGAACACGCCCAGCAGCAGCTCCACCTCGTGGATGACCAGTCCCGCGCCCGCCAGCGAGTTGCCCTGCAGGTGGCCATTGATTCCGACCAGTACCGCGGCGAGGCCGACGAAGCTGTGCAGGATCGCCACCAGTTGGGGCATGGCGGTCATGACGATGCGCAGCGCCACGAAGGCACCGATCACGCCGCCGATCAGCATCGCCGCCAGCACGTGGCCGTAGCGATGCACGTCGCCGCTCAGGGTCACCGCGATGATCGCCAGCGCCATGCCCAACATGCCGAGCAGGTTGCCGCGACGGGCGGTGCCGGGTTTGCTCAGGCCGCCGAGGCTGAAGACGAACAGCACCGCCGCGACCAGGTAGGTGGCGGTCACCAATCCCTGGGGAAGTCCCTGGTGGAGAACCTGGGGAATCATTTGCGGAACATGCGCAGCATGCGCTGGGTAACCAGGAAGCCGCCGGCGATATTAATCGACGACACCAGCACGGCGATGAAGGCGAGTAATGTCACCAGCTCACTGGAATGCGAAATCTGCAGCAGTGCGGCCAGTACGATAATGCCGCTGATCGCGTTGGTGACGCTCATCAGCGGTGTATGCAAGGCCGGGGTCACGTTCCAGATCACCTGCCAGCCGACCAGGCAGGCAAGCACGAACACCGTGAAGTGCGACAGGAAGTCCGGCGGCGCTACCGCGCCGACGCCCAGCACCGCCAGGCCGGCGGCCGCCAGCCCGATGAGCGACCACAGGGCGCGGCGTTTGGGCGGTATTACCCGGGGCTCCACCACCGGCTTCTCTTCGACGTTCTGTGGCGGCGGTGCCGCGGACACTTCCCGCGGCAATACCGAGGCCCAGGTGATTTCGCCCTCGCGCACCACGGTCAGGCCGCGGGCGATCTCGTCTTCCATGTTGAGGTCCAGGGTGCCGTCCTTGTTCGGGCACAGGTCCTCGACAATGTTGTAGAGATTGGTTGCGAACAGGGTGCTTGCCTGGCAGGGCATGCGACTGGGCAGGTTGGTCAGGCCGACGATATGCACGCCGTGCTCAATGACGATCTCGCCGGGGCGGGTAAGCGCGCAGTTGCCGCCCTGTTCGGCGGCCAGGTCCACGATCACGCTGCCGCCGCGCATGCTCTCGACCATCCCGGTAGTAATCAGTTTCGGTGCCGGCCGGCCGGGGATGAGCGCGGTGGTGATGATGATGTCCACCTCCATCGCCTGGCGCGCGAACAGATCCATCTCGGCGCGCAGGAATTCCTCGCTCATGACCTTGGCATAGCCTCCGGCGCCGGTACCGTCCTCGTCGAATTCGAGTTCCAGGAATCGGGCGCCCAGGCTTTCCACCTGCTCTCGCACTTCCGGGCGGGTGTCGAAGGCGCGCACTCGTGCTCCCAGGCTGCCGGCGGCTCCGATGGCGGACAATCCGGCCACACCGGCACCGATGATCAGCACCCGTGCGGGATCAATGCGTCCGGCGGCGGTGATCTGGCCGCCGAAGAATCGTCCATAGCGGTGGGCGGCTTCGATCACCGCGCGGTAGCCGGCGACGTTGGCCATGGCACTCAGGGCATCCATTTTCTGGGCCCGCGAGATACGCGGCAGGGTGTCCAGCGCCAGGGCGGTGACGCCGCGTGCGGCGAGCTGTTCCATCAGCTCGGTGCTGGTGGCCGGATAGATAAAACTCAGCAGGTGCTGACCGGGATGCATGAGCTCGGTTTCCTGCATGCCAAGCACGGAATGGAAGCCGGGCGGACGCACCTTCAGCACCAGGTCGGATTGTTCCCACAGGCGCGCGGGCTCGGCCACGATGTGCGCGCCGGCCTCGCGATAGGCGTCGTCAAAAAACCCGGCCAGGCGGCCGGCGTCGGACTCCACCGCCACCTCGAAACCCAGGTGGATGTAGCGCTCCACGGTTTCCGGGATGGCCGCTACGCGCCGCTCGCGGGGAAAAATTTCTGCGGGTATGCCGATTCGCATCGGTGATTGTCTCCCTTGTCGAATTGCGAAGGGACAGCAGGCGAGGCGCAGTATACCAGCGAGGCGGGCCTGTCATGGCTCCCGGTCCCGGCTTGCGCTAGCATGCGGATTCGCCGGCTGGGGAGCCGGCAATCCCAGGACGCTCCCGGGATCATCAAAAAAATCGGCCGAAGGGAGGGCGCGATGCTCGAGTTTTCCGTGTTGCGTGGTGTTTGTCAGATTCCCGCCTACGTTGCGGTGGAAAAGGGGTTCTTTCGTGACGAGGGACTCGACGTTCGACTGGATGTGGCGGCCACCGCCTGGCTGGTGCCGCAAAAACTGGCCAGCGGCGCGAGCCAGTTCGCGTTGCTGCCCTGGACCCGGGTGGCAGCAGCGGACCCGGAGGAAGGCCTCATCGTAGTGGCCGGATCCGGTTTCGAGGAGGCCGCTATCGTGGTACGCACCGGCATGGAGCTGGAGGATGTGCGCAGTGTCGCGGTGCCCCTGCGTGGCGGCATGAAGGACCTGACCGCCATGGGGCTGATTCGCAGCATGGGTTGGGAAAATCCGGACCTGTTCCGCCAGCCGTCCGGCGACGGCGCGATCATCGCGTTCATGGGAGAGGGGGTGGATGCCGCCTCCATGGTGGAACCCTATGCATCCATGTTCGAGGGCCTGGGGCTGGGCCGCGTGCTGCGGCGTACCGGTGACTTGTGGGCCGGAGCCCCGGGTTGCTCGCTGGCCACCACCACCGGCGTGCGGGATGGCGAACCGGAACTGGTGCAACGGGTGGTGAACGCCTTTGTGCGTGGCATCGACTACGTGCACAGCGAGCCAAAGGAGAGCGCCCGGGTGGCGCACCGCTACATTGGCGTGGCGCCGCGCTTCATCGAACGTGCCCTCACCGTCAACCAGCCGCGGGCCGATGCCATCCGCAACCAGGGCGCCATGGATACGCTGGTGGACCTGATGCTCGACCTGGGCTACCTGAAAAGCCGCCCCGAAGGCTACTGCGATACCCGTTTCCTGGACGTGGCCCAGGGGTCCGCCCGGAGCGGAACCGGCTGACCCCGGGATCTTGCGCGCCGCTTCCCCGGACCTGGCTGCCTCCGGGACCGATTCCCGGCTCGATCCCCGGGACTGGCGGCGGGTCTACGCCAGCCAGGATTCCGGTGACGGGCTGCAGGGGTTTCGCGAGGTTGCCATCGCGGCGCTGGCGTTGTGCCGCCGCTATCGCCACCCGAAATTACCGTGGCTGGACGTGGGCTGCGGTACCGGCGACCTGCTGTCCCAGCTTGCGGACGGCGCGGGTCCCGCGGTTTTCGGGCTGGACCGGGACGCGGCGATGCTCGATTTCGCCCGGCAGGCGCCAGCCGCGCTTTTGCGCGGCGATGCGCTGCGCCTGCCGGTGGCCGACGATTCCCTGGGAGGCCTGAGCGCGGTGTCTTTCAGTGGCTGCCTGGCGGAGCCGCGGGACTTTTTCCGCGAGGTGGCGCGGACGCTGGCGCCCGGCGGCATTGTGGTGGTCAGCTTCACCAACGCCCAGGCCCTGGGGGTACGCCGTTTCGATGCGCGCCGGCACAGCCAGACGGGCGAATCCATTCCGCAGCGCAGGGGCCGGTACCGGAGATACCGGATCGAGGAGGCGCAGGGGCTGTTGCGCGACGCGGGGCTCGCACTGACAGAAACCCGTTTCACCAGCGCCTTCATTGAGGCGCGCGGCCACCTGCTGCCCAACCTGGCCCTGGCGCGCCGGTTGCCGAAGCTGCTGCCCGCGGCGGTACGGATTCGCCTGTGCGCCAATTTCCTCCTGGTGGCCCGCGCATGAGCGGCGATGCCCTGCCCCGGGATCTGTCGTTTCCGTCCGGCACCAGCCTGGCGGACACCTTTCGATACACCGCCCGCCAATACGCCGACGACATCGCGGTGGTCGCTGGCAGTTGGCAGGTTCGCTACGCGGAACTGGATGCCTGGTCGGACGCGCTGTGCGGGCAACTGCTCGCGGCAGGTGGCACTTCGCCCTGGGTGGCAATTGCCGGCGTCGCGCACCCGGGAGCCATTGCCGCGATTCTTGGCATTCTCAAGGCCGGTCGCGGCTACCTGGCGATCGGCGTATCCGGCCACTCCGATCAGCCGCAGCGCATCCTGGCTCACAGTGGCGCGGATCGGGTCCTGGCGGCACCGGGCTCTCCATTGGCGCGGGCAGCGGCCGCGCTTCCCGCGGTTCGAGCGCTGGACCCGGTGGCGCCGCCCGCCGCTGACGCCGCGAATTTGAATGGACTGGCGCCGGCCGGAGACGCTGCCGCCTACCTCGCCTACACCTCCGGCAGCACCGGCACGCCAAAGGGCGTAATACAGAGCCACGCCGCAGTGCTTGCGAGCGTTGCGGCGATGCGCGGGATGGATCTGTTTCGTCCCGGCGAACGAGTCGCCCTGCTTACTCCGTTGACGTTCGGCGCCGCCAGCCAGGAACTCTTTGGCACCCTGCTCAGCGGCGGCACCCTTTGTGTGTACGATGCCGACGACCCGGACAGTGGCACGGTGTCCGAGTGGCTTGCCCGCGTGCGCCCGGATACGGTAGTCAGCGTGCCCAGCCGGGCGCGGACCTGGGTCCCGCAACCCGATTTGGGTTTGCGCAATCTTCTGGTCGGCGCCGAGCGACTCTACGGCCGGGACCTTG
>JAJDOE010000096.1 GCA_022340345.1 Gammaproteobacteria bacterium
GTTCGGTTATGCCGGCAACGCCCTTGGCTGCGCCGACGGTAACGGCGGCGTGGCCACCGCCACCGAGTGCGGTATCGGCGCCTCCGCCGATGGCGACCGTTCTGGCGCCTGGGGTTACTACGCCAACGCCTACGGAAATGACTCCCATGCGGCGGGTAGCGGCGCCAGCGCCACCGGTACTTCGGCGGCCGCGGTCGGCAACGATGCGTACGCGCGCGGCGAACGTGCCGCTGCATTTGGCGCTGACGCCAACGCCTGGGGCGGCCAATCGGTTGCGGTGGGCGCATATGCCAATGCCACCACCAACGGAGCAACCGCGGTCGGCAGAGGGACCAATGCAACGGGCCTGGCAGCGACGGCCGTAGGTAACAACGCAAATTCGGCGGGATCGGGAGCCGCTGCTTTCGGCAGTTTCGCCAACGCAATGGGTGAAGACGCCGTGGCGGTAGGTTCAAGTTCCAACGCCTACGGCGACCAGGCGACCGCGGTTGGTTACGAATCCAACGCCTTCGGTAATTATTCGGGTGCGTTTGGCGCGTATTCCAATGCCAGCGGCTTCGAGGCCTATGCAATTGGTGACGAGGCCAACGCCGCCGGCGAAGAGGCCTATGCCTTCGGTGACGAGGCTAACGCCTTCGGCGAAAGCTCGCTGGCCCTCGGCCACGACGCCAACGCCGCCGGCGAACGGTCCATAGCGCAGGGCAACGGGTCCGTGGCCACCGGGGCAAATTCCATCGCCTCGGGCACCGGTGCGTCAGCCACTGCTAATGACGCCATAGCGTCCGGCACAAATGCGACCGCCAGCGGAGACCGCTCCATAGCAACGGGTTATGCCGCCATCGCCAGCGGTTCCGAAGCGGTCGCCATTGGTGACTCGGCGCTTGCCAGCGGCAGTGTATCCACCGCGGTGGGTGACGACGCCAGCGCTACCGGTAATGCATCTACGGCCCTGGGTCACAACACCTCCGCCGCGGGCTTTGCCTCGGTGGCGGTGGGCAACGACGCCTCCGCGGCGGGCGCAGGCTCAATCGCCATCGGCGACAACGCCAGCGCCGCCGGCCCGGGTGACGTGGCCATCGGCCAGGGCGCATCGGTCCTGGCGGACAACGCGGTGGCGCTGGGCGCCGGTTCGGTGGCTACCGATCCCATGACCGTATCGATCGGCAGACCCGGCTTTGAGCGCCGCATCGTCAACGTGGCGCCGGGTATCTTCGGCACCGACGCGGTCAATGTCAGCCAGCTCAACAGCGTGAAGGGCAAGGTCAGCGCCAACACGGCGGCCATCGCCCAGAACGTGCAGACCCTGAACCAGCACGCGCAGGCGATCAACGCCAATACCCAGGGCATCGCCAACAACCAGGCATCCATACAGAACTTGTATGGCCAGGTTGGAAACCTGTCGGATACGGTGCTGGACAACCAGCGCGAGGCTCGCAGGGGTATCTCGGCGGCAGCCGCCCTGGTGCACCTGCAGCCGGTCAACCCGGGCGAGACCTCCTGGTATGTCGGCTCCGGTACTTTCCATGGCGAGACCTCGATCAGCCTGAACTTCGCCCACCACCTGAAGGCGCATCCGGGTCTGTATATCGACGCCGGCGTGGCGGACTCGGGCGGCGAGACGGTCGTGCGGGTCGGTGTCGGGGGAACCTTCGGCAAGCGCAAGTAGCAGAAGGTTCGGAATCAAACTTGAAACGGCGGCCCCCGGGCCGCCGTTTTTCTTTGTGCCGCGCCATCCTTAGCCCGGCGCAGAACGGGTCCGCGCTATTCGTCGTCCACCCGCCGCAGCAGCCCACCGTAGGTGTCGATGCGCCGGTCGCGCAGAAACGGCCAGCCGCGGCGCACCGCCTCGCTGCGGCCCGCGGTAAGGACCGCAAGGATCTCTCCGGGCTCGGCCCCGGCTTCCGCCAGGATCTCGCCCTGTGGCCCGCAGATGAAGCTGTGGCCCCAGAAATCGATGCCCGCGCCCGGGCCGCCGTTGGCCGCCTCGTATCCGCAGCGATTGCTGCACAGCAATGGCAGGCCGTTGGCCACCGCGTGGCCCCGTTGCACCGTTCGCCAGCTGTCCAGCTGGCGGTTCTTTTCTTCCCCCGAGTCGACCGGCTCCCAGCCGATGGCGCTGGGATAGGCCAGCAGCTCGGCCCCCTTCAGGGCCATGGCCCGTGCCGCTTCCGGGAACCACTGGTCCCAGCACACCAGCACCCCCAGCCGGCCGACGCTGGTGTCGATGGGCTCCAGGGAGTCGCCGGGCGTGAAGTAGTACTTTTCGTGATAGCCGGGGTCGTCCGGGATGTGGGTCTTGCGGTAGCGGCCGGCCAGGCGGCCGTCGCTGTCCAGCACCACCGCGGTGTTGTGATACACCCCGGCGGTGCGGCGTTCGAAAACGGAACCGATGATCACCAGGCGGAATTCCCGGGCCATGGCCCCAAGCGCCTCGCTGGTGGGTCCGGGCACCGGCTCGGCGAGGTCGAAACCCGCCTGTTCCTCGGTCTGGCAGAAATACCGTCCCGCGTGCAGCTCCGGCAACAGGGCCAACTGCGCGCCCGCGTCCGCGCAGCGGGCCAGTGCGGCGCGGGTCTGCTCCAGGTTATGCGCCCGGTCCACGTCCAGGCACTGCTGGACGATGGCGCAGCTAAGGTCGGTTTTCATGGCGCGATTCTACCGCGCCGGGCGCGATGGGAGGCATACGGGGCGGCGCAGGTCGGCGCTTCCGGTGCGGGCCCGGACCGCCAATGCAAGCCTTGTCTAATCCACCCGTGCCGTGCACATTCCCTGCATGCGTATTCTGGTCACCGGCTCCAGCGGCTACCTGGGGCGTGTCTTTTGCCGCCATTTTCTCACCCAGGGTGCCGAGGTCATCGGTGTCAGCCGCAGTGAGGGCGATGTGTCGGACCACCCGGCCTACCGGTTCCGCTCCTGCGACGTGCGCGACAAGGAAGGCCTGCAGCGGATCTTCACCGAAACCCGCCCGACCCACGTGCTGCACGCGGCCTACCTGATGTCGCCCCGGTTCACCCTGGAGCAGTTGCACGAGGTCAACGTCGTCGGATCGCGCAACGTGCTGGAAGTGAGCAATGCAACGCCATCGGTGAAACAGATGCTGCTGGTGAGTTCCACCAGTACCTACGGGGCGCGCCCGGACAACCCGGAGTGGATTCCTGAATCCCACCCGTTGCGCGCGCCGGAGGACTACTACTACGCCGCCTTCAAGATGGCCATCGAGGCGGAGTACCAGGCCTTCCGCCGTCGTCCCGACCTGCGCCTGGTGATCGCCCGGGTCTGCTGGGTGGTCGGACCGTCCTACACCCGGGCCCGCAGCGTGATGCGCTACGTGGCGCGCGCGCCGTTCCTGCCGCAGGTGGGGGAGGACGACTACCGGGTGCAATGTATCCACGAGGCGGACCTGGCCGAGGCCTTCGCCTACCTGGTAGCGGATGAGGAACTCGAGGGCGTTTTTAACGTCGCTCCGGACACCGTCGCCACGATGTCCCGGATCGCAAACCGGCTGGACAAGCGCGTGGTACGAATTTCCCACCGCTATATCCGGCCGCTGTTCCGGGTGCTGGCCTGGGTGCGACCGAAATTCTTCACCCCGGCCCAATCCGACTACCTGGTGTTCCCCATCGTCGCCAGTCCGGAGAAGCTGGTGGACCGATTCGATCACCAGTGGAGCTACTCCAGCGAGGAGGCCTTCTTCGATGCGTTGGCGATCCGGCGGCAGCGCGGCCACCTGTAAGCTATTGAAAAGGTAGCGAAACCCGGTCGGTTCTAGCCCAAACGCCGGCGCAGCATCTCGCGGTTGGCCGCCAGGTCTTCCGGTGTCTTGATCGGGAAAAAGCGTCCCCGGTCGCCGTCACGCGGTACGGTGGCGAACTCGATGCGTCGCAGCACGTGGCACAGGTCGATGGCAAAACGTTCCAGTTGCGCCAGCGGCTGCCCGTCCACGGTCTTCTCCACCAGGTGCCACGGCAGCAACGCCTCCCGGTCCGGGCGCTGCACCAGCTCCCGGAGCGCAGCCAGCTCGAACCACAGGTTGTTGGTGTTGAACAGCGGCAACTGCCGGTGATCGAAATCCGGCGGAAAGTACGGTCCTTCCAGCACCCGCGGCTGATCATCCACGCGGCAGGCAGCGCCGCCGCGGTCATCGCGTTTGTGGGCCACCTCGATCATCATCTCCGCCCCGGAATCCAGCATGGTGCCGAACAGCAGCGGGTCCAGGGTAGCGCCCAGGTTGTCGAGGTTGGAGAAATCGATATGCGTGATGCCCCGCTGCAGCCAGTTGTCCAGCAGTCCCGAGGCCGCGAAGCAATCCAGGAAGTCGCCGTGACCGCAAGCGCTGCGGGAATCGTGGGGACGCGCGGCGGGGTAGCCGCCGCTGAGATTCACCCGCGGCATGTCCTCCTGGCGGAACAGGGCGATGTGGGTGTCGCTACGCCCATAGTGGTCCCGCTGCAAAAGAGCTTCGCGGGTCGCGGCCTCGGTGGCGAAGGACACCATCAGCGCCACCGGCGCCGGCGGCAGTTCCAGGGCCGCCTCCAGCTTCTGCGCCTGGCGGAGTTTCAGGTCCAGGAAGTCCTGGTCGTCGAAGACCTTGACCAGTGCCTTGACCACGCCACCGAAGCGGGTGGCCATGCCGCCATTCAGGACGATGCGCCCGAGCCGCCCGGCCTGTAGCGCCTCCCGTCCGGCGGCTTCGAGGCCGGCGCGGCGATCCGCGGGCAGGCGGGCAATTTCGGTGGTCGCGTCCGCCAGCAACGGGGCGATCCGCGTGCTGCTGACGGTATGCGCGCCTGGACGCAGCGGGCCGCTGCGGACCGCCTCCAGCAGGCGGAGAAATCGGGGATCGGATGCGTCCATGGTGGTCGCATCCTAGCAAGAGGCCGGTCGCGATCTCCATATCCTTTTGCCGGCCGGCGTGGCGCGAGACCTGCCGCGCAGCACAAAAAAAGGGCGGGCAAGGCCGGCTGGCCCTGTCCGCCCGATGCGCCGATGGTGGGATTACTTGCCGGGTTCGGCGGGCATCTGCAGTTTCAGCAGTTTCTGCCATTCGGCGAGCAGTTTCGGATCCACGTAGGCGTTGTACGCGGCGGGGTTCATCCACTGCATGTAGAGGGCGGGGTTCATCATCGGCGCATAGGCGCCCGGGTTCATGAACTGCATGTAGGACATCGGGTTCATGAAGGCCATGTAGTTGGCCGGGCTCATCATCTGCATCCAGACGTTGGGGTTCAGGGCCTGGGTGTAGGTACCCGGGTGCAGGAAACGCGCGTAAAACTGCGGCGTCATGAACTGTCCGAAGTTGGCCGGGTTGAGCATGTTCTGGTAGCTCGCCGGGTTGAACCAGCGGATATCACCACCCGCCGGGGCGGGGGCGGCCTGGAACCAGCTGGCATAGGGATTGCCGGTGGCGGCGGGCGCGGCGGGCGCGGGCTGGCCTGACTGGAACATCTGGCTGAACCAGTCGGTGGTGCCGCCGGTATCCGCTTTTTTCTCTTCCTCGGCCTGGACCGGCGCCACGGCGAGGGCGGCGACGGTGGTGGCCGCGATGATCAGTTGCTTCAACATGGTGTCAAACTCCTCACGAAAATTTCTGGGCGCCCCGGAGCACCGGGGACGGCTAAAGAGTATATACACACTTGCATATATTACAATACTCTAATGTATCGGGTTTTGCGTCTATTTCCCCGTACTTTCCATGGCATTCCCCACCAGCGCCGGGATGGTCATCACCGCGCAATGCAGGGCGCCACCCTGGGTCACCAGCGCCCGTGCGGGCACGCTCAGGGCCGTATGCCGCGGGAAACAGGCCGCGAGGCGCTCGCGGGCCACTGCGTCCGCCGGATCGCCATAGGCGGGCACCAGCACCGCCCCGTTAATTACCAGGAAGTTGGCATAGCCGGCGGGCAGGGCTCGCCCGTGCGCCTGGATGGGTACCGGCAGGGGCAGCGGCACCAGCCGGTAGGGTGTGTTTTCAGCCGTCCGCAGCCCGGCGAGTTCCGTCGCCAAGGCGTCCAGCGCCCGGGCATCCGGGTGGCCGCGGTCGGGCGCGGCGCTGTAGGCGATGGTGCCCGGATCGGTGAAGCGCGCCAGGATATCCACGTGGCCGTCGGTGTCGTCTCCGTCCAGGCAGCCGTTTTCCAGCCACAGGACCCGCTTCGCACCGAGCCATTCGCCCAGCCGCCGCTCCCAGCCCGCCCGGCCGTGGTCGCTGCGGGCGGACAGGCAGCGCCAGGTGGTGAGCAGGGTCCCGGCCCCGTCGCTGTCCAGGGCGCCGCCTTCGAGTACCTGGTCGATCGCCTGCCGTTGCCCTTCCAGGTACCCCGCGGCGTGCAGCGCGGCGACCACCGCGTCATCCCGTTGCCCGGGGAATTTCCCGCCCCAGCCATCGAAGCGGAAATCCAGGCTCAGCGGACCTTCGTCGCTGGCCAGCGTGAGCGGACCGAAATCCCGCGCCCAGATGTCGTTCAGGGGTACCGGCACCAGGGTGATGCGGCGGCGTTCCTCCGGCACCAGCCGCATCCGCAGCGCGGTGTTGTCCGATGGCTGTACCAGCAGCAATACCGGCTGGAATCGCGCGAGGGTGCGCGCCAGGTGGAAGACCTCGTTGCGGGCGGCCACCAGGTCGCTCCAGTGAGTTTCCGCCAGCGGCCAGGCGAGCAGGGCGCAGCGCTGGGTCTCCCATTCCGCGGGCAGGCGGCGCACGGGCGGCGGTCCTAGTGGGCCTCGAGGCGCTGCAGCTCCTCGAGCACCGACAGCAGCAGACCCCGTCCGCGGCGACTCATGCCGCGGGCCAGTTTCTCCGGATCCCGCTCTCCGTTGATGAGATCGCGCATGGAGCCGCCCAGGCTGGCCATGTCGCCGCCGGCGGCCACCATCTGCTCGGCCATGTCGGCCAGGGCCTTCAGGGCGCGTGCGTCGCCGTGACGTGCCAGCTGAATCATGTGCGCGAGTCCCGGCGCCGCGTGGCGCGGATCGGCTTCGGCGCCGGGGTCCGGCAGGCTTGCCGGGTCCTGGATGCCGGCGAGAATGGCCCCGGCAATGATCCGGTCCTCCTCGTCCAGGCCAGCGAGCACCTCCGGGCCACGCTCGCCGCCAAGGATACGTCGCACCGCGGCCACCAGGCCGTGCCAGCCCTGCTGGCGGGCCTCGGCCAGCAACTCGTCCAGCGGCGTATGGCCGGCGCCGGTGGCGGCCTGCACCACCGCGTGGATGAAGCTGGCGTGCACCGCCAGGATCTGGGCGTGACGATCCGGAATCCCGTTCATGGGTGGTGAAACAACGCCTTGAATGCCGGCGGGGTGGCCCGCATATTTTTCGGGAGAAATTTCTGAACTGAGGTCTTCATGAAACGCATCGTCCTGTTTTTGGTCACCAATGCCGCGGTGCTGGTGCTGTTCAGCCTGTTCATGCGGGTCACCGGGATTGACGCCTGGCTGGCTCGCGAAGGGATGAATTATACCTTCCTGCTCGGATTCGCCGTGGTGTTTGGCATGGGGGGTGCGTTTCTGTCGCTGGCCCTGTCCAAGTGGACCGCCAAGCGATTCATGGGTGCGAAGGTGATCGAGCAGCCGGCCAATGCCGAACAGCGCTGGCTGGTGGAGACCGTGCGCGCGCAGGCGGAGCAGGCCGGCATCGGCATGCCCGAAGTGGCGATCTTCGATTCGCCCCAGCTCAACGCCTTTGCCACCGGCATGAAACGTGACAGTGCGCTGGTCGCGGTCAGCACCGGGCTGCTGCGCAGCATGTCGCGGGAAGAGGCCGGCGCGGTGCTTGGCCACGAAATCAGCCACGTGGCCAACGGGGACATGGTTACCCTGGCGTTATTACAGGGCGTGCTCAACACCTTCGTGATATTTCTCTCGCGCATCGTCGGCATGCTGGTGGACCGGGTGTTGCTCAAGAACGAACGCGGCCACGGCATCGGCTTCTGGGTGGCGACCATCGCCGCGGAGATCGTGCTGGGGCTGTTGGCCACCATGGTGGTCATGGCCTTCAGCCGGGCGCGGGAGTTTCGCGCCGACCGCGGTGGCGCCCGGCTCGCCGGGCGTGGCTCCATGATCGGGGCGTTGCAGCGGCTCAAGGCCGCCCACGGCCAGCCGCCGCTGCCGGACCAGCTGGCGGCGTTCGGTATCGCCGGCGGGATCGGCCAGGGCCTGAAAAGGCTGTTCATGAGTCACCCGCCGCTGGACGACCGCATCCAGGCACTTCGCCGCGCCGGCGCCTAGCGCCGGCTTGATGCGGCGAAGCGTCCCGTGGAGCGTAGCGACGAGGGACCTCGCCCAATCTCGGGGAAGGCAGCGAGGACAATTGATCCGGGCGAAGCGAAGGGGACATCCGGTAAGCTGAGGTCGACCCTTTGATTGGCTGGAGATCCCTCGCTGCGCTCGGGATGACATCCATTTTTGGGACGGATACCGGGCGGGAACGCATAAAAACCCGCAAAACCAATCAGTTACAGAAACACTTCCTTTCGCTCAGGCCATCTCCGCCGCCGGTCCGTTTGCGCTTGATATCCCGGGGCATCCATGACTAATATATCAATGGGTTAGGGCCTCCTATTGCGGGGTTCTCTTGGAAAAGAAGCTACCTGTTTGATTTGTAAGATAAATCAGGAATGATGCCATGAGCTCACGTAGCCCGGTTTTTGTCCTCGCCGCCGCGGTCCTGCTGGTCGGCACGGCGCAGGCCCAGGAGGTCCAGTCGCGGTTTTCCGCCAATGTGGGCTCGCGAACCGATAACCTGGATTTCAATTCCGCCGGGGATCCCCTCGGCATGAACCCGAACATCCGCTCCTCGGTGGATTTCAAGGACCTGTCCTCCTACAACCTCAACGCCACCGGCGAAATGGTTTTCGCGCGGCGTATCGTACTCAAGGGTTCCCTGTCCTTCGGCCACGTGATCGGCGGCGACACCGGTGACGTCACGGTGTCCGACTATGCCGGCAACAACCGCAGCGGGCAGTTCTCCGAGGTGCAGGCCTCCGCCGCGGACAGCAACCTGGACGACTGGTCCGCCGGAATCGGTTATCGCCTGTATGTTTCCGATACGCGAACTTCGATCACCCCGATGCTGGGCTATTCCAAGCACAAGCAGTCTCTGCGCATGGGCGAGCCCGCGCAGCAGACATTCGGGTCCGGTGGCATGCTGACCGCGGGCAACCCCTTGCTGGCGCTGGATTCCCGCTATGACACCGAGTGGAAGGGCATGTGGCTTGGCCTGAACGTGCAGTCGCAGACCTCCCCGCGACTGAACCTGTTCGGCGAGGGCCGGTACCATTTCGCCGACTACAGCGGCAAGGGCGACCTGAACCTGCGTACCGACCTGGAACGGCCAAAGACCTTCACCCACGAAGCCAACGGCAACGGCTATACGTTGACCGGTGGCGCCTCCTATGCCGTGACACCGAGCCTGAGCCTCACCGGCGGGCTGAGCTACCAGAAATGGAAAGTGGATACCGGCAGGGAAGTGGTCAACGTAGTCAACGGCACCGACTACGCCACGCGGGTCAACGAAGTGAACTGGTCATCCACAACCATTTTCGCCGGCGTGGAGTACGTAACCCAGTAACCGAACCCGATCCCGGACAACCCACAGTGCAGCAAGGGATGGCTGTGCGAGTCTGCACAAGGGGCCGTTCGCGGCCCCTTTCTTTTTCCGGATCCTGCAGTTCGGCGGCGGGGCATGCGGCCGGGAACCGCGCCGCGAAGGAAAAACCCGAGGGCGTTAGCGCAACTGGTAGTGTTTGCGAACCGCCTCGTGGATGGTCCAGGTGCAGCGCAGACCGGCGGGAAAGCGGACCAGGTCGCCCTCGCCAACTTCGACCGCCTCGCCATCCTCCGGCGTGATCGTCGCCCGGCCCGCCAGAAAGTAACAGGTCTCGCCGGTTTCGTAGCTCCAGGGAAACTCCGAGGCCTCTTTTTCCCATTCCGCCCAGTCGTAGACCCCCATCACCTCGAGCTTGGCGGGGGCGGGGCGGTGCTCCACCAGGATTTCGCCGCTCATCGGCCGGCCGGGCCGCCAGCGGCAGCGCACACCCGCGTCCGGACCGGTTCTAGCCGGGGTCGCGGGTGCATTGCGGGCTTGGGAAATCTCTGCATGAAAACAACCGGTTGCGCGGGCCGTTCAGTGTAGCCCGGTTGGGTGGCGGAACGCATGCGGGGTATTGCAAATCTAAATGAGAATCAGTAGCATTCACATATTGTCTATGCCCTGGGGGGTCATGCTGTGAACCGCGTTTTTGTACTTGCCTGTCTTGCCATCGGCCTGGTTGCCGCCGGCCCGGTGGTTGCCGGGGAGCCCTACACGCTCACCATCCGTGACCATCGCTTCGAGCCAACCGAGATCACCATCCCCGCGGACACCCGCGTCAAGTTGGTGGTGAAAAATCTGGACGCGACCCCGGAGGAATTCGAGAGCTACGAACTCAACCGCGAAAAAATCATCGCCGGCGGCTCCCAGGCCATCATCTACATCGGCCCGGTATCCGCAGGCCGCTATCGATTCTTCGGCGAGTTCCACCAGGATACGGCGCAGGGCGTCATCGTCGCCAAGTAGATTGTTTTTCACCGGGGCCTCCCGGTACAGGAGACTTCCATGTTCGCCACTGCGTTGATCGTCTTTCGTGAAATGCTCGAGGCCGCGCTGATCGTCGGCATCGTCATGGCCGTGACCCGGGGCGCGAGCCGTCGCGGTCTCTGGGTCACGGCCGGTATCGGCGGGGGCCTGGCGGGCGCCGCCCTGGTCGCCGCGTTTGCCGACGTAATCGCCAACGCGGTAGCGGGCGCGGGGCAGGAATTGTTCAACGCCTCGGTGCTGTTCCTCGCCGTGTTCATGCTTGGCTGGCACAGCGTGTGGATGAAACAGCACAGCCGCGAACTGGTGGCGGAGATCAAGGCGATCGGTAGCGCAGTGGTCTCCGGCACTCGCCCGCTGCACGTGCTCGCCGTGGTAATCGGGATCGCGGTCCTGCGCGAGGGCTCGGAAGTCGTGCTGTTTCTGTGGGGGATCGCGGCCTCGCCGGAAGCCGACAAGGGCGCCATGCTCAACGGTGGCCTGCTGGGACTCGTCGCTGGCGCCTTCGTCGGAATGGTTATTTACCTTGGGCTGTTGCGCATCCCGACCCGCCATTTGTTCTCGGTCACCACGGTTCTCATCCTGCTGCTCGCCGCCGGCCTGGCCGCCCAGGGCGCCGGCTACCTGGTGCAGGCGGGATTGCTGCCGCCCCTGGGAACGTCGATCTGGGACACCTCTCACATCCTCTCGGAGCGCAGCACGGTGGGGCAGCTACTTCACATCCTGGTTGGCTACATCGCCCGTCCGGATGGCATCCAGGTGCTGTTCTATGTCGCCACCCTGGCGCTGATCACGGGTTTGATGAAATGGTCCTCGTTGCGGCACGCCGGGCTTACGGAGCCGCGAGGAATGGCGGCGGCATTCCTGGTGTTGACCGCCACGGCGGTGCTGGGCCTGGCGCCCGCACCGGGCGAGGCCTCGCAAAAGGTCTATTCGCCGCGCATCGAGAAGGGCGAACTGGAACTCGAGTTTCGCGGCCATGTGGACCGCGACGCCAGCGACGAACTCGACGGCGGGCGCAAGGACAAGTACGAGATCGGTCTTGGCGTGACGGACTGGTGGTTCAGCAGCGTGTTCGTGGAATTCGAAAAAACCCCCGGCGGCGACCTGCACCACGAGGCCAGCGCCTGGGAAAATATCTTTCAGCTCACGGAGCCGGGCAAGCACTGGCTGGATGCCGGGCTGTACCTGGAATACGAGATGCCGGTGGATGGCGGCCACCCCGACAAGCTGGAAGCCAAGCTGTTACTGGAACGGACCTCGGGGCGGCTGGTGCATACCGCGAATCTGGTACTGGCGCGGGAAGTGGGCGGCGGTGCGTCAAGCGACGTGGAACTGGAGTACGCCTGGCGCACCGGGTACCGCTACCGGCAGGAGTTCGAGCCCGGGTTCGAGGTCTACGGCACCGCCGGAACCCTGGATGATTTGCGTGTCGACGGCGGTCAGGAAGCCCAGGCCGGCCCCGTGGTGCGCGGCAAGCTGCGCCCTGGCGGGCGCAGCGGGCTGCGCTACGAACTCGGTTACCTGCTGGGTCTGAATTCAGCCACCCCGGACGGCAGCCTGAAATGGCTGCTGGAATACGAATACGTTTACTAGGGTCCGGCGCCTTCAGGCGGCCTCGTCGCCAAGGGTGCTCGCCAGCAGCCGGTTGATGCGGCGCACGTAGGCCGCCGGCTCCTTGAGCGCGGCGCCCTCCGACAGGGCCGCCTGGTCGAACAGCACCTCGGCCCAGTCCGCCAGGTCCTCGCGGCCGCTGTCCAGGCGGCGGATCAGCGGGTGCTCCGGGTTGAGTTCCAGGATCGGCCGGGATTCCGGGGCCGCCTGGCCCATGGATTCCAGGATTCGCTGCAGGTTGGCGCCGAGCGCTTTTTCGTCCGCCACCAGGCAGGCCGGGGAGTCCACCAGCCGGTCGCTTAAGCGCACTTCCTGTACGCGCTCGCCGAGCGCAGCCTGGATCGCAGCCAGCAACGGTTCCAGGTCCTTGCTGCGTTGTTCCCGTTCGGGATCGTCGGACTTCTCTCCCAGTTCCTCCCGGTCCAGGTCGCCGCGGGCGACGGATTTGAGGGGCTTGTCCTGGTACTCGTTCAGGTGGCCCACCAGCCACTCGTCCACCGGGTCGGACAGCAGCAGCACCTCGATGCCCTGCTTGCGGAAATACTCCAGGTGGGGGGAGGCCTGGGCCGCGGCGTGGCTGTCGGCGGTGAGATAAAAGATCGATTTCTGGTCGTCACCCATGCGTCCGACATAGTCCTTGAGCGATACGCGCTGGGTTTGCGCATCGTCGTGGGTGCTGGCGAAACGCAGCAACTCGGCGATGGCCTGGCGGTTGTCGTGGTCCTCGACGACGCCTTCCTTGATGACGCGCCCAAATTCGTCCCAGAACGTCGCGTACTGGTCCGGCTCATCCTTCGCCAGGCGGGCGAACTCGCCGAGCAGTTTCTTCACCGAGCCGGAACGGATCAGGTCAATCTCCCGGTTGTGCTGCAGGAACTCCCGGGACACATTGAGCGGCAGGTCCGCGGAATCCACCACGCCGCGGACGAAGCGCAGGTACGCCGGCATCAGGTGACGGGTGTCGTCCATGATGAACACCCGGCGCACGTAGAGCTTGATGCCGTGGCGCTGTTCCCGGTCGAACAGGTCAAAGGGCGCCTTGGAAGGCACGAACAGCAGAGCCGTGTAGTCGAAATTGCCTTCCACCCGGTTGTGCAGGCGCAGCAGCGGCGGGTTGGGGTCGAAGGCCAGGTTGGCGAAGAAGTTGTTGTACTCCTCGTCGCTGATTTCGTTGCGCGGACGGGCCCACAGGGCGGAGCCGCTGTTGAGCGTTTCCCAGTCCGGCTCGCCGTCGTCCTGCTCTTCCTTTTCCGCCGGAACCTGCACCGGCAGGGCAATGTTGTCGGAGTACTTGGCGATGATCGTCCGGATACGCGCCATTTCCAGGAACTCGTCCTCCCCCTCGCGCAGATGCAGCGTAATCGCGGTTCCGTGCTCGTCGCGCTCCACGTCCGCCAGCGAGTACTCTCCGGCGCCATCGGACTCCCAGCGAACCCCTTCCGCGGCCGGGCGGCCCGCCTTGCGGGTTTCGAGAACCACGCGTTCGGCAACCATGAACGCGGAGTAGAAACCGACTCCGAACTGGCCGATCAGGTTGGCGTCCTTGGCGGCATCGCCGCTCAATGCCTCCACGAAGCGCCGGGTGCCCGAGCGGGCGATGGTGCCGATGTTTTCGGTCACTTCGTCGCGGGTCATGCCGATGCCGTTGTCGCTGATGCGCAGGCTGCGGGCGTCCTTGTCGATGGTGATGCGGATGCGCGGTTCACCCTCGGCCTCGCCTTCCAGCAGCGATTTGTCGGTAAGCGACTCGAATCGCAACCGGTCGCAGGCATCCGAGCCGTTGGAGATCAGCTCCCGGAGGAAGATCTCCTTGTGGCTGTACAGGGCATGGATCATGAGGTGCAGAAGCTGCTGCACCTCGGCCTGGAAACTGAAGGTTTGCTGGTCGCTCATGGCGGACTCCCGCGGACGGAACTGGTGTTACTAGATAGAGTCGCGCAGCCGGTTTTCAAGCCCCCGCGCGGTGGGCGCGGGCGGCTTCGACGGTATTGTCCATGAGGGTGGCCACGGTCATGGGTCCCACGCCCCCCGGCACCGGGGTGATCCAGGCGGCCCGCTCGCGGGCCCTGGCGAAATCCACGTCACCGGTCAGTTTGCCGCGATCGGTGCGGTTTATGCCGACGTCGACCACGATCGCCCCCGGGTGGATCCAGTCGCCGGGAATGAGGCCGGGGCGGCCCACCGCCACCACCAGCAGTTCGGCGCGGCGCACGTGCCGCTCCAGCTCCCGGGTGCGGCTGTTGCACACGCTGACCGTGGCGCGGGCGGCGAGCAGTTCCAGCGCCATGGGACGGCCGACGATATTCGAGGCGCCCACCACCACCGCCTCCATGCCCTCACAGGTGATTTCATTGGCCTCCAGCAGGCGCATGATGCCGCGCGGCGTGCAGGGCCGCAGGCCCGGGCGCGCCTGCACCAGGCGTCCCAGGTTGCAGGCGTGAAAGCCGTCCACGTCCTTGCCGGGATCGATCCGCGCCAGCACCGGATCCGCGTCAACGCCCCCGGGCAGCGGAAGCTGCAACAGGATGCCGTCCACCTGCGGGTCCCGGTTGAGGTCATCGATCAGCCGGATCAGTTCCGGCACGCTGGTTTCCGCGGCCAGGCGGTGTTCCCGGGAGGTAATACCCGTACGCTCGCAGGCGCGCAGCTTGTTGCGCACGTAGATCTGGCTGGCGGGGTCGTCGCCCACCAGGATCGCGTCCAGCCCAGGGGGTTCGTGGCCCGCGGCCACCAGCGCGTCCACCTTGCCGGCCACGTGACCGAGCAGGTCCGCGGCGACCAGCTTTCCATCCAGGATTTGTGCGCTCATGCGGCGGGTGCGGGTCCGGAACATTCAGGGCCGCGAATGATCGCACGCCAGCGCGCGCCTCCCAAGGCCCACGGTACCGCTATATGGGGGTGCGAAGTTGGTGCGCCCGACAGGACTCGAACCTGTAACCTACGGCTTAGAAGGCCGTTGCTCTATCCGGTTGAGCTACGGGCGCTGAAAAGTGGATGTCATCCCGAACGCGCCGCCGGCGTGGAAGAATTTCCCATCGCATCGAGGGCCGCTTTCCCGCCTCCGGCGGGCAAGCCTCAAAGTTTGGCTCGCGACCACCGGCACCGATCGTCCGGGCTCGAAGGCCCTTCGCCGGCATCGGAACCGATCGTATCGAGGGCCGCTTTCCCGCCTTCGGCGGGCAAGC
>JAJDOE010000112.1 GCA_022340345.1 Gammaproteobacteria bacterium
AATAGCGCCCATGTTGCCCTCCACCGCGATGCGCCCGGTCACTCCGCAGACCTTTGCCATCTCCTCGATCACCAGCACCGCGTCATGAAAACTCGCACCCCGTCCGCCGTAGGCCTCGGGGATGGTCATGCCCATGAAACCCGCCGCAGTGAGCGCCTGGACGTTGTCGCGGGGATACTCCCGGGACTCGTCTACGCGGGCAGCATTGGGCGCGATGACACGCTCGGCCAGCTCCCGGGCGCGTTGCTGCAATTGCTGCTGGCGTTCATTCAGTCCGTACATGGCCCCTCCGGTTCATTTCTGCTCATACGACGCCCCTGCTGCGCAGGGCCGAAATTTCACCCGGGTCCAGCCCCAGTACCTCCGCCAGTACCTCCTCGGTGTGTTCCCCGAGCAAGGGCGGCGCACGGCGATAATTCACCTCACTGCGGGAAAACTTCAGCGGGTTGCCGATCAGGTCCACGCTGCCGGTACCCGCCAACGGATGCGGCATGGAAATTTCCATCTCCCGGTGGCGCACCTGGGGGTCGTCGAATACCTCGCGGATGTCGTTCACCGGCCCGCAGGGGACGTGGATGTCCGCCAGGCCATCAAGCCAGTGGGCTCGGGTCCGGGCCGCGGTAACTTCACGCAGCAACGGCACCAGGGTATCCCGGTTGCGCACCCGCTGGTCATTGGTGGAAAAGCGCGGGTCATCGGCGAGTTCCACCCGGCCGGCAAATTCGCAAAAGCGCCGGAACTGGGAATCGTTGCCCACCGCCAGCGCGAAGTAGCCATCGCTGGCCGGAAATACCTCGTAGGGAACGATGTTGGGATGCCCGTTGCCCAGACGCCGGGGCGTCTCCCGGGAACTCAGGTAGTTAAGGCCGGCGTTGATCAGCCACGAAACCTGGCTGTCCAGTAACGCGATATCGATGTGCTGTCCTTCACCGCTGGACTCCCGCTCGCGCAACGCGGCGAGGATCGCGACACAGGCGTACATGCCGCACATCACGTCGGCAATGCCGACACCCACCTTGTGCGGATCGCCGTCGGCAGGTCCGGTAATGCTCATGATGCCGCCCATGGCCTGGATCAGGAAATCGTAACCGGCCCATTTCGCGTAGGGACCGGTCTGCCCGAAGCCGCTGATGGAGCAGTACACCAGTTCCGGACAGGTTTCCCGCAGGGTGGCGTAGTCCAGCCCGTACTTCGCCAGCCCACCCACCTTGAAGTTCTCGATCAGCACATCATTTTGCGCCGCCAGCCGGCGCACCAGCGCCTGGCCCTCCTCGCTGGCCAGGTCCACGGTGACCGAACGCTTGTTGCGGTTGGCGCACAGGTAGTAGGCGCTCTCGCTGGTGTCCGCACCCGCGGCGTCCTGCACATAGGGTGGGCCCCAACGACGGGTATCATCTCCGGCACCGGGCTGTTCGACTTTGATCACGTCGGCGCCAAGGTCCCCCATCAACTGGGTGCAGGTGGGGCCAGCGAGGATCCGCGACAGGTCGAGCACCCGCACCCCCGCCAGCGGGCCACCGGTGGTATCACCACCGGCATCTGGTTTGCGTCTCTCCGCCATCGCCCGACAGTAATCCGGTTACCCGGTTCGCTCAAGGGAGCACCCGGCAAGCCACCTTGCGTTGCAATGCCCGGCGGTCAATTGCATGATCCGTTGCGGCTTTTTCCGACTCGGACTGGTGAATTTCCGCCAATGCTGCGCGCGCTGCTGTTGTTACTCGCATTCCTTTCCGGGCCACCGGCGTTTCCGGCCGGAGACGCCGGCCTCGCCGTTGACGACGCCTGGGTACGCGAGGCCCCGCCCGGGGCCATGACCCTCGCCGGCTACCTGGTGCTGCGAAATCATAGCGACCAGAAACAGGTACTCACTGGCGCCAGTTCACCCGACTTCGCCAGCATCATGATGCACCGAACGGAACAGGTGGACGGCATGGCCCGCATGACCCACCAGCAAACCGTCGTGATTCCGCCCGGTGCCGAAGTGCGGTTTGCGCCCAACGGCTACCACCTGATGCTCATGAACCCGAAGCACCCGCTGCGAAGCGGCGACACGCTGCGAATCCGGCTGGAATTCGATCCGGGCGGGGTGCGGGAGATCGAATTCCCGGTACGTACCGACGCACCCGGAGGCTGAGCAGCATGCCGCTTGCTCGCAGCGCTGACACCACGTCCGGCTCCGGTCGCCTGCTTTGGATCGCCGGGTTCGCGGTGATCCTGGTTTCCGCGGTACTGATGGCGCTGGCCGCCCGCGGCGACCTGTGGATGGACGAGATCTGGTCGCTGACGCTGGTACGGGACTCCCGCGCCTGGACCGACGCCTTTTTCGAGCATCACCGGCCGAACAATCACCGCCTGAACACCTTTTACCTGTACCTGCTGGGGCAGCAATCCAGCTGGTATACCTACCGGCTGCTCGCCATCGTTTCCGGCATCGGATCGCTGCTCACCCTGGGATGGATCGCCCGTCGTCGCGGCAAGCTCGAGGCCTTGCTGGTGGTCTGCCTGGCGGGATTTTCGTTTCCGCTGATTCACTATTTTTCCGAGGCCCGTGGCTACGCGCCGGCGATTTTCTTTTCCCTGCTCGGCTATGCCTTCCTGGAAAGCGGCTGGCAGCAATACCGCACATGGAAGGCGGTCGCCTTTGCCGTGTGCATCGCACTGGCCCTGGAGGCGCAACTGAACGCGGTATTCGTCTACGGTGCGCTGCTGCTGTATTCGATCTGGCGCAACGGCAACTACCGGAATATCTATGCGCTGGCGAACGAGCTGGTACGTTTCCACGGCGCACCGGTGCTGATCTGCCTGGTGGTCTACGCCGGCCAGGTGCGTACCTTAATTACCGGCACCGGACCGGTTTACGACGTCGGCGGCGTGTTAATGCAAACCTTCTCCGTGGCGGCGGGATTCCCCGGCGAGGGGAACCTGGTCACTACGCTGGCGGTGCTGGCCGCCATGCTGGCGGGAATCGGGTGGCTGTATCGTCGCGGGCAGCAGGTGTGGATGCTGTTTTTGCTGGTCTTGCTGGTCGTGCCCGCCGTGCTGCTGCTGATCAAGCAACCGGCCTTCCTGTACCTGCGATTTTTCATCATCTGTTTTCCGTTCCTCTACCTGCTCGCCAGCTACGTGCTGGCGGACCTGCTGCGGGCCGGTGGCGCCCGTCGCGCCGCGGTGATCGGGCTGGTGCTGCTGTCCACCGCCGGGCAGCTCTACCAGACCGCGGGGCTGATCCGGGACGGGCGGGGCCACTACTCCGATGCGATCCGCTGGATGATTGAACACAGCCCGCCGGGCGTAATCACGGTGGGCAGCGAGAACGAATTCCAGGTGGTGATGATGTTCGCCTTTTACGCGCGCTACCTGCCGGTGGAAGGCCGCTTCACCTACATCAAGAACACCGGCTGGAAGGACCGCCCGCCGCGCTACCTGATCTCCCGGGTGGCCTACGATGGCGCCCGGGGCGGACTCAACTTTGAACCCGAGACGGTGGTCCAGCCGGCGGGCCTGCCCCCCTACGACCTGGTGCGGGTGTTCCCCCACGCGGGTTTCTCCGGCTGGCACTGGTACCTTTACCAGCGCCGCGACAGCAAAGGCTGACGCCCGGGACCCGGCCGGCCGGACCCGCCATCCGCCGGGACCGGGAAACCGCTCGACCCGACTTGCCTCCGACCCCCGGGGTGGGTAGCCTGAGCGCCGCGAGGGGTGCCGCCCCGCGTTCCCGCCAACCGGGAGAACACGCGGATCGTGGCAGGATGGAGTTGAATATTTCCGCTTTTGTGCTAAATCAAATGCTTAGCACGGATTTTTTGAGCGTTTTCTGAGGCTATACCAATCGTGAGGGAATTGGCGAAAGGGCTGTTCACACCTACGGACCCGGAGCGGCCGTTGCGGGTGCTGATTACGGATAGTTCCCGGCTCGCGCGCCGTATCGTCAGCCGTGCCCTGACCGACGAAATCCCCGCCGCGCAGCTGGAAATCACCAGCGTGGGCAGTGGCCGCGAAGCCCTGCAGGCCCTGGATAGCAGCGCCTTCGACCTGATCACCTGTTCCCTGATGCTGCCGGACATGTACGGCCTGGAGCTTTGCCGCCGGGTCCGTTCCGATGACACCCACCGCTTCACGCCGTTTATCGTGATCACCGCCGAACCCTACGAACGCATCATGAAGGCCGGCTACAGCGCCGGTGTTACCGACTACTATGACAAGACCCGCGGCTTCGAGGATTTCATGCGCTTTATCCGCGGTTTTGCCACCAAGCACGCGGCGCTGGTCGGAAAGGTGCTGTATATCGAAGACGACGGGGTCGAAGCCACCCGCACCATTGGCATGATGCGCCGCCACGGCCTGGAGGTGGTGCACACGCGCACCGCCGAGGAAGCGCTGCGCATCCTGAACGAAAGTTTCGAACTGGTGGTCGCGGACTTCTACCTGCTGGGCGATATGTCCGGCGGCGATTTCCTGCACACGGTGCGCTGCGGACTGCGGGATTCCCGCGAAAAACTGCCGGTCCTGGTGGTGACCGGCGACCAGAGCGCCGATATGCAGGCGGAGATTTTCCATGCCGGCGGCAACGATTTCGTCAGCAAGCCGGTGATGGAAGAGGTGCTGATCTCGCGCATTCGTTCGTTGCTGCAGATGAGCCGCCAGTTTCGCCAGCTCTCACAACAGTCCAACCAGTTGCGCCGGCTGGCCACCACGGATTCCCTTACCGGTGTCTACAACCGCCGCCACCTGCTGCAGCGCGTGGATTCCCTGGTAAACGACCCGGACCAGCACCCCTTGTGGGTCGCGGTGATCGATCTGGATCACTTCAAGAATATCAACGACCGTCATGGCCACGGGATCGGTGACAACGTGCTGCGGGAACTGGGACGTCTGCTGTCCGTGGAGTTTGGAAGCGATGACCTGGTAGCCCGATTCGGCGGCGAAGAATTCGTGGCGGTGATCCCCGCGCATACCCGGGAGCAGGTAGAGGCGCGCCTCGATCAGCTGCGCCAGGACATCGAACGGCTGCGACCCGCCGGTTTCACCGTGACCGCCAGCCTCGGGGTGGCGGGAACCGGTGAGCAACCGCGCACCAGTTTCGGTGACCTGTTCCGTAACGCGGACCAGGCGATGTACGAAGCGAAGAACGGCGGTCGCAACCGGATGGTATTCGCGGCGGACACTCCGGCCAGCTGAGGCTGCCCCCGGTATCCGCTCCCGGCCTCAGCGCCCGGCGGCGAACAGCAACTCCACGTATTTCCGGTATTCGCCAAGCTGGCGGGCAATAACGCTGGCGTCGTCCACCGCCTTGGCGGTGATAAAAGCACCCTCCAGCACCACCGTGAACATGTCCGCGAGGGCCTCCAGGTCCAGCGCCTCCCCGCCTCCCCGCTCCGCGACAATGTCGTCGAGCATGCCGCGCAACACGCCACGCCAACGCAGGAAGGAACTGCCCAGGGTCCGTTGGGTATCCGCGTCGAACAACTTCGCTTCGTAGATATAGGCCGCGTACAGGCACCCCGGGTAGGGCTGTTCCAGCTCCGCAAAGGCCTCCTCGAACAGGCCAACGAAAACCAGCAAGCGCTGCAGCGCATCGCTGCCCAGCCGCACGGCGCGCTGGTGGTTATCCTCCAGCGCAGCCCGGTCCATGGCGTCGAAGCGTTCCAGCAGGGTGCGCGCCAGGGCTTCCTTGGTCTTGAAGTGATAGAAAAACGCACCCTTGGTAATACCCGCCTGGCGAATGACCCGCTCCACGGACATGCCGCCATAGCCGCGCTCCAGCACCAGGGCTTCGGCGGCATCGAGAATGCGGGTGCGGGTCTGGCTTCCGTCCCGGGGCATCCGGGTCCTCCTGGTCAGTGGCTTAGAAACATACAGACTATATGGTACATGATGAGAATATTTTTTTGTGAAATATTTCACAAAA